>JBOGTA010000091.1:0-12591 GCA_050695855.1 Candidatus Limnocylindria bacterium
CTTGTCGGCCCCGCGGTACCGATCGTGGTAGACCTGCTCGCTGACGCACGGAATGAACACGGCCGCGCACTCGCTGACCCACGGCGCGTAGCCGGCGGCCACGTACTCCGATTCGCCGATTGCCGCCGCGACCGCGGCGCGGCGTGCAGGATCGGTGACGACGACGAGCCGCTGGCCCTGGCTGAACCCGGCGCTCGGCGTGCGCTGCGCGGTGGCGGCGATCCGCTCCAGCACCGCCCCGTCGACCGGGCTGTCGGCAAAGCGCCGGACCATCCGCCGCCGCCCGACAACATCGGTAAATTCCATGCCTACTCGAGGTAGTCCTTGAGCTTCCGGGAGCGGCTCGGGTGCCGCAGCTTGCGCAGTGCCTTGGCCTCGATCTGTCGGATCCGCTCGCGGGTCACGTTGAAGTCGCGGCCTACCTCCTCCAGGGTCCGCGAACGGCCGTCCTCGAGGCCGAAGCGAAGCTGGAGCACGCGACGCTCGCGCGGAGTCAGCGAGTCGAGCACGCCCTCCACCTGCTCCTTGAGCAGCTGAGCGCTGGCGGCATCGGCCGGTGCCTGCGTCGCCAGGTCCGGGATGAAGTCGCCGAGGTGGCTGTCCTCCTCCTCGCCGATGGGCGTCTCGAGGCTGACCGGCTCCTGGCTGACCTTCATGATCTCGCGCACCTTCTCGGGGCTGACCGTCTGCGGCCCGGCCGCCTCGCGACGGTCGACCTCCTCCTCGGTGGGCTCGCGCTCGAACTTGTCGCGGAGCTCGCGCACGATCTCGTCGCGGCTCATGCGGCGCGCGATCTCCTCCACCGTCGGTTCGCGACCGAGCTCCTGGAGTAGGGTCCGGCTGACCCGGATCAGGCGGTTGATGGTCTCGACCATGTGGACCGGGATCCGGATGGTGCGGGCCTGATCGGCGATGGCCCGGGTGATGGCCTGCCGGATCCACCAGGTCGCGTACGTGCTGAACTTGAAGCCCTTCTCGTACTCGAACTTCTCCACCGCCCGAATGAGCCCGATGTTCCCCTCCTGGATGAGATCCAGGAAGCTCATGCCACGACCGATGTACTTCTTGGCGATGCTCACCACCAGCCGGAGATTGGCCTCGGTCAGGCGGCGCCGCCCGTCGACGCTCTGGTCCACCAGCCGTCCGCTACGCCGCTCAAGCGGCACCTCGGGCGGGACCTCGGGGTCATACCCGAGCTCCTTGAGGTACGCCTTGTCGCGCCCGGCCTCGATGTAGGCGCGGACGACGGACTGCGCAGTCTCTCGTGCCCATTGTTCAAGCGCGTAGAGCTCGTCGCGTCCGGGGTGCTCGAGCTGCCGGAAGCGGTATGTATGGCCGAACAGGACAGCGTCCTTGAGGGCCTGCGCCGGGTCGCTGGCAAGTGACTTCAGGAGCGACTCGGCCTCCAAAATGCGCGCGCGTCCCTCATCGTCCAGGTCGGGATCGCGGCGGGCCTTCGTGAAACGGATGCTCGGGCGGTCTATGGGGTTCCCGGAGGCGACCCACCAGTCGATGGCGTCGAGCGTGACCCGAGGTGACTCCTGGGGCAGGTCGAAGGCACGCATGGCGGCCATGGCCCGTGCCTTGGGCTCGGAGCTGAGGGTGACCCAGGTGTACAGGTTCACCATCGCGCGGGCGGGGTCTTCGATCGCCAGCTCCCCCAGCTCAATCGCCTTGGCCAGGACCACCTCCTCCTCGGCAGTCAGCAAGGCGACCTTGCCGATCTCCTTGAGGTACATCCGGACCGGGTCATCGATCCCGATGAGGTCCGCGGCCAGTGCCTCAAGGTCCTCCTCCGGCTCTTTGTCGGCCTTGCCCTCGGCGAGACCCTCCTCGTCAGGGATGGAGACCGCGACCTCGTCGGCCGGCTCGCTGAACGTCGGCTGATTCTCGGCGTCGAAGACCTCAACGCCCTGCTCCTCGGCGGCCGCGAACAGCTCCTCGATGTGCTCCAGGTTGGCTTCGGGGGCTGGCACGGCGGCCAGGATCTGGTCGTGGGTGATGAACCCGTCCTCGCGACCGTGCGACAGCAGGTCCTCGACCGCGATCGCCGCCTCATCGGAGGCTTCCGTGGTGGCCGCCTTGGCCGCCGGCGCCTTCCCCGCCTTCGAGGGCTTGGGCCGGGCAGGAGCCGGGACCGGAGCGGCGGCCTTCGTTGCCGTCGCCTTGGGGGCGGGCGCTACTTTCATGGCTGCGGCCTTCACCGCGACCTTGGGGGCGGCGGGCTTCGCGGAAGTGGCTTTCGACGAGGCGAGGGCCTCTGCGGGCGCGGGCTTGGCGGCGGCCTTCGCGGGGGGAGCGGCCTTCGCGGGCGCGGGCTTGGCGGCTGCCTTCGCGGGGGGAGCGGCCTTTACCGCTGGGGCGACCTTCTTGGCCTCGGCCTTTGTCGAGGCAGGCTTGCCTGCCGCCTTCGGGGCAGGCTTGGCCGCAGGACTAGCCTTCGCGGTAGCTGCTGGCTTGGCCGCAACGACCTTCGTCGACACGGGCTTGGCCGAAGCCGATGGCGCCGCAGACTTGGCTCGCGCTGGCGTAGGCGCGACCGGCGCCTTGGCGCTGACTCGACTGGTTTCGCGGATGGGGGTCTTGGCCTGGGCCACGATCAGGATCCTCCTTGCGCCGGGACGGCCGGCGTCGCCAACTGTCTGGTTACATCGGCCTTTTCGCGGCCGAGACGGGTGATATGAGTCTCAATCTGTTCGAGGAGTTCGCGGTCACCGTCGCGCTCGGCGTCTTCGAGCAGGTGACGGCCATCGCCGATGGCTTCCTCGATCCTCGCCCGCCGCAGACGAAGGCGACAGACACGGAGCGCCTCGGCGGCAACGGCTGGCTCGTGGCGCGGCCCGGCGTTGGCGGCATGGATAACTACCCGCGCCAGGTCCGACGAGATCGGATCAAGCTCGGCGACGAACGCCTCCAGGTCGCGGGGGGCGGGCCCGGGATTGGCGGCCACCCACGCTGTCCATGCCGCGGCCAGGGCGGTGGCCTGCGGCTGACCGAATGGGAGCGGATTCGTGTCCAGGTCGATGGTCAGTCCCGGATGGCGGATCAGAAGTGCCAGAGTCTCGGTCTCGAGCGCATCGAGGATGGGCGTGCCGGGACCCACCGGAGCCGCGCTGCTTGGCTTCCTACGCTGGACGCGTGGCCGGCGCAGCGCCTCGCGCAGGATCCGTTCATCAACCTGCACCGTCCTCGACAGCTGCTGGAGGTACAGGTCCTGTTCCACCGGGTCGCCGACCCGCTGCAGGATGGCCAACACGCGGCCCGCCATCTCGCGTCGACCGCCGACTGTCGAGATGTCGACCTCGGCCGCCACGCGGTCCATGAAGTATTCGACCACGGGCTTGGCGTCCTCCACGGCCTGACGCCAGCCATCGGGATCGGTTCGGATCAGCTCGTCGGGGTCCTTTCCGGCGGGGATCCGCACCACACGGACCCGGGTCACGCTCTGGCTGGGTCCCAGCTCCTCCAGGAGCCCACGCTCGGTTGCTGTCTCGCCGGCCAGGTCGACGTCGTAGGCGAGGGCAATCGCATCGGCGTAGCGGGTCGCAAGGTCCACCTGCCCGCGCGTCAGGGCCGTTCCCAGCGAGGCCACGACGTTCGTGAACCCGGCCTGGTGCGCGGCCATGACATCGGTATAGCCCTCGACGATGACTGCCAGCTTCTCGCGACGAATGGCGTTCCGCGCCCGGTCGATCCCGTACAGGGTCTTGCTCTTGTCGAACAACGGCGTCGCCGGCGAGTTCAGGTACTTGGGGCCTTCCCCGTCGGGCATCGCCCGGGCCCCGAGGCCCACCGCCTTCCCGGCTGCATCTCGGATGGGGACGATGATCCGGCGCCGGAAACGGTCCACCGGCCGTCCCCGCTGACCCGCGCTGGCGAGTCCGGCCGCGATCATCTCCTCCGAGGAGAACCCGCGCGCGGCCAGGCGTTTGACGAGGGCATCCCAGCTGTCGGGTGCAAAGCCGATGGCGAATTGATCGAGTGTCTCCTCCGTGAAGCCGCGCTCGGCGAGGTAACGCCGGGCGGGTTCGGCCTGTCGGGCCTGGCGCAGGACCTCGCGGTACCATGCGATGGCAGCCTCCAGGGCATCGCGCAGGCGCTTCCGATGCCGATCCTCACGCGCCCCGCGGGCCGAGACTTCGACGCCTGCTCGCTCGGCCAGCCGGTTGAGCGCCTCTCTGAATTCGAGCCCATCGCGTTTCATGACGAAGGTGAAGATGTCCCCATGCTCGCCACAGCCGAAGCAATGCCACGATTCGCGCTCGGGGCTGACCGTGAAAGACGGGGTTCGCTCGGTGTGGAACGGGCACAGCCCCTTCCACGTGGAGCCCGCCTTCTTCAAGTTGACCGACTCGCCCACGATCTCGGTGACGGGCAGGCGTGACTTGATGTCGGCGACGGTGCCGGCTGAGCTCATCGCGATGATCCCCACGCGCCGGGCGCGTGTGTCAAGTGATTTGTCAAGAGTTTTGTCAAGGGTCCAGAACCTATTTTAGCGCCCTGTCAAGTTTCTGGCGATCTACGGGCACCCGGGGCGCCGGTGTGGAGGGGTCGCCGCGGTCGGCTACCATCGGGCACGTGGACGAGCCGTCCCTCCACGACGCGTTGGTCGAACTCCATGGCGAGCGACTCCATGGCTTCGCCCTGCTCGTGACCCTGGGCGACCGGACGCTGGCCGGGATGCTCACCGCCGAGGCGCTGGCTCGCGGGGCCGAGCGGATTGGCCAGCTCCGCCATCCGGAGCGCGCGGCGGCATGGCTTCGCGCCACGCTGACGAGCGCCGCTCGCGGGCCGGCCTGGGGCCATCGGCGACCGCCCGAGACCGAACGGCGGGAGGCCTTGCTCGCCCTCGGCGTGGATCCCCCAACCTACGATGCACTGGCCAGCCTCGATGTCCGAGGTCGCGCGGCGGTGACGGCCGCCACGATTGAGGGATTCGGCCCCGCGGACGTGCACGAGATCGTGGGCAGTGACGCCCGGGTCCGCCACGCCCGCCGGGACTACCTGACCGCGTACCTTGCAGCCTCCAGAACGCGCGACGCAAAGCCGCCGGCCGGAGCGCTGACGGCCCGCGTGAACGCCATCGCGGCGCCGGTCCTGACAGGGTCCAAACGATGACCGATGCGCACGCCCAGCTCGAGACCTGGCTGGCGGAAGGTGCTCCCGGCGATCCTCCACGCGAGATCGCCGTCCACGCCTCCGTCTGCGAGCGGTGCACCGCGGCCCTCGGCGCGTTTGATGGCTTGGCACTCATCGACGTCGCGGCGGCCCGCAGGCCGCCCCCTTTGGCTGCGCCCTCGCGACTTCGGGTGGGCATGGCCTGGGCTCGGGTAGGAACCGCAGTCACCGCCGCCCTCCTGGCCGGAATCCTGGTCGTCTTCGGGATCTCTCAGCTCGTTGGGCTTGGGGGACCGGCGGGCGCGCCAGCAGCCGAACCGGAAGGGACGCAGTTGGCCGGCCTGGGGAATCCATCGGATGGGGAAGCGGTCCCGAGCCACCAGCCATCGGGCGGCGACTCCACCCCGGCCGAGGCTCCCTCCCCGTTGGGCTCCGAGACACCTCTGCCGGGCTTCACGCCGGGACCCTTGCCGTCGCTGATTCCCGGCGCCACTCCGCGACCGCCCACCCCCGGCCCGTCCGCCCCGGGTCCGACCCCGACGCCCTCCCCAATGCCGACCGAAACGCCAGCCGCAACGGCGGTGCCGACCGAAACGGCAACACCAACCCCTTCGCCGCCCGAGCCGACGCCCACCCCGACCGCGAGTCCCTGAAAACCGAGCGCCGATCCGGGGCGCCGCCGGGCACTCGAGTCGTGTAGAAGAGGCGCATCGGTATCGGTCCCTGCGGGAGGAACGAATGGCTTTCGACATGTCCCTGGTCCAGCGTGGTGCGCGGCTTCGACGGTCGCCGTTCTTTGAAGCGGAGCAGCAATATGGCCCGCGGGGCTACACGGTCTACAACCACATGCTGTTCCCGACCTCCTTCGACGACTTCGAGGCCGAGTACTGGCATCTCCTGAAGCACGTGACGCTGTGGGACGTGGCGGTCGAACGCAATCTGGAGGTTCAGGGCCGTGACGGATTCCGCTTCGCCCAGCTGCTGACGCCACGCGACCTGTCGACGTGCGCGGTGGGCCAGGGCAAGTACGTGCTCATCACCGCGCCCGACGGAGGCATCGTCAACGACCCGGTCATGCTCCGCCTGGGCGAGAACCACTTCTGGTTCGCGTTGGCCAGTTCGGACGCGCTGTTGTACGCCATCGGCCTGGCGGCCGACCTGGGCTGGGACGTCCAACTGGGTGAGCCGGACGTGTCTCCGGTCCAGATCCAGGGACCGGCCTCCAAGGACGTGGTCGCCGCCTTATTCGGCGACGACATCCTGTCGCTGAAGTACTACTGGTTCCGCGAGCTCAACCTGGACGGCATTCCGGTGGTGGTGACCCGCACCGGCTGGACTGCCGAGGTGGGATACGAGATCTACCTGCGCGACGGCCAGTACGGAACGGCGCTGTGGGAGCGGATCATGGAGGCCGGCAAGCCGTTCCAGATTCGGCCCACCGGGCCGAGCGACATCCGCCGGGTGGAGGGCGGAATCCTGAACTGGGGCGCGGACATGACGATCGAGAACAACCCGTACGAGGTCGGCCTCGAGCGGCTGTGCCAGCTCGACGGGGACTTCCCGTTCATGGGCAAGGACGCGCTGCGTCGGGTTCGCGAGTCGGGCGTCCGCCGACGGCTGGTGGGCGTCGAGATCGACGGGAATCGGCTGGAGATGAATTTCACGAAATGGCCGGTTCACGCCGATGGCGCGCCGCTGGGCGAGGTCACCACCGCGCTGTGGTCGCCGCGCCTGGAGCGGAACATCGGGTATGCATGGCTGCCCATCGAACGGGCCGGCAACGGCTCGCAGGTCCGAGTGGCCACTCCCGACGGCGAGCGGGGGGCGACCGTGGTGCCGATGCCCTTCATCGACCCCGAGAAGGAGATCCCCAAGTCCTGACCGATGCTCCCGGCAGACGTTGCCGGCTGATGGCCCGCGCCTCAGCTCGGAGCGCCGAGGACCAGTGCGGCGTTGAGTCCCCCAAAGCCGAACGACGTCGACAGGACACGGCGGTAGTCCCCCGCCAGACCGGTGGGGTCGCGGATCAGGCCCGGAAGCCGCGGTTCGATGTCGCCATCGGGTTCGGCCAGGTTCACCGACGGTGGCGCCCAGCCGTCGCGGATGGTGAGCGCCGCGATGGCTGCCTCGATGGCGGCCGTGGCGCCGAGCGGGTGTCCGCACAGAGCCTTGGTGCCGGAGACCGGGACCGCCGCCGCGTGCCCGTCCAGTGCCCGCTCCAGGGCAACGGCCTCGGCGACGTCCCCCAACGGGGTGGAGCTGGCGTGCGCGTTCACGTAGTCGATCGACCCTGGGTCGTCGTTCGCATCGGCCAGTGCGATGCGAATCGCTCGCGCAGCCTCGGCGCCGTCGGGCCGGGGCTGAACCATGTGATGCGCGTCGGACGTCGCGCCATAGCCTCGCAGCTCCGCGTACGGCGTGGCACCTCGCCGACGAGCGGCCTCGGCCTCCTCGACCACCAGCAGGGCGGCTCCTTCGCCAAGGACGAAGCCACTCCGCGCGGCGTCAAACGGCCGGCAGGCCTGGTCGGGCGCGTCGTTGTGGGCGGTGGCCAGAGCGCGAATGATGTCGAAGGCACCGAACGAGAGCGGCGAGAGCGGGCATTCCACGCCGCCGGCCACCGCCGCATCGATCTCCCCGGCGCGGATGGCGCCCAACGCCTCGCCCAGCGCGACCGACCCCGAAGCGCACGAGTTGGCGGTGGACAGGATCGGTCCTCGAAGGCCCAGCGCAATGCCCAGGTTGGCGGGTGCCGCGCCGCCGAACACGGCCAAGGCCAGGGTGGGTGCGACCGAGCGGATCCCACGCTCCATGTAGCGCTCGTGCTGCTCCTCGGCGAACGCGACTCCGCCCAGCGCGCTGCCGAGGTAGATGCCGACTCGTTCCGGCGCGGGATGGTGACGCTCGCCGGGGGTGAGCTGCGCATCGTTCATGGCCATCCGGCCCGAGGCGACGGCGAACTGGCTGAATCGGTCCAGCCCCCTGACCGACCGGGCATCCATGTGGGCCGCCGGGTCGAAGTCGTCGACCTGAGCCGCGACCCGTGAGCGGAAGGCGGAAGCATCGAACCGGTCGATCGCGCGAATGGGCGACACCGCTCGCCGCAGGCCGGCGCGAAAGCCGTCGAGTCCGATGCCAGCAGCGGTGACCACGCCCAGCCCCGTGATCCAGACTCGCCTTCGATCGCCGGTCACGATTCGCGTACCGCGCCCCCGGCGGGCGCGAGCTCGGGTGCCAGGCATTCGGCGATCGCCTTGAAACCGCGCAGCGTCCGATTGGCGATCGGTTTGGTGAACGTCCGATCCACGATCGCCGCCCATGGCCGAAGCCGCGGCCGAAAGTCGTGCTCGATCGTCACCCGGCATCCGCCGTCAACAGGCTCGATCCGCCAGGTGACGTCCATCCCTCGCGTGGCGCCGGCCAGGTGGTGGAACCTGATTCGCAGGCGATTCGGCTCGGCCCAGGTACGCGAACGCCAGGCGACTGGAATGCCGATCCCGAGCAACGGAACGAACGGCCGGCGGGCGACGAACTCGCAGACGATGGCGTTGCCATCGCGGGAGATCTCGCGCGCCCGCTCGTAGTGCGGCAGCAGCATCGGCCAGCGCAGCGGTTCGCGCGCCAGTCGAAAGACGAGCTCCGCCGGAGCGGCGACCTCGATGCTGGTGGTCGTGCGCATGATCGCCTCAGCGACGCCGGGAGGACCGGCTCACGGCCCGAGGAGGCCGGCCAGGAAAGCGGGTTCCAGGGCGCGGGAGGCAGGTACCAGGTCGCCGAGCACGAGTCCCATCGTCTCACGGAGCGCATCGCGACGCGCCAACCGGCTGGCGGCGTGGCGAATCAGGGCGGGGCGGGCGAGGAAAGCCTGGATCAAGAGGGTGACGACGTCCTTCGATCGGAACCGAGCGGACATCGCCCGGTCGTAGCCCCGCAGCGCGCCCGCGGCGCCGCCGAGGTGGGCGTGGATCGCGCCGGCCGCCAGCTCGGCCGAGACGAGCGCCCGGTGTAGTCCCTCCCCGGTGAGCGGATCGAGGAATCCCGCAGCATCACCGACGAGGAGCCAGCCGTCGCCTGCCCGACGCGCCACGCGGTGGCCGAGCGGGGCGGCACCCTCGATCGGATCGGATCGTTCGGCGGCCGCCCAATCGGTCGGGTCGTCGGCGGCGCGCGGGATGGCCGACAGGACATCGGTCACGACCGCGCCCGCGCCATCCGCCGCCAGGCGCTGCTGCCAGGCAGCGCCGGCAAGCACGATCCCCACGTTCAGCCTGCCGCCCGGCACGGGAGCCAGTCCGCAGTAGGCGTTCTCGAGGAGCACCATCCGCGCGTCGCAGGGTGCCGCCGTGGGGCGAGGGTCCACCACGTGGAACGTCAGCCCGACTCGACGACCGAGGCGCGCGGGTCGAGTGACGCCCGCGCCACGGGCAATCGTCGAACGGATCCCGTCGGCGCCGATCACCACCCGGGCGTTGAGCTCTTCAACGGTCGTGGCGTCGCGGACGACGAGCTTCTGGGTGCCCGCGCCGAAGGCGGCTCGGGTCACCGCTACGCCGGTCCTGACCTCGACGCCCGCGGTCCGGGCCATGGTCAGCAGGGCCTCGTCGAGGACGCGTCGCTCGAATCCCACCGCCGGCCGCACGAGCCTGTCGTCATCGCCATAGGTCAGGCGAAAGGAGGTCCCATCCGCCAGCTCGACGCGCATGGCCGGGATCGAGCGAGCGGCCGCCGCGAGCACGTTGTCGGGGAGCCCGATGCGCTGCAACGCGGTGACGGCCGCAGGTGAGCTGAACACGCCGCAGGCCCGCCACCGCCAGCTCGGGGTCCGCTCCAGAAGCACGACCTCTCGGTCGCGGCGCGCCAAAAGGGTGGCCACCGTCGACCCGGCCGGGCCACCGCCCACAACGATAACCTCGGTCTGGGTCACTGACGTACCGCCGCGATGGCCCATCGGTGGCCGAAAACACCGTGCGTGACAAAGACTGGTTGCAGCCCCGCCTGCGCCAGCAACGATTGCGCCTCGGCCAGGGTGTACGCGCGGCGCGCGGAGAGCGGCGCGTCATGCCGGGTGTACGCGTTACGGGTAAAGGCGTGGGACAGGAGCCAGGATCCCAGGACGGTGATTCGTCGCCGGGACAAATCGTTCACGACGATCCCCCGCCGTGCGACACGGGCCAGCTCGCGAAGGAACGAGATCGCGTCCGCGGGTTCGAGGTGATGCAGGACCAGGGAGGCGTGCGCGACATCGAACGACGCGTCGGGGTACGGCAGCGATCGCCCATCAGCGAGGTCGAGCACCAGGGCTGCGGTCCGGTCGATGTCGGGGCGAGCGGCGCGGGCGGCGGCCAGGACTTCGGGTCGGCCGTCTACCGCGGTGACCGTGACCTGCCGGTGACCGCGGCGCGCGGCGGCGAGCAGGGCGAGCGGTATGTCTGCCCCGCCCGTCCCGACGTCGAGTACGGCGAGCGGCGCTGGAGGCGGCGCGAGCACATCGATCGCCTGCCTCGACAGCGACGCTCCGCCCGTGATCCGGTTCGCGCGGCCCATGTCCCGCAAGTTGTTGCGGAGCGTGGCCGGATCGTTCAACGGGCCGTCAAGGAACTCATGGACGCCGGCCAGCCGTCTCACGGACCTTCCCTCGACGGGTTGACCATGACGGCCATCCAGTCGCCCTCGGCGATCGACGTGGCGAGTGGCCCTCAGGCTCCGGGCTTGAAGACCATCAGGGCGATGATGACCGCGAAACTCACCAGCTCAAGCCGCGAAACGAGGAACAGTCGGGCAAGGACGCGACGACCGGCTAGCGACGCCGGCCCCTCGGCGTCGAAGAGTGCGGCTGCCCGCCTGGAGCCCGGAGCGAGGAAAACCGCGCCAATCGCGGCCGACAGCACCCAGAGCGCAATCGAAACGGCAATCCAGAGCTGGCCGAAGCTCCACATCTGGGCTGTCATCACCGCGCCGGTGACGATGATCAGAAGCGCCGCCGGGACGAACACGCGGCTTCCCAACGCCTCGAAGTGCCGTGCCATCCGGGCCGTTTCGGCCGGATCGTCGGATCGACCCACCCGGATCGCGAGCAGCTGCACATACACCGCTCCCCCCACCCAGATGACCCCACTCACGATGTGGATGTACAGCAGCAGTTGGTACATGGGCGATCTCCAGCGTCCGCTCGCGTTGCGAAGGATACAAAGAACGGTAATCGGCGACTCTCCCAGCCGGGGGAGCGCTACCATCCCAACCGGATCCGTCCCAACACAGTGCCAAGCCGCCGGGATTTCACCGTCGAGGTGGGAGGGCAGACAGCGCCGATGTGGAGACGAGTCGAGATCGAGGCCGGGATCGATCATCCACCCGGGCGGGTTTACGCCTACCTGGCCGATCCCGCCAGGTGGCACCAATTCGCCCCTGCTGTGGTGCAGCGACGCCAGATCGGGGACGGGCCGCGCGTGGTCGGGACGAAATGGGCGGCGATCGATAGCATCGGTCCGTTCAGAATCCATTTCACCGACGAGCTCATCGAGCTCGACGCCGAACGGCGGGTGGTGTGGCACTCCACAACACCGTGGAACTCTCGCGTCGAATACGTCTGCCTGCCCGAATCTGGCGGGACCCGAGTCCTGGCGCGATACGAGGGCGACGTCGCCGGCTGGCTGCGGCTCGTCGCGTTACTGCCGACGGTCATTCTGGCCAAGATTCTCCAGCGAGACTTCAAGGGGCTCCGCGCCACGCTGGCCGCGGATACGGGCGCCGAGGGGACGGACCGGGCTCCGTTCGGGCAGCCGCTTTCCGATCCCTAGCGCGCTCGACGCCATGGGCAGGCGGGCGAAGGTTATCGGTCCCGCTCGGGACCTCCCGACAGAGCGGCCTGCGCGGCGGCCAGGCGGGCGACCGGGACGCGGAACGGGGAGCACGACACGTAGTCCAGGCCGATCTCATGGCAGAAGGCGATGCTCGCCGGATCCCCGCCGTGCTCGCCGCAGATCCCGATGGTGATGTCCGGCCGGGCGGCCCGTCCCTTCTCGGTCGCGATCCGGACCAGCTGCCCGACGCCCTCGCGATCGAGGACCTGGAACGGGTTGTCGGGCAGGATCTTGCGCTCGACGTAGCGCATCAGGAACTTGCCCTCCGCGTCGTCCCGGGAGTAGCCGAAGGTCATCTGGGTCAGATCGTTGGTGCCGAAGCTGAAGAACTCGGCATCCTCCGCGATCTGGTCCGCGGTGAGCGCGCCGCGCGGGACCTCGATCATCGTCCCGAACTGGTAGTGGACGGTCTGCCCCGAAGCGGCCTGCACCGCGGCTGCCTCCGCCTCGAGGATGATCCGGGTCTCATGCAGCTCGTTCCGGTGGCCGACCAGCGGGATCATGATCTCGGGCAGGGGCGTGCGACCCTCAGCCGCCACCCGGGAAGCAGCGGTCAGAATGGCTCGGGTCTGCATCCGAACCACGTCCGGGATCATCAGTCCCAGCCGGACCC
>JBOGTA010000092.1:0-12114 GCA_050695855.1 Candidatus Limnocylindria bacterium
ACCCAGCTCAGGGCGAATCCGTAGGCGCTCACCAGGAGGCCGTTGACGATGAACGGGATGAATCGCCCCCCGAACAGGGCGGCGCGGTTGGCCGGGCTGGCCAGGATGGCGGGCAACGTGCCGAACCAGCGCTCGTTGGCGACGGCCATGGTCATGCCGTAGATCCCGGCCATCGAGCAGACCTGGACCGCATTGCCGATAGCGAAGAACTCCGGGTCCATCCCAGTGGCGTAGCTGCCCAGGGCGGCGAAGAAGAGAATCTGGAAGGTGGGGGCGCCCAACAGGGTGGGGATGTAGATTGAGGGCCGCGCCCAGTTGAACAGCGCGGCGTAGCTCAGGCGCCCGCCGTTCCAGAAGATGCGCCAGTTTGCTCGCGCGGAGCCTGGGTGGGACGGAACAGTCGAGGTCGGCACGGTCGACGCCGGCGCCGCGGTGGACATGGTTCGATCAGGCCAGGTTCAGGGTGGCGTCGCGCCGGGCCTTGTCGATGACATAGACCAGGATCCGGCGGGCGGCGACGTAGTAGACCAGCGCCAGGACCAGGCACATGACGATCGCCAGCCATGGCGGCTCGGCACCGATGGCGGCTCCCCGGATGGCCTCCACGCCCCAGGTCGGCACCAGCACCCAGCTGATGGGACCCAACCAACCGGGCAGCAGGGCCAGGGGCACGATCATCCCGGTCGCGATCCAGACCGGGTACTCCAGCAGGTTGCTCAGGGCGTTCGCGTGACGGTACAGGACGAACGTGGTTGCCAGGAGCATGCCCATGACTCCCAGGCCGATGACGGCGGCCAAGAGGGACAGCGGCAGCATCAGCGGGTAGTTGGCATCGAGCGGCATGCCGAACAGGAGCACGCCCCACGCCAGGGTGGCGACCATCGAGTAGAAACCGAATGTTGTGGTGGCCAGCGTCTGGCCCAGGAGGGTCAGGTCGTAGCGACGCGGCGCGGCGACAAGCAGTTCAAGGGTCGACTCCCACCGCTGCCAGGCGATGGCTCCGCCGCCGCCAAACAGGGTTGTCGACCAGACCCCCATCATGCCGGTCCCCAGCGCCGCGAACAGGAGCGTCTGCTCGCCCGCGGCGTCGCCCCCCACCTGGAACAGGAAGAACGCGATGGTGGCGAAGATGATCGGCTGGACGACGGCGGTGAGGATGAAGAAGTCGCTGATCATGAAGATCTTCATCGTGAAGGCCCAGACGCGGGCCACCTGGTGGAGGTTGGACCGGAGTGAGGCGACCGCCGACATCGGTCAGGCAACCGCCGCTGCTCGCGTCCCGTTCCCGTCGTCGCCGCCGGTGGACGCGATGAGGTGCACGTAGGCGTCCTCCAGGGTCGGCTCACGGGCCGCGATCTTGCCGATCCGGGTGTCACCCAACTGCTGTATTAGGCGCTGGGTGATCTCGGTCCCGCGCTCGGACTGGATGAGCAGGATCTGGGACTGCTCCTGGTCCTCGGTGTTGACCGCGATGACGTCGGGATCGGCCCGCAGGCGATCGACGGCCTCCGCGGTGACCCCAAAGGTCTCGATCTCGACGATGGTCCGATTGGCGATGACGGCCTTCAAGTCGGAACCGGTGCCGGTGGCCACGATCTTGCCGCCGTTGATGACCGCGATCCGGTCGCAGAGGGCATCGGCCTCGAACATGTAGTGGGTGGTCATCAGCACCGTCTTGCCCTCCTCCACCAGGCTGGCAATCGTACGGCGGAGCTCGCGAGCGCCAACCGGGTCGAGGCCGATGGATGGCTCGTCGAGGAACAGCACCGGGGGGTCGTGGAGAAGGCCGCGCGCGATGTGGAGCCGCTGTCGCATCCCCCGCGAGTAGCCCTCCACCTTCTCTTTCTCTCGCCCGGCCAGGCCAACCATGTCGAGCAGCGCATCGATTCGGGGCCGCTGGGCAGCGGGCTCCACGCCGTACAGCTCGGCGAAGAAACGGAGGTTGTCCAGGCCGCTGATCCGGTCGTACAGGCCTCGCTCGCCGCCGAACACGTAGCCGATGCGCTTGCGGACCTCGGTCGTGTCCCGGACAACGTCGAAGCCCATCACCCGAGCCGATCCGGCGGTCGGGAGCAGGAGGGTGATCAGCATCTTGATCGTGGTCGTCTTCCCCGCGCCGTTGGGGCCAAGGAGCCCAAACAGCTCACCGGAGCGGACGTCGAAGCTGATGCCCCGAACTGCCTCGACCTCGATCGAGCGGCGCCGCATCACCCCCAGGTGGGTGCGGTAGGTGCGCACCAGGTCCTGGGCCTCGATGGCGGGCGCGTCGGGCGATGGTGTCGGAGCGGCGGTCACGGGATGGCCGAGAGTAGCCGAATCACGAGCCGGGCGGCGACCAGGGCCGAGTAGCCAGACGCGTCGAGATCAGGCACAAGCTCGGTGAAGGCAGCGCCCACCACCCGGCAGCGGTTTGCCACGCCGGAGACGAGGTCGCCGGCTTCGTCCCACGTGAGGCCGCCGGGGACGGGGGCGCTGACCGCCGGACACAGGCTCGGATCCAGGCCGTCGAGGTCGACTGTCAGGAAGACGGCTGTCCCCTCGGGGAGCTGTTCGAGGACCCATCCGACCCCACGCTCACGCAATTCCCGGGCAGGGACCAGCAGACCGCCGGCCGCGCGGGCGTCGCCCACGTCGGACGAGCGCGCGCTGCCGACGCCCCGCAGCCCGACCTGGACCACGCGCGCCACGTGCGCCATCTCGCTCGCCCGGCGCATGGGCGAGGAATAGCCCTGGGTCACGCCCCCCACCTCGTCGCGAAAATCGAGATGGGCGTCGATCTGGAGCACGGTGATCGGCCCGTAGTCGGCAAAGGCGTGGATGACCGGGATCGGCACGGAGTCGTCGCCGCCCAGCACAATGGGCGTCACGCTTTGTTCGAGAAGAGCGCGGACCGTGGCTTCGGCTCGGGCCGCGTTGCCCGGCCCGTCCGCGGCGTCGCCCAGAACGTCGCCACAGTCCACAATCCGGCCCGCATTCGGGAGCAAGGGTCTGCCGGTGTCGAAATCGTGGTGACCGACGAAGCCTCCCAATCGCGCCGAGCGGCGACGGATGGCGCTAGGCGCCTCACTGCAGCCAGCCGTCGATCCCGATGTCGGGTATGGGAATCCGTGGGGCACGCCGAGAATCGCGATGTCGGCCTCGGCGGCGGCCGGATCGGCCGATGGCAGGCCAAGAAAGGTCCCCGGTGATACGGCACCGACCATGGAACGAAGCATAGGGGAGGTGCTTCGTTACAATCGCCGCGCGGCGAACCCGCGAGAGGACAACGCATGACCGAGTTGCTGGCCCTGGCCGGATTTGGGTTCGTGCTGGGGATGCGCCACGCCACCGATGCCGATCACGTCATCGCGGTCACGACCATCCTGTCTCGCTCCCGACGGTTCGCGCACTCCACCCTGATCGGCGCGCTGTGGGGCCTGGGCCACACCATCACGGTGCTGGCCGTCGGGACCGTGATCATCGTGTTTGGGGTCGTCATCCCGCCAGCCCTGGGCCTTGCGATGGAGCTCGCCGTCGCCGTCATGCTGATCCTCCTCGGGGTCTTGAGCCTGACCGGCGGGCTGCGCGCGGTGACGGAACGGCTGACCCCACCGGCGCCCCTGCACGGACATGACCACGAGCACCTCCACGCCCACGGCGATGACGGTCCCCACCCGCACGAGCACGCACACCTCCACGGCCACGGCACGGACTCCGCCCTGGCCGGATTGCGCGACCTGCGCGACACACTCGGCTGGTATCAGCTCGGGCGCCCGGTGGTGGTGGGCCTGGTCCACGGTCTGGCCGGTAGCGCCGCCGTCGCCCTGCTCGTCCTGGCCACCATCGGGGATCCGGGTGAGGCACTGGCGTACCTGGTCATCTTCTGTTTGGGCGTGGCTGCCGGAATGGCGGTCCTGACCACGGTCATCGGGCTGCCCTTCCTCGTCAGCCGTGCGCGGTCGGAGCGGATCAACCGCATGCTGACGGTGGGTACCGGGATCCTGTCGATTGCCTTCGGCCTGTATCTCGCCTATCAGATCGGCTTCGTCGACGGCCTGTTCACCGGCGACTACCACTGGGAGCCCGCGTAGCGGAAATCCCCTGCGACCTGGTGCGTTCCGACCGCAAGATTCGCAAACCTGCCGTTACCGGAGTCGACATATGGACTGGTACCCGTGGATCGTCATGTTGCACGTGCTGGGCGCGTTCCTGTTCGTCTTTGGCCACGGCGCGTCGGCATTTGCAGCTCTGCGCCTCCGCCGCGAACGGGACCCAAATCGGATCGGGGCCATGCTCGAGGTCTCGACAGCCAGCTACATCGTCATGAGCGTCGGCTGGGTGATCCTGCTGGGCGCCGGAATCGTTGCCACCTTCATGGCCGGCCTCTGGGGCCAGGGCTGGATCTGGGCGTCTCTGATCATCTTCATCGTCCTGACCGGTTATATGACGCCCCGAGCCGCCGGCTGGACACGGGAGGTACGCCACGCGATCGGGGTGAAAGCGCCATTCGGGGAGAAGAAAGATGCGCCCGATCCCACGCCTGCCAGCCCCGAGGAGCTGGATCGCATCCTCCGCTCCCCGCGGATGCTCGAGGTGACCGCGGTCGGCGGCATTGGGTTGACGGCCATCATCGTCCTGATGATGCTGAAGCCGTTCTAGCTCAGACGAACCGCAGCTCGTCTGCCTCGGGACGCTCGATCGGCCGTTCGCAGGTGGGGCAGTACCACCGCGCATCGACCGGGGTGCCGCACGACGCATGGCGGATGGGCTCGGCGTCACGTGCCACCCGCCCGCCCCAGTCGGCCAGCAGGCGGAGGGCGCCGGCCAGCTCCTGGCCCTCGGCCGTCAAGGCGTACACCACCCGTCGAGGGCGGTCGGTATAGGGACTGGCCTGGATCACGCGCTCCGCTTCGAGACGGCGGAGTCGGTCAGACAGGATGTTCGGGGCGATTCCCGTCACCGCCGCCGTCAGCTCGGTGAAGCGCCGCGGCCCGTCCAGAAGCGCTTCGATGACGAGCAGGCTCCACCGGTCGCCGACCCGTTCGAGAGCGGCGCCCAGCGGGGAGGTGGCGGCCATGACGCGATTATCATCCGCGGCGCCGTGCAGCCAACCGCCGGCCCGGAAGAGAGGGTCTGTTTCGCGTGCGCGATCCACTTGCGTCTCCTGTCACTGAAGAGTAACTTGCAGGGTACAAGTTACTAGTGGAGGGACCGATGGGTCCACTGACGGAGATTGGCCAGGCCGTGGCCGACGTGGCAGGAAGGATCGGCCCATCCACGGTGGGCATCGGAAACCGCTGGCGCGGGGGTTCGGGCGTGGTGGTAGCCAAGGGCCGGATCCTGACCAGCGCCCACAACCTGCACGGGGATGAGGCTCGGATTTACTTCGCGGATGGCCGTGAGGCGACCGGGCGCGTGCTGGGCATCGACCTCGACGGAGACCTGGCGGTCCTCGAAGCCGAGACTGGATCCACGGTCCCGCTCGAGTGGGGGGATGGGACAGCCCTGATGGCCGGTACGCCGGTGATCGCGCTCGGCAATCCGGCGGGTAATGGGGCGCGCGCGACGGTGGGCTTCGTCTCGAGCGTCGGGCGCTCATTCCGTGGTCCGCACGGCCGACCGGTCGGCGGCGCAGTCGAGCACACCGCCCCGCTCAAGTCGGGATCGAGCGGCGGACCGATTGTCGACGCCGATGGAAAGCTGCTTGGTATCAACACCCTGCGGTTGGGTGGCGGGTTCTATCTGGCCATCGCCGCCGATGGTGCCCTGCGGTCTCGCGTGGACGCGCTGGGGCGGGGTGAAGCGCCGCAACGACGGCGGCTGGGGATCGGCATCGCCCCGGGCCACGTCGCCCGCCAGCTTCGTCGGGCGGTCGGCCTGCCGCCGCGCGACGGGTTGCTGGTTCGAGACGTGGAAGAGGACTCCCCGGCCGCCAAAGCGGGCATTGTCGAGGGCGACTTGATCGTGGCCGCAGGCGGCGCCGATATCAAGGATGCTGACGATCTGTTCGGCGCCCTGGCGGCCGCCGCTCCGGATGCCGCCCTGTCACTGACCGTGGTGCGCGGGACCGAAGAACGGACGGTAGAGGTCGCTCCCGGCGCATAGACTCCGGGGGTGATCTCGTCGGTCCGGGTCATCGGAACTGGTCGCGCCGGGACGGCCCTGGCCACCCGCCTGCGGGAGGCCGGCTTGTCGGTGACAGCTGGTCGCGAACCGATCGCTGACGCTGACCTGATCCTGCTGGCCGTACCAGACGCGGCCATCGCCGAGGTCGCGCGCGCGGTACCCCTCGGCCCATGGGTCGGGCACGTCTCGGGTGCCACCTCCGTCACGGCCCTGGATCCGCATCAGCAGCGGTTCAGCCTGCACCCGCTCCAGACCCTGACCCTCGACGGCGGTCCGCGGCAGCTGGATGGAGCATGGGCGGCGTTGACCTATGAGACCCCCGAAGCAGGGCAGGTTGGCCGTTGGCTGGCCGATCAGCTCGGCCTTCACGCGTTCGAGCTGGCCGACGCCGACAAGCCGCTGTACCACGCCGGTGCCGCAATCGCCTCCAATTTCCTGGTGACGCTCTACCGCGTTGCGGCCCGGCTGCTGGTTGACAGCGGCGCCCCGCCCGAAGCGCTCGTCCCCCTCATGGGCCGGGTCATCGAAAACGGCTTCCAGCTCACCGGCCCGATCGCTCGCGGCGATTGGGCCACGGTGGACGCCCACCTGGCGGCGATCCGCGAGCGAACGCCCGAGATCGAACCCGTCTACCGCGCTCTGGCTGAAGCGACTCGCGCGGTGGCCGCCGAACAGCCCGAATCATGAAGCTCGTCCGAACGGGCAAGGACCTGAGGGCGGCGCTCGACGGTATGGGAGGCCCGGGCCCAATCGGGCTCGTACCCACCATGGGTGCATTCCATGACGGCCATCGATCGCTGTTTGCCGCGGCGCGCCAGGAAAGCGCCGCGGTCGTCGTGTCGCTGTTCGTCAACCCTGCCCAGTTCGGCCCTGGCGAGGACCTGGAGACATACCCGCGGGACGAGATCCGGGACGTCGCGGTCGCCGAAGCGAATGGCGTCGATGTCCTCTTCGTTCCCCAGCGCGACGAGATCTACCCGCCCGGCTTCGACACCTGGGTCGATCCCGGGACGCTGGGCACCATCCTCGAGGGCGCGATCCGGCCGGGGCACTTCCGAGGCGTGGCCACCGTGTGTCTGAAGCTGTTCCACCTCGCCCGGCCCCAGCGCGCCTACTTCGGACGCAAGGATGCCCAGCAGCTGGCCGTGATCAGGGCTCTGGTCCGGGACCTTGATCTCGCGCCCGAGATCGAGCTGCGGGCACTCCCCACCGTGCGAGACCCGGACGGACTGGCTCTCTCGTCGCGGAACGCGTTCCTCTCTGCCGACGAACGGCAGCAGGCCCTGGCCCTCCCTCGCGCGCTCGAGGCCGGACTGGCGGCCCATCGGTCGGGCGGCAATGCCGGCGAGGCGGCGCGTACCACGCTGGAGGCGGCCCCTGGCCTGTCGGTCGACTACGTGGCGGTCGCCGACCTCGACGGACCCACCCTCGCCGCCGCGATCCGGGTCGGCACCACACGGCTCATAGACAACGTTCTGCTGAGCAGCGAAGATGCCGTTTGAGATGTTCAACGCATGACGAACGAGGTACCCGCTCCCCGCCCGCGATTCAGCCTGCCCGACCTGGCGGACATGAAGCCGAACGGCGAAAAGATCGTGATGGTCACCGCCTACGACGCGCCCAGTGCCCGGCTGGCGGACGAGGTCGGGATCGAGCTGGTCCTGGTGGGCGATTCGGCAGCCATGGTCGTGCTCGGACACGACTCCACGGTCCCGGCCACGGTGGACGAGATGATCGTGCTGACTCGCGCCGCGCGCCGTGGGGCAAAGCGGGCCTTGCTGGTGGCCGATATGCCGTTCGGCTCGTTCCAGGTGTCGGACGAAGATGCGGTCAACAACGCCGTCCGCTTCGTCAAAGAAGCCGATGCCGACGCGGTCAAGCTGGAAGGCGGCGGAGCGTCGCTGTCGCGGGTTCGATCCATCGTCGGGGCCGGGATCCCGGTCATGGGTCACATCGGGCTGACACCCCAGTCGGCCACCATGCTCGGCGGCTACAAGGCACAGGGCCGGACGGCAGCCAAAGCCAGAGCCCTGCTGGCCGATGCCCAGGCGCTCCAGGACGCCGGATGCTTCGCCATCGTCCTCGAAGCGGTCCCGGCACCGGTCGCCACCCGCATTAGCCAGACGCTCCGCATTCCGACCATTGGGATTGGGGCGGGGCCGGGCTGCGACGGCCAGGTGCTGGTCTGGCATGACCTGCTGGGCTTGACCGAGGGTCGTGCGCCGCGCTTCGTGAAGCGCTACGCGCAAATGGCCGAGGACATTCGCCAGGCGCTGACCGCCTACGCGGCGGACGTTCGGAGTGGCGCCTTCCCGGGCGAGGAGCACAGTTACGGGATTCCCGAAGAGGAGCTGGCCCTATTCGAGTCGGAGCTGGACTCCGGGGTTCTTGTCCGCGCCGAGGACGCCCGCGGTTCGGGGAGCGACTGGCTCTAGGCAGCGAGCGCTAGGCTGCCGGCGCTAGGCTGTCGGCTCCCAGTCGTCGACGGTGTAGATCAGCTCCAGGCCGTCGTCTGTGTCCCATTGGGCGCCGACGTGCGCCATGCCGAGCTTGCGGACCAGGTTCAGTGATCGCTCGTTGCCGGGCGCTATCGCCGCTCGAAAGCGCCGGACGCCATGCTCGGCGGCAGCCCAATCGAACATGGCCCTCACTGCCTCGATGGCATAGCCGTGGCCGCGGTGCTCGGGATGGAGCTCATACCCCACCTCGGCGAAGCCGCGGTCGTCCGGCAGGCCGTGGAAGTTGATGAGACCGATCGCCGCGGGCGCGTCAGCGTGCAGCACGATCGGGCGCAGGAGCCACGGTTCTGCCGTGGGGTGCTCCTGGACCTGCCGGAGGCGATACCGGACGAGCCATTCGACCTCCGTCCACCAGCCGGCGAGCGGCGCGCCAACTTCGGCCTCGACTGAGGCCACGTCACCCGTCAGAAGCCGCTCCATGCGGGTGGCGGTGAGCAGTGGCATCCGCAGCCGCTCGGAAAGGATGACGTCGTTGGCCATGCTGCCAGTGTATTGGTGCGTTTCGCGTACTGCGGGCGTGCCGCGTCCGCCGCCGCGGCGTCAGGCGGGAGTCGGGTCGACTGGTTCGAGGCGCCGGGGCACGGTCCGTTCGGCACCTTCCGTCTGGGGCTGCGCCGCGGCGCCATCGCTCCGTCGACGCCGCTGGCGCCGAGCAGCGGTGGCCAGGCCGTCGACACCCTTGTCGATCGCGGCCTGCTCCATCGGCCTGGCGAAGAAGTAGCCCTGGCCGTACCGGCAGCCCAGAGCTTCCATCCGCTTGGCCTGCTGGGCGGTCTCGATGCCCTCGGCAACGGTTTCGATGTCCAGAGACTGGCTGAGAGCCACGATCGCGCCGGCCAGGGCCGCCGAACGGGCGTCGGCATCCGAGACCTGCACGAATTCGCTGGCGATCTTCAGCGCGTCCACCGGGAACTGGCGGAGATGGCTGAGCGAGAAGTAGCCGGTCCCGAAGTCGTCAATGACTACCCGGACGCCCAGCTGGCGGAGCGCTTCCAGGGTGGCCATCGTCGGCGTGGTGGCCTTCAGCAGGGCGGTTTCGGTGATCTCCAGCATCAAGCTGGCGGGCTCCACGCCGGCCTCTTCGAGCGTAGTCCGCACGGCCTCAACGAAGTCCGGTTGCTGCACCTCCCGAGCGGATACGTTCACGCACAGGAAGATCCCCCGGGGCGTGAGCCCCTCGCGCTGCCAGTTGCCGGCATGCTGGCACGCCTCGCGCAGGACCCAGCGGCCGATGGGCAGGATCGCCCCGTTCTCCTCGGCAATCTCAATGAACTCGCCTGGGGCGATGAGGCCGCGATCGGGATGCTGCCATCGCACGAGGGCCTCGACGCCGGCGACCTGTCCGGTATCGAGGGCCACGATGGGCTGGTACACCAGACGAAGCTGGTCGAGCTCGACGGCCCGTTGCAGCTGGGCGCCCAGCTCGTGGCGCTCTCGGATGGCGGCGTGCATACCGGGATCGAAGATCGCGAATCGGGCCTTGCCATTGGCCTTGGCCATGTACATCGCCACGTCTGCGTTGCGCAGCACGTCCTCGGCGGTCTGGTCAGCTGTCCTGGCGCTGGCGATACCGATGCTGGCAGTGGCGGCGACCTGCTCGTCGCGGATGAGGTACGGAGCGCGGAGCTCGCGGACCAGGCGCTCTGCCATCGCGCGCGCCCGATGCAGGTCATCGTCATCGGGGGTCAGGATGGCGAACTCGTCGCCGCCCAGGCGGGCGACCAGGTCGCCCTCGCGGACGAGCTCGGAGATGCGCTCGGTGACCGCCACCAGGAGCGCGTCGCCTGCGGCGTGTCCGAGGGTGTCGTTCACGACCTTGAAGTCGTCAAGGTCGAGGAACAGAACCGCGGTGACCGGCAGTGGGCCCTTGCGCGGCGTGGCGAGGGTGCCCTCAAGGGCCTGCTGGAACATTCGTCGGTTCGCAGCACCGGTGAGCGAGTCACGCTCCGCCATGTCCTGAACGTTGCGGAGCAGGACTGCATTCCGGAAGTTCAAGGCCGCCACCGCGGCGAACTGGGCAAGGACCGAGGCTACCCGTCGCTCGACGCCGAACACGCTCCGCGAGTGGTGCTCGATGACGACGGCGCCGACCGGGAGGCCTTCGACGATCATGGGCGCCACCAGCAGGTTGCGCCCGTCCGGCAGCGCTGCGGCCAGCAGCGGATTGGTCTCGGCGTCGATCCGGCGCACGGGCAGCACTTCGCGTCGAACCCAGGCCCGCTGCACCACGGCATCGGCGGCCCTGGGTGCGCTCTGCACGTCCTCGGCACCACGCCCGGCCAGGACAACCACCTGGTCTTCCGAGGCGCCCAAGACCACCCCGCGCCGCGTGTCGAACCGCTCGGCGAGCCCGTCCAGCACGATCCGAGCCTGGTGGACGGGGTCTCCGACCGCGTCCAGCGCGGCGCCCAGGTCGACCAGGGCCTGCAGGTCGGCGCGCCGATTCCGCAGCTCGCGCTCATTCATGGCCGAGAAGATCGACGTGGCCAGGGCGAAGAGCCAGAAGGCCGTCACGTTGAGCACCGGCAGGCTGTCAAACGCGATTGCCTGGCCCGACTGGGTGTCAACCGGCGGGAGCAGCTGAGCGGCCTGCGCATACAGAACCACGAAGAGCAAGAGCGAATGCCAGAGGGCGATTTTCAGCCCGGTGCGATAGGAGGCCAGGAGGGATACAGCGACCAGGTGGAGGTAGGTGAGGAACCGCATCGGGCTCTCGGTGCCGCCGGTGGCGTACATCGCGAAGGCGAGGTACACGCCGTCGAGCAGGAGCAGGCTGTTGAGGATCGTGAACCCGGCGCGCCCGGTGCGACGGCGCAGGAGTTCGAAGGCAACCGACGCAACCAGGTATCCGCCGGTCACGCCGGCCAGGACCGCGAATGACACGCCCAGCGCCTCGGGACGGACGGCGGCCCAGACCAGGACCATGGCAACCAGGGCAAGCCGCAGGAGGAGCAGGTTGCTCATCCGCTCGCTGAGGGCGGCGTATTCGGCGGCTTCCGTGCGCATCCTCACAGCTCCCCTTCGTCGCGGAACTTCAGGACCGTGTCCTGCGGCGTGCGAGGAGCGGACCGAAGCTTCGGGTCGCGGGCGTCGACACGGCCCTGACCGATCAGGAAGCAGACCACGGCCACCATGAGGATCAGGGGGAAGCTGAACGCGGTGGCCACCAGGGCGGCCGCTTCGGGCTTCACCACCGTCGCGACCTGCTCCACCGCGGCCGCCAGGACCCCGCCTACCACGTCGGCGGGCAGCAGTGCGTTCGGGGGCGAGGCTCCGGGGCCTCCGTCCGCCGGCGGGGCAGCGGGCGCCGGCGGAGGAGGCTGAAGCCCGGCGGTCATGGGAGATGTGGAGGCCGGTGACGAGCTGGCCACGGCGGCCTCGGGCTCGCTGGGAGACTCGGTGGGCGGCGCGACTGGAGCCGCGACCTGATCCTCCTCCGGTGTCGGGGTGGCCGCGGCCGGGGGCGGCGGAGCTGAGACCGGAGTCGGCG
>JBOGTA010000093.1:0-3795 GCA_050695855.1 Candidatus Limnocylindria bacterium
CTCATCAGCGCCAACTGCCACGCCCGCAAGCAGTTCGTGAACCCCATGCCCCCGATCATGGAGCCGGGCGAGTTCTACATGCCCTACCCGGTCGAGGTCGAGGTCGGCGGGGCCACCGTCTTCGTCCTGCCCGTTGAGCGCTTCGAGCGCCTGTAGGCGGACCGATACCGATGCGCGCGCCGGCGCGCGACTGGGTGGCCGAACTCGAACCGCGGGCACCCGACGTGTTCGCCATCTGGCGCCTGATCAATCCCGATGACTTCAGCCGGGACTATTCGGCCACCCGCGAAGAGCTGAGCCGTCGGGCTGGTCCGGGCACGGCGGCGGGCGTGCTGGCCCAGCAGGAAGCCATCGCCGACGCGTTCGAGGCCATCCTGGCGGAGATGCCCGACGAGCTCCTGCGGGCGCCAGGCGGAGAAGAGGACTGGAACGTGGCCCAGGCTTTCGCTCACACCACCGGGTCTCGCCGCTACCTGGCGGCGGCGGCCGCCTTCGCAGCCCGCGGCGAGTGGCCCGATCCGCCGCCGGTCGTGACGCCCGGCATCCCCGGACCGGCCGATGCCGATCGCGAGATGCTGCTCAACCTCCTGGGCAAGAGCCGCCGATCGATGGCCCTGTCCGCCGCGGCGATCGCCGGTCACGAGACCGATCCCTGCCCGCTCGACCATCCCCTGATCGGGACGAGGCTGCTCTGCGGGGAGTGGCTGCTGTTCTGCGGCGTCCACGACCTGATGCACCTCGAGCAGCTCCACGACCTGCTGGATCGGGGTGCGCGCGGCTAGACTGGCCTCCGGAATGATCGTCGTCACCACGCCGTATCTCACCGGCCATCGCGTAGCCGAGACCAAGGGCCACGTCTTTGGGCTCGTCGTGCGCAGCCGCGGCCTGGGCGGGAACATCGCAGCATTCCTCCGTTCCATCGTGGGTGGAGAGATCCACGAGTACACCGAGCTGCTCGAGGACACACGGCGCCAGGCGCTGGATCGGATGGTCCAGAACGCGACCCTGCTGGGCGCGAATGCCGTGCTCAGCTTCCGATTCGACAGCAGCCAGCTCAGCGGCAGCATGTCCGAGATCGTGGCCTATGGGACCGCCGTAGTCGTGGAACCGAACAGGGACGCGGCCCCCGTGACCGTGGAGTAGCGAGTCTCCATGACCTCGCTGGCGATCCGCCTCCTCATCGCTGCCTTCGGGGTGGCGGCCGTCGTCGCGGGCCTTCCCGTGATGGCCGGCGGCGATCCGACTGGCCTGGTCTGGCTCGTCCTCGGAGTCGGTGCGTTCCTAGTCGCGGCTTTCGAGCAGGTGCGCTACCGATCTGACCCCACGGCCCCCGGCCTCCCATTTCAGCGCACCGACGAGGCGTTTATCGATCCCACCACGGGACGCCGGATCCGCGTGTACGTGAACCCGTCCACCGGGGAGCGGCGCTACCACGCTGAGTCGTAGCCAGAGGCCGGCGCCGCTGACCCTGATGGCCGCCCCGGCGGCCGATGCCGCGCCGTTCGGTTCGTACGCGGCCGTCCTGGCGACCGGGCGACATCTGCTGGCCGCGGAGCTCAGCCAGCGGCTCGCCCGCCAGGGCGCCGTGGTGCAGCTCATTCAGCCCGCCGAGGCAGGCGCGTTTCATTGGGGTGCCTGGTTCACGGGTGCCGCTCGCGCCGCGCTGGACGAGGCCGGCGATCGCGTCGACGCCCTGGGGTGGGTGGGGGCCGGAGCGCTAGCGCTTCTGGGAGACGATGCGCTGGACACGCTTCTGAGCCCGATCGCCGGCGAGGTCGTCACCAACAACCGCTTCAGCTCCGATTCTTTCGTGGTGGCTGGCGACCTGACCGCCGCATTCGGCGTGCTGGCCGGTCTCGGTGCCGACAATGGCACTCCCCGGGCCCTGGAAGCGGCCGGTTTCACGGTCCGCGACTTGTCTACCGCCCCGTGGAGCCGCTTCGACGTCGACACCCCGCTCGACCTGGCGCTGCTCCGCCTCGCTACCCGCCTCCCAGGCATCAGGCCACTGGACCGGGCGATTACCGCGTTTCTCGAGGGCGCCCAGCTGCCTGGCGGCCAGCCGCTGATGATCCCCCGCGTCGAGGAGATCCTCGCCGTTCTCCGGAATCGAAACGCAGAGCTGGTGGTGGCCGGCCGCGTTCCCGCAAGCTCGTTCGCCTACCTCGAGGAGCAGGCCGCCTGCCGGGTTCGCCTGTTCGTTGAGGAGCGCGGGATGCGGGCCGCACCAGCCAACCGCCCACGATCGCTCGTGGCCGACTGGGTAACGGAGAAGGGTCCAACGTCCCTCGCCGAGCACCTCGTCGACCTGGGCAACGCCGTCATTCTTGATACCCGCGTCATCATGGCCGCCCTCGTTGGCTCAGCGGATCCCGCGGTATGGCCCGCGCCCGAGGATCGGTTCGCTTCGGACTTCTGCGACCCCACACCCATCGCCGCCGACTGGCTCCGCGAGCTGACCACGGCCGCCGCCTCCGCATCGGTCCCATTCGTGCTCGGCGCCCACACCCTGGTCAGTGACGGCCTGCGCATCCTCACCGACGCCGCCTGGCTGGGGCAGTAGAGGTGCCAGAGACTGCCTCGGTGCAGCGTGACGTGCAGTTCCGCGCGGAGAACGAGCCGCCAACCCGGGGCAGCTGCGATATCGGGGCGAGGAGTAGTCACTCGCCTTCGAACCCGCGGGAGGCGGTGGGCGTTCGCTGCTCGTCAATGACGTCCAACTCGAGATATCGGCGAAGAACCGGGTCCTTCATGTCTGGGGTCTGTGCCCCCACCAAAGTTGGCAGCGAACGCATCAAACGCCTCGAGGAATCCGACGATCAGCGCTCCAGGTCTCAGGCGTCCCCTCAGTGATCTCCGGTGGCCTCAGCCCGGCTGAATGAGGTTCGATGGCCCGTGTACTGGAACGCCGATTCCGGATGGATTTGGATCGCAGGCCCCGCAACATCGCCCGCGGATGAGCTGGCCGAATTCGCAGATGGCTGCGTGGCCGCCCTCCGTCACGGGTTGCTCACGGCCCTATGGCTAAAGCCTGCGATGCTGTAGCAGCGGCTGGACGAGGTATCCGAATTCGTCGTCCGAAGGCCTGCCTGATAGACTCTGAACAGGAGATTTGATCCGCATTGCGGGCCGTAGCGGCCCGCTCCAGCGAGCACAACGACGATGGACCAGACCGGACTGCTCTATGTCCTGGGATTCGGCTTCGCCGCGACCACATTCGTGTTCGGGACGATCCTCTTCTCGTGGTTGATCACCCATCGGCGCAAGCAGGCGCAGAAGGGGCTGCCCTACGAGTGCGGGATCGACACCATCGGTGACACCTGGTCCCGGTTCGGGCTGGCGTTCTACCTGTACGCCCTGCTGTTCGTGGCCTTCGACGTGGAGATCATCTTCATTTACCTCTGGGCGATCGTGATTCGCGACATCACGCTCAGCGGGATGATCCTGATGGGCATCTTCCTGGTGGTCCTGATGTACGGCGAGTTCTACGCCTGGAAGAAGGGTGACCTGAAATGGCGATAACAACCCCTCCCCGAACTGACGAACCGATTGTCATTCCCGATGCCGCGGGCGACGACCCTCTGCTCACCGAGTTCGGGATGGAGGGCCACCCGCAGGGTGGCTTCCACGGCCTGCTGGAGGTCATCCCCACCAAGGCCGACTACGTCATCGACCTCATCCGCGCCAACTCACTCTGGCCGCTGCTGTCGGGCCTCTCCTGCTGCGCAATCGAGATGATGAGCACCGCCACGAGTGTCAATGACGTCGACCGATTCGGGATGTTTCCCTTCCGCG
>JBOGTA010000094.1:0-4527 GCA_050695855.1 Candidatus Limnocylindria bacterium
AGGGCTGACCGCCCCGTCAGTCGATCCCGGGTCGAGCCGCGAAAGGGCCGTTCGGCGCCACCCCCTGATCTCGCCCGAGCGGATCCGGGGCGGCAACTTTGCCGGGCTCTAACTACTACCCCTCCAAACGTCTGACAGGTCTCTTCAGGACCCCGTAGACTCCGCCGCGGGCGGCAACGTGATTACCCCCGTCAAGCAAGAGAGGACGGGGTAGCGTGGTTAGGGGGCAGGCGAGGGGTTCACTGACTCCGCCGGACTGACCGATGGCGAGGCGCCGCCCGATTCGGCCGGGCTGCCACTCTCCGCCGGGCTCGCACCTTCGCTGGCGGTGGGGCTCGCGCTGGGGAACACGGTCGGGGTCGGTTCCGGGAACAGGACGGTGGGCACGTTCAGGAACGCCAAGACGAAGATCGCCACGAAGCCCAGGATCACCAGGGCGACCCACACCCGGGCCATTCGCTCCCCGCGGGGCGGCAGCGCGCGGCGGTATCCAGGCTGTTCCGCGCTCATCGGCCGGGCACCCTTGCCCGACTCCGCCAGGACCGATACTGGGGCGGCCACGCGTCCGCGCTTTCCCGCTCGCCGAGCACGACGTGCTCGATCAGCAGCTCGTACAGCGGGTAGTCGTCGCGGACCTTGAAGAACCAGTCCTTCGCAATCTCGCGCCGCAACGCCTTGTCGTCGATCACCTGCGCGCGTCCGCGGACCAGGAACTCGTGCGGCGCCGCCGCCTCCTGGTGCGCATGCAGCGCGTACCGCCCATCGGCCGCCAGGTCCTTGGCCTTCGCAGAGAAGTCCTGCACGAATGCCAGCAACCGATCCCCAACCACGCCCACGTTGATCGGATGCGTCCGCGGCAGCCCGTCCCCGGCGACGGTCGAGAGGAAGCCCTCCCCGTCCCCGCGCTGGTAGAGTAGCCGCCGGCCCGCCGCGGCCATCTCAGGCTCCAGGCGGGTGAACTCACCCCAGCTAGCCAACTTCGGCTGTGCGCTCATCGGCGCCGAAGCCTAGCCCATCGGTAAGGGATCAGGGGCGGGCCCAGGTCTTCTCGATGCCGTCCAGGATCAGATCGAGCCCAACCTCGAACTCGTCCGCGTAGTTGAACCCGGAAGCGAGCAGCTCGGATGACGCCGCGGTGAGGTTGGGATATTCGCCGGCGGGGATCTGCTCCAGCAGCCTGGATCCCACCTCGGCGAGCTCCTCGGCGGTGGTGAACGGCAGGCCCTGCTCCTGCAGGGCGAAGCCGAAGATGTAGCTGTCCAGGAGGTTGTAGGCGTGGGTCGCGGTGGCGCTCGAAAAGCCCGCCTCACGCAGGACCTCCAGCACCTTGTCGTGATGCCGCAGGTTGGCCGGACCGGGCTGCATCCGCGACTCCATCAGGCCAACAGCCCACGGATGCCGCGAGAGCGCTTCCCGAGCCGATATCGCCCGCTGCCGCATGGCCGGCTTCCAATCGGCTCCGGTGGGCACCGGGATCTCGCTGAAGACGATGTCCACGATGCCGTCCAGGATCTCGTCCTTGCTGCCCACGTGGCGGTACAGCGACATCGCCTCGGCGCCAACGCGCCGACCGATCCGGCGCATGGTCAGGGCCTCGATTCCGGCTTCGTCGGCGAGCGAGAGGGCCGCTCGGAGCACCCGCTCCCGGCTCAGCCGGGCTCGCCGCCCGGCGCTGGTACCCTCCCGCAGCTTCGTCTGCATCGGTCTGTGTTTCTCCGTCTTCGCCCTCTTGACAGGATCCCAGCGTACACCGTACGCTTACGGCGTAAGTTTACAGCATACGCGCAAATCGCGCAGGGAGAATAGCCATGCAGGCGATCGTTCAGGACAGGTACGGGCCAATCGACGTCCTCCAGCTCCGGGACATCGACAAGCCAGCGATTGGGGAGGACGAGGTGCTGGTGCGCGTTCGCGCCGCCAGCCTCCATGTCGGGGACCTCTTCGGGGTGCGAGGGTCGCCGTTCCCGGTGCGGATGATGAGCGGACTGCTCCGACCGAGGGTCGGAGTGCCCGGATTCGACATCGCCGGACAGGTCGAGTCGGTGGGCGGCAAGGTGACGCGGTTCCGACCGGGCGACGAGGTGTTCGGCGTGGGCATCGGTGCCTGTGCCGAATACGCGCGTGCCGCGGAGGACAAGCTGCTTCCCAAGCCGGTGGATCTGACCTGGGAGCAGGCTGCCGCGATCCCCACCTCGGGCCTGGCCGCCCTGAACGGCCTGCGAGACGCGGGGAAGCTGCAGCCGGGGCAGAGGGTCCTGATCAACGGCGCGTCCGGCGGGGTGGGCACGTTCGCGATCCAGATCACCAAGGCCCTCGGGGCGGAGGTGACGGCGGTGTGCAGCACGCGCAACGTGGACCTGGTCCGCTCCCTCGGGGCTGACCATGTCATCGACTACACCCGAGAGGACTTCACGACGGGGGAGGCGCGCTACGACCTCATCTTCGACAACGTCGAGAACCGGTCCCTGGCGGAGTGCCGGCGCGTGCTGGCGCCCAGCGGGACGCTCGTCCTGAACAGCGGCACGGGCGCCGGGGGCCTCCGGATGCTGGCTCGCCTCGTCTGGCCGCTGGTGCTGTCGAGCTTCACGAGCCACACCCTGCGCCGATACCTGTCCAACCCGATCCAGGCGGACCTGGTTGCCCTGACGCAGCTCGTGGAGGACGGCAAGGTCAGGCCGGTCATCGGCCGGACCTACCCCCTTTCCGAGACCCCGGCCGCCCTCCGCCACATCGAATCGGGCCACGCTCGAGGCAAGGTGGTTGTAACTGTCTGACGCAATGAGTCTCCGAGACATCGGGTTGCAGCAGGAAGAGCGTCGACCTTCTGAGCAGCTACGCTTGCGGACATGACGATCCAGCGGATGGACAACGTCGGCATCGTTGTCGACGACCTCCAAGCGGCCATCGCGTTCTTTGTCGTGCTTGGTCTGGAGCTGGAGGGCGAGGCGACAGTCGGGGGACGGTGGGTGGACCGCATCGTCGGTCTTGACGGTGTCCGAAACGACATCGCGATGTTGCGGACGCCGGACGGCCACAGCCGACTTGAGCTGATCAAGTTCCACACGCCGCCGGCGACCACCGCTGAGCCGAACGCACCGGTGAACACGCTGGGCTACCGTCGCATCATGTTCGCCGTTGATGACATCGAGGACGTCCTTGCCCGCCTGCAGGCCCACGGCGCTGAACTCGTCGGTGAGGTCGTGCAATACGAGGACAAATACCGGCTCTGCTACGTCCGCGGCCCCGAGGGCCTCATCGTCGCACTGGCCGAACAGCTCAGCTGAAGCCTGCGAAGCAGGTCGCGACCCCGACGACAACCCCGAACATCGGCGTCCTCGAGTACGTGGGCCTTATTCGGCGTTGCGCATCGCGGGCCAGAGGAGCCCGGCCAGGCCGGCGACCACGGCCACCGCCCCGCCGGCCATCAGGGTCCGGTCCGCTCCGATCATCCCTGCCAGCAGTCCCGACAGGCCCATGGCCGCGGCCATGACCCCAAACACCAGCGCCTGGCGGGAGGTCACCACCCGCGCGAACAGGGCCTGCGGGGTCCGCTCCTGGAACAGGGTGATGTTGGGGATGACGAACGCCATGTTGGCGGCGCCGGCCAGGAAGAAGAAGCCGATGGCCAGCAGGGGATCGGTCACCAGGCCGGCCAAGATGAAGCTGGCGCCCAGGCCCACGAATCCCGCGATGGCCATCGGTCCCTTGCGGACGCTGCCGGCCAGACCGCCGATGACGAGCCCACCCACGATGCTGCCCAGGCCGATGGCGGCCATCAGGAGCGAGTAGTTGACCGGGAAGCGGACCTGGGACTGGTCCAGGATGGTCTGGGCGTAGAGCAGCGAGCAGACGACTTCGGTCCCCACCGCGACCTGGGCCACGGTGCTGATCACGGTGTTGGCCCGCAGCTCCGCCTGGTGGACCAGGAAGCTGACGCCCTCCCGGACGTCTGACCACAGCTGACCGATGCCGAACGCGCCGTCCGCGCGTTCGGAGCGCGCCACCCTCATGAAGGCCAGGAGCGCCGCCGAGACCAGGTAGGAGATGGAATCGATGATGAACGCGACGTAGATGACCGGGGCCAGGAATGCGACCAGCAGGCCGGCCGCCGGCAGGCCGACGAGGTCGGCCAGGGTCTCGGTCACGCTGGTGGCGCCGTTGGCGGGGACCAGGTCCTGGCGGTCCACGATCTGGGGCACCAGCGCGTTCTTGGCCGGCTGGAAGAACAGGCTGATGCTCGCGACGCCGAAGGCGACCACGTACACCAGCGAGATGTGGATCTCGATGACGAACGGCACGGCCAGGACCAGCGCCGCGCGGACCAGGTCGGAGACGATCATCGTCCGGCGGCGGTCCCATCGGTCGGCCAGGGCGCCGGCCCACGGGCCGAAGAACACGTTGGGGATGGCGGTGGCGGCAAACGTCAGCCCCACGTCCAGGGGCGTGCCGCGCGTCGCCACCAGAAAGCCCAGGGCCATGTAGTGGACCCGATCCCCCAGCAGGCTGATGAGCTGGCTGGTCCACAGC
>JBOGTA010000095.1:0-21448 GCA_050695855.1 Candidatus Limnocylindria bacterium
GTGGTCGTGTCGGCCAATCGCAGGGTGGCCCCGTCCTGCCACAGCTGGACGGTGCGCACCAGCGAAACCTGGGAGGTGCCCACCAGGCCCTGCCAGTCGGTGCGGATGCTGGCGGTGTTGTCGGTCCACTCCCGGCGGACGTCCACCGCCGTGAGCTGCGCCGCGGTCGCCTCACCGTCGGGCGAAAAGACCCGGGTCGCGGACGGCGCCAGGCGCAGGAGCTCCACGAATTCGCCGCCATGGTTCGCTCCCAGCAGCAGGCCGGTGGGCACCGCCGCGGCGGCCGCGCCGGCCTCAGCCGTGTACTTGACGTAGAAGTACTCGTTGGTCAGCGCCGCGGTGGAGCGGAGGAGCGCATCCGCATCGACGCTGCGCTGCCATTCGACCGGCCGGAAGGCATAGCGCACCGGCAGGCTGAACAGCGCCTCACGGCCGGTCAACCCCTCCAGCCACTTCCCGTCGCGGACCGCGGTCAGGACCGCCAGGTTGGGATCGGCCAGGGCCTGGTCCACCCACAGGACGGCCTCGGTCAATGCTTCGGCGTCGCGCGGCTGGTAGGTGCCGGCCTGGCGGTCGTAACGCGAGACGGCGAACGGGATGGCGGCCACCACCACGAATGCGGCAGCCAGCAGGACCCAGACCGATGGTCGGCTGCGAGGTGCCTGAGCGTGGAGATACAGGCCGAACCAGCGGGTGAGCCCGACCAGGGCCAGGGCGGATGCCACGACCAGCGGGGCGAGCAGCACCGGCGCGAAGCGTGGGTAGTCGGTGGAAGCCCCGGTCACGACCGCCCCGAAGAGGGCTCCCCAGGTAACTCCTGTCCAGGCCAGGAGGACCACATACCGATCCACCGTCCGGCGGAGGAGCTCGGTCAGTGACCCCACCGCCACGGTCGCCGTGCCGAATACGATCACCAACCCCGTCGGCCAATAGTCGAACAGGGCACTGAACAGCCGCGCCGGGCCGCGGTAACCCAGGCTGGCCGGGTTGGTGACGTAGTCGCGGCTGGCCGGCAACAGGACGACCAGCCAGTAGAGGCCGATGGACCCCAGCCCGACCAGAACCGGCACCAGCGCGTGGCGCAGGACTGGCCAGCCGAGCGCACGGAGCCGGTACAGCCCGAGGCCCGCGACCGCCAACCCGACCGGCACCGCCACCGTGCCGGCACCCACGTGGGTCAGGGCGGCCATGCCCAGGAAGACGCTCCCGACCGCCCACCACGGACGTTCCAAGTCCGGGCCCCGGCCCGCCCGCACGAAGGCGGCCACGCTGAGCGAGGTGAACATCACCGAGCCGGCCTGGAGCAGACCGCCGAACGCGAAGAGCTCGAGGTAGCGGTCGGTGACGAGGAGGCCGATCACCACCGCGAAGACCCCGGCCAGGGGACGGCGCCCGAGCGCGATGCCGGTCACGAAGAAGCTCAGCCCCAGGCCGACCATCAGCATCACGTTGGCGACCTGGAGCGCAGCGACCGGGTCGGGGACGATCGATTGGACGATGGCCAGGGCCAGCGGAATCACCGGAGGCAACGCAGAGATGACTCGGTAATCCGGCACGTCCTGGCCCAGGTAGTAACGCGACGTCATCAGCCACTGTCCGTAGTCGCCCCGCGCCACGATCGGCGTCGCGACCAGGACCAGGGCCAACCCGCCCAGGACGGCGAGAAGGAGCAGGAGTGTGGCGAGGGACTCGATCCGCGGCATGTGAGCCGTCCCAACTCGCCCGGCCGCCGCGGTCATGGCTCGCGCCGTCATCGCCATGACAGCCTCCGCAGCCGCGCCTCGGCCGACTCTTCCGGTCGCGCCGCGTCGAGGTAGACCTGCTCCATCTCGCTGGCGACCCGATCCCAGTCCCAGCGTCGCGCGGATTGGGTGGCGGCGGCGCGCATGAGGTCCATCCGGAACTGATCGGCGAGCAGGGAGCGCAGCGCAGTCGCCAGGGCGTCCGGACTGGGATCGGATACCAACCCGTCGACACCATCGCGGATCAGGCCCGGGGCCGCGCTGAACGGGCTGCGGATGACGACCGGCACCAGCCCGGCCGCCTGGCCTTCGACCGCGGCGATGCCAAAGCCCTCGCGCACCGACGGCAGGACCAGGATCCGGGATGCCTTGAGCAGGGAGAGCTTCTCGGCCTCGCTGACGTGGCCCAGGAACCAGACCTGCTGCCCCAGGTTGAGCTCGGCGACCTGCGTCTCCAGCCGGCGACGCTCGGGTCCGTCCCCGATCACCAGGCAGCGAAGCGTGGGGAACTGGCCGCGAAGCCGGTCCACGGCGTCGATCAGGAGATCGACCCGCTTGTCCTCGATCAGCCGACCCACGAAGACGATGTCCGAGGTGACGCCGGAGCTCCGCGCCGTGGCGAACGCCTCCAGCGGCAGTCCGTTTCCCACCACCCGAATCCGTTCTTCCGCCAACCCGGCGTCAGCCAGTCGATCCGCGGTGAACGGGGAGACGGCCACCTGCCGGTCACCAAGGCGCACGGCCCGGGCCTCGGTCGAACGAGCCACGCGGGCCAACCGTCCTCGATGGCCGAGGTACTCCTCCCAATGCTCGCCCCAGAACTCGTGCCAGGTCGCCACCACCCGCGCCCGCGTTCCCCGGGTGGCGAGCCAACTGGCGTACAGCGGCACGTACGGGTTCGCCGCGCAGTCGATGACGTCGTAACCCCCGCCCCGCACCGCCGGCATGAGCCGCGCCGCGAAGCTGACCGCCTCGTGCACCGTCCGCTTGCCATCGGCGCCATACATCCGCTCGGGCGAGCCCACCCCGTGGAGGGCGAACCCGTCCTGGATCGTGTCCGCCGGTCCGTCCCAGAACTGCCAGGTGACGTAGTGCACCTCGTGGCGGTCGCTGAGCCGCTGGGCCAGTTCGAGGAACCGCCGCTCGGCGCCACCCATCAGGTGGGGGTACAGCGCGTCGTAGACGTAGGCGATCCGCAACCGGCGCCGATACCGGTCGGTCATGGAGGGTCGATGGTCACGACCAGGAACGCGGCCATGGCCAGCTCGGCGCCGACGATGAGCAGGGTCTGGGCCAGCGCCGCGAGCTGGAGCCCCAGCGGGTGGTGCATGCCGGAGGTCCAGACCCAGAACAGGCCCGCATCCAACGCCGCCCCGACCAGGACCATGAGGCCCGCCAACGCGAGCACTCGCTCCAGCCGGAAGAGCCGCCGGTAGAGCCTGACCCAGACGTCCTCATGGAGGAGGCCCATCGCGCAGCCGTGGAGCTTGGCGATCATGCCCAGCAGGAGCGTGTTGGCGCCGATGGCCAGGAAGATGGTGGCGGCGAACACCGGCTGCCAGGTCAGCGAGCCGATCTCCACCCCAATCGGCGCGGCGAACGAGATGACGAAGGTTCCGACCCCCAGGAGGCCCAGTGCCAGGCCGGGCAGGATGAAGAGGAAGTCGGGTGCCGCCAGGAGCAGGAAGCGGAGATGCCGCCAGCCATCGCGGACCGGGCTGAGCTTGCTATCCCCACGGCGCGTGCCGTAGGGCGCCGGGACCTCGGTGATGGTCAGCCCGGCCCGAGCAGCCCGCACGATCATCTCCGAGGCGAACTCCATGCCCCCGGATCGGAGGCGGAGCCGCTCGGCCAGGTTGCCCCGGAACGCGCGGAGCCCGCTCTGGCTGTCTCCGATATCGGCACCGATGAACAGCCGGATCAGGGAGTTGATGATCGGGCTGCCGATATGCCGATGGGCCCACGGCATGGCCCCGTCCTGGATGCCGCCCGCAAATCGGTTCCCCAGGACCAGGTCGGCTCCGTGGTTCAGCGGCTCCAACAGCGGTGTCAGGTTGCTGAAGTCATACGTGTCGTCGGAGTCGCCCATCACGATGAACTCGCCGCGCGCCTCGGCGAAGCCACGCTGATAGGCCTGGCCATAGCCGGGCGTCGGCTCGTGCACGACGCGGGCACCGGCCCCCACGGCCACCGCGACGGATCGGTCGGTTGACCCGTTGTCGACGACGATCACCTCGCCCTGGATGCCGGACGCCGACAGCCATCCGCGTGCCTTGGTGACGCACACGCCCACCGTCTCCTCCTCGTTGAGGCAGGGCATGACGATGGACACGGTTGGGTTGGCTGCGCGTGTGTTGACGGCCACGGTCAGGCACTCCGCGGGGTGGGACGGAAGTGGCGCCCACGAAGGGCGCCACTTGATGGATCAACAGTCAGTCAGGGCGACGGCTGGACTACGGGCAATCCCCGTATTCGTCGGCGAGGACGTCGCCGTGGGCCAGGTGCGCGGGCTCCGCGTGCACCGAAACGCTGATCTGGACGAACTTGTGGTTGGCCCAGTGGCAGATGTCTACTTTCCCGCCGGGACCGGCGGCCAGGGCGCTGGCGGAGAAGGCGATCATGACGATCACTGGCAGGAGAAGCGCGAGCAGGGCTCGTGTCGGCCTGTGGATCAAAAGGGACCTCCTTTCCGCTGTTGGATCGGTGCCCACCCTACCCGTGCCTTGTCGCCGCCGACAACCCTGACGCCGCCCGTACCTTTTTGCCCTAGGCCATCGGTCTCGTCCTCGGGGGGACGACGGTTTGCTGCCATCCGGCCGAGGCCGGTACATATGCCGAGAAACGCAGCGGCCGGGCGCTCGAGCGGGCGAAGATAGCCCGTGGCCCACAGCGTCGATCACCTCGCGAACGTCATGGATGAGGTGGTCGCGCTCCTGCAGGAGCACCACGAGGAGCACTGGGCCGACTGGGTGGCAGCCGATGCGCGGGCCGTCCGCGCGCGGGACGGATGGGGGCTCGACCACTTCCTGGCCGCGTTCGGATCGGCCGGCAGCCTCTACGACGTGCTGTTCCATCCGTGGAAGGGCAACGCCGAAACCGTGGAGGAGGGCCGCGCCGCGACCGACCGGCTCCACGAGCTGCTGTCAGAGGCCCACCAGATTGCGCTGGATCTGTCGCGCGAGCTGGCCACCGCGGAGTAACCCCGGTGAAGCGGCCCCGCGCGTCCCTAGCGACGACCGCGTGAGGCGATCACGTGGTCTGGCTGGATGACGAAAACCTCCCGGGGCCGTTCACGGAATCGGTACGGCTGGCCGGTGTAGCGCACGGACATCTTGTCGATGAAGGCCAGCCCTTCGTCGGGGCGGGTCTCGACTACCTGGCCGCGGATGATCAGGAAGCGCCAGTCATCGGCGCGGTCCACCGCCGAGATCGTGACATGGGGATCGCGTGCCCAACGGGCGGCCTTGCGAGAGCCGACCATCGAGCTGGTCAGGACGTGCTCGCCGTCGGAGTCGATCCACATCAGGTAGTGCGCCATCGAATCGTCGGGTCGGATGGCGGAGACATGCCCCAGGACGTTTGTGGTCAGGAGGTCGAGGAGGTCCTCGGGGATTTCGGCGCTCATCCTGAGCCGATGGTAACCGCGGCGCGTGGCACGATGCCGGCATGCGCCTGGACAAGGTGATCACCGCGGTTGACGCCCACGCCGGCGGCGAGCCGGGACGGGTCATCATCGGCGGCGTCTACGACGTGCCCGGGACGACGATGCTCGCCAAGCGTGATCACCTGGCGGAGCACGGCGACCAGCTCCGCCGCCTGATGCTCCGCGAGCCGCGTGGCTACCCGGCCACCTGTTGCAACCTCGTCCTGCCTCCCACCCGACCCGAAGCGGACGCCGGGTTCGTGATCATGGAACAGGCCGAGTATCCCGTCATGAGCGGGTCGAACACGATCTGCACCGCCACGGTCCTCATCGAGACCGGCATGGTCCCGGTGACGGAGCCGATGACCGAGCTCACCCTGGAGGCCCCGGCTGGCCTGATCCGCATTCGGGCCGATGTGCGGGACGGGAAGGCGCGGAGCATCACGTTCCAGAACGTGCCGGCCTTCACCGTCCATCTCGACGCCGCCATCGAGGTGCCGCAGATCGGCACATTGAAGGTCGACGTGGCGTGGGGTGGGATGTTCTACGTGCTGGTGGAGGCGGCCGCACTGGGACTGGAGATCACCCCGGACCGAGGTCGCGACATCACCCGCCTGGGGGAGATGGTGAAGGCGGCGGCCCGTGAGCAGCTGCCGGTGGTGCATCCCGAGATGCCCGAGGTTGCCGGCATCAGCATCATCGAGCTGACCGGGCCGCCGACCGCGCCCGGTGCCCACGCCAAGAACACGGTGATCGTCAGCAGCGGCACGCTGGACTGGTCCCGCCCCGAGTCGTTCACCGGGGTGCTGGACCGATCCCCGTGCGGCACCGGGACCTGCGCCCGGATGGCCGTCCTCCATGCCCGCGGCGAGCTCGACATCGGTCAGGCTTTCGTCCACGAGGGGATCCTGGGCACCACCTGGACCGGGCGGTTGCTCGAGGAGACCCGAATCGGACCCTATCCCGCGGTCGTCCCCGAGCTCACCGGCTCGGCCTGGATCACCGGCCGCGCCGACTACGTCGTGGACGACGAGGACCCGTTCCCCGCTGGCTTCACGGTCGGCGACCTCTGGGGCCTGACCGACTAGCTGCTCGGGCGTCGGCCGGGTCCTCCCGGCCTAGGCTCCATCGGGCGCAGGGCGTATCGTTCGCAGACACGAGAGGAGGAGGCATGAGCCAGGCGACTCAGTCGGCCCTTCCGGCGGCCCGGGAAGCCGTAGGCCGTCGCGAATGGGAGATCGCCTGGAACCTGTTCCGAGAGGCGGACAAGGCCGAGTCGTTGGCGCCCGCCGATTTGGAGCAGATGGCGGAGGCTGCGTGGTGGTCGGGCCACCTGGACGAGCGCGACGACGCGTTTGAGCGCGCCTACACCGCCTATCTGGAAGCGGGGAACACGCTGGAAGCGGCGCAGATTGCCCTCCGGCTCGCGGAATCCGCCTTCCAGCGGCTCGCGGGACCCATCGGAGCCGGCTGGATGGGCCGGGCCGAGCGGATCCTCGAGGATGAACCGCCATCGATCGTCCACGGCCTGTATGCCGGCATGAAGGCGTTCCGTTTGATCATGTCGGGCCAAATCGAGGTTGGTCTGCGCGCCGCGGATGAAACGATCGAGCTGGCCCGGCAGTTTGGATCCCGAGACGGAGAGGCATTGGGCCTCAACCTCAAGGGCCGCGCGCTCCTGAAACAGGGAGACGTCGCTGGGGGCATGGCTCTCATCGATGAGTCCACGGTGGCGGCGATGGGCGGCGAGCTCCACCCGTGGGCGACGGCCAACGTCTATTGCAGCACCATCGACGCTTGTCGCGACCTGGCCGACTGGCAGCGCGCGGTGGAATGGACCGAAGAGGCTGATCGCCAGCTGCGGAGCCAGCGCATCGGCGGCTACCCCGGCATCTGCCGCGTCCACCGGGCCGAGATCATGCGCCTGCGCGGAACGTGGCCAGAGGCCGAGCAGGAGGCTCGCACGGCGTGTGCGGAGTTGGAGCGATTCCGTCTCATGGTTCCGGCGGGATGGGGCTACTACGAGGTTGGGGAGGTCCGGCTTCGAATGGGCGACTTTGCGGCTGCGGAGGAGGCATTCCAGCGCGCTTTTGAATTCGGACGAGATCCCGAGCCCGGGCTCGCCCTGCTGCGGCTGGCGCGGGGCGATCATGCCGCGGCGGCGAGCTCAATCAAACGCGCCCTCTCGGCGACGGAGGCACCCCTGGCCGTGTCCGGTGACAGCGCCAAGGAGCCACTGGGGCGGGGCCACCTGCTGCCGGCCCAGGTGGAGATCGCATTGGCTACAGGCGACCCGGAAACGGCAAAGGCGGCGGCCACCGAGCTTGAGGCCATTGCAGAGCAATACGGGTCCACCGCGCTCCGGGCCGCTGCGGCGACCGCCCGTGGGTCGGTCCTACTCGCGGAGGGGGATGCATCCGCCGCAGTCGAGAGTCTCGAGCGCGGGCGTCAGCTGTGGCAGACGGTTGGGGCACCGTACGATGGGGCCCTGGTTCGGGCGCGGATGTGCGAGGCGTATCGGGCCGCGGGAGACGACACGGCCGCGATTCAGGTGCTGGAGGCAGCACGATCGACCTTCGAACGACTGGGCGCGCTCCCCGACCTGCAGCGAGTGGACGCGATGCTGGAGCGCTACACGGCCGGGAAGGCCGCGACCGGTGAACGCCAGGTCAAGACCTTCATGTTCACCGACATGGTCAGTTCCACCGACCTCATCGAGGCCATCGGCGATCAGGCCTGGGAGGAGCTCATCGGCTGGCACGACGCCACCCTCCGGTCGCTCTTTGCCCGGTACGGCGGAGAGGAGGTCACCCATGCCGGCGACGGGTTCTTCGTGGCATTCGACGAGCCCCGGCCCGCTGTCGAAAGCGCCGTTGCCATCCAGCGGACGCTGTCCGGGCACCGGCGAAAGAACGGCTTCGCCCCATGGGTGCGGATCGGCCTCCACACGGCGGAGGCGACCCACAGCGGCCGGACCTACCGGGGCAAGGGTGTCCACCAGGCCGCCCGAGTCGGTGCACTCGCCGACCGCGACGAGATCCTTGTCACCGGGGAGACCCTCCAGGCCGCAGGAGACCTCCAGCTACCCATCTCGGAGACTCGATCAGTAGCCCTGAAAGGGATCAAGGACCAGGTCGAGGTTGTATCGGTCAAGTGGCAGGAACCCCATTGAACCTGTGGCCCGGCTGACCCAGTTCCAGCCGGTCCCCGGAATCATCGAATTGGCCTGGGGCCATCCGGACCCAGCCTCCTGCCGGTGCGCGAGCGCCTGGCGTTCAGCATGCACCCACCCGACGTCCTGGCGGATGCCGGCGCTCGACTCGCGTCGGCAATCACGAAGTCGATGCCGACCGCCTGATGGCTGCGCCAGATCCCCGACGACGGCCCCCGAGCCATGCGACCCCTTTGTTCAGGCCATGGCCAGCTTCGTCGCCAGCCAATACGACCGCATCGCCGCCGAGCGGGCCGCGAGCCGATCAGACCGATGAACGCCGGGGTCAATTCTCCGTTTGCCGATGCGTCCACAAAGGCGTACGCTTCGCGACCAGCACACATGATCACTTCGCGCACGCACGCCACTTGTTCTTGCGCCTGTCGCTAGGCGGGAGGATCCCTCTCGCCTGACCCGCGCCGCGTGCGCGACTGTCGCTCTTCAAGCGACGCCCGGCCCCTCCTCCCGCCCCCTCGAAACCGACCCCCGTCGGTCGCCGCATTCATTTCCCGTGCCCCTTCGAGGCGAAACATGCCCACCCCAAAGGCTCGAACCGCAGATCCCTACCGCGACCTCGACGTCATCGACGCTCGAGCCCCCCGTTTCAACCAGGCCGCCATCGGCAGCCTCGCGCTGATCGCGGTGCTCACCGGCTGGTGGCCCATCCTGGCACTGCTCGCGCTGCAGCTGGCGATCGGGCTCCGGTTCGGGCGCCGATATTGCGTGGCATGTGTGGCGTACTTCGAGCTCGTCCAGCCACGCCTGGGTGAAGGACCAATCGAGGACAGCCGCCCACCTCGCTTCGCCAACCAGGTTGGCCTGGTGGTGCTGAGCACGGCCAGCGTGGCTTATGCCATCGGCCTGACCGCGTTTGGTGCGGCGCTTGGCATGCTGGTCGCCGGGCTGGCGCTGCTGGCCGCCGGCACCGGGCTGTGCGTCGGCTGCGAGATGTATCGGATCGGCGCTCGACTGCGCGGGATCCATGCCCATCAGTTCGACCGCATCGAGCTGGCTGACATGGGTGCCGCGCTTCCGGTCGACGGCGAGCTGGTGGTGGCTTTCAGCCATCCGCTGTGCACGGACTGCCGCGACATGATCGACGACTTCCGGGCCCACGGCCGTCGGCTGGTGACCGTGGATGTTCGGGAACGCCCGGAGCTGGCGCGCAAGTACGGAATCGCCCTGGTGCCGACCGCGGTATCGGTCACCGCGGACGGTCGCGTGACGGCCCGCCTGGTGGGATAGCGGTCGGTAGACCAGCGGCAACCTGGGTGCCGGCCGTCCGAGGCTGGCATTCTCATCGGTCTAGCTCAGACGGGAGCGCCCTCGTACGCCTTACGTAGCTTCTCGACGTCGATCTTGGTCATGTCGAGCATCGCCTTCATCGCGCGGGCCGCACCCTCATGGTCAGGCCCATCAAGCATCTCGGGAAGCTGCCGCGGAATGACCTGCCATGACACGCCGAAGCGGTCCTTCAGCCAGCCGCAGACGCTGTGCTCCCCGCCGCCTTCGACCAACGCGTCCCAGTACCGATCCACCTCGGCCTGGTCTCCGCAATCGATGCTGAACGACACGGACTCATTGAACTGGAAATCCGGGCCACCATTGAGGCCGATGAATGGCTGACCGCCGAGCGTGAAGTCAACCGTCAATACATCTCCGGCTGGCCCACTGGGAGTGTCGGACGGTGAGCGATGGATCTTGTCGATCCGACTCCCGGGAAAGATCGAAATGTAGAGCTGCGCGGCTTCCTCCGCCGTTCCGTTGAACCACAAGCACGGCGTGATCTTCGACACGGTGAAACCTCTGAATTCCTCATCGGGCGGGCAGGGACAGCCTATCAGCGAATCATTGGGGTGGCGACTTCAGCCCCAGCGGACCATCTGTTCCGGGCATGCCGCCGCTGGTAGGCTCCGTGGCAGATGCTGCAACCGACTCAGCTCGACGACGGGATCAAGGACAGCCGCGAGCGGCTCGGCCTCAAGCGTCGATTTGACCTTGGCATCCTCCTCGTCCACGGCATCGGGGAGCAGGTGCGGGGGGACGTCCTGACCGAGGAAGGTGACCGCATCTTCGGGTGGCTCCGGCGACGGGTGGAACGGCCCGAGGGACCGGGCGGACCCGGAGAACCGGGGGGAGAAGCGTACGGCGACGTCGACGTCCTGGACGTCGTGGCGCGGCAGCTCTCGGCCGACAATATCCCGGCCGCGCATGCGGTGGTCCGGATCGCGCCGCCTGCCGGCAAGGGCAAGACGGCGCACTGGGTCGTGGCCGAGTCGCTGTGGTCCGAGGTGTTCCGCCAGGCGACATTCAGCGAGCTGGCCGGTTGGGCCGTCACCATCGGCCCATGGGTCTTCGCCACCCAGGTGGCGGGCATCTGGCGTCGAATGGAAATCGGCGAATCGGTCCCGAGACTCCTTCGGCTCCTTCTGGTTCCGATCACGCTCCTCGTGGGCACGGTCATGCTTGTCGGAGCCGCGGTGGTGGGCTTGCTCGTCACCGCGCTCGCGTTGGGGCTCTTCGTCCTCTCGGTCGTCCCGATTCCATTCGTCTCGGGCGTCGCCCGAGCCCTGCAGCGGGCGCTGGCCAACGGGTTCGGGGACGCGTACGTCCTGACCCGGAGCCCCATCCGCTTCGGGGCCATGGCAACCCAGGTCCATTCCGACATGCAGGTGCTCCTCCGGGAATGCGCCAGCGTGGCCATCGTGGCGCATTCTCAGGGAGCGGCGGTTTCGTGGTACGCGTTGCAGCACGAGCTCCTGGATCGGCCGGCGGAGCCTCCGAAGGGCGAGGCCAGGCCGGCCCCAATCGGGCTGTTTCTGACCTATGGCCAGGGCGTCCGGAAGCTCACCTTCGTGCTGACCATGGCCCGCGGGTCGCAGACTGGCCTCCAGACCCTGGCCGCGGTGGGCAGCGCCGCAGACCTCCTGCTGGCCGGTTGGGCGCTGGTGGCCGGAGCTCCGTGGCCGCTTGCCGCGGCTTTCGGCATCCTGGCGATCATCGCGGAGTTCTTCCTGCTCTCCTCCGCCATTCCCATCTGGGAACGGGCCGGCAAGGAGATGGAGTCCGACTGGCAGCAGGTGGTCAACGCCGAGCCCAATCTCGAGTGGCTCGATCTCTGGGCCTCGGCCGATCCGGCTCCGGTGGGGCCGCTGGACGTCTCCGGCAAGCAGGTCCGCTCGTACAAGATCCGGAACCTCTCATCCTTCGTCCTGGATCACTTCACGTACTGGAGGAATCCCACCGAGTTCATCGCCATCGTAGCGTCGCGCCTCTTCGGCCTCGGCGGACCGCAGCTCTACGCGGCCACGATGACCGACCCGCGACTGCAGGTTGCGGCCATGCGGCGACACGCACGGGTCCTGATGCTGCTGGCCATGCGGGTGTTCCTGATCGGCGGGGTGCTGGCGGGATTGATTCACGCCTGGTTCACGCCCGAGTTCGGGGGTGCCCTGATGGAATTCATCGGAGACCTCAACCTGGCCTTCGTCGACGAATTCTTCGACGCGCCCCCGGACTGGGCGATCGTCCTCGCCGGCTTTGCGGGCGTGATCGTCATCGCGGCCATCGCCTGGCTCCCCATCAGCCTCGGATGGAACGCCTTGACCGGAGCCGATGAGGACACTTACCTCCGTGGCGTCAGGCGGCCGCTCTGGTCGCCGGCTTGGCAAGCTCTCGGCCTTCTGGCGCTGGTCCTCATCGGCATGGCGGTTGCCCTCCTCAACCTTGCCCAGGCGGAGCTCCTGGCCTGGGTCTTCCTCTTCGGCAGCCCCTTTGCCGCGCTGCTTTGCCTGACCGTCCTCGCCAGCGGCGGCTCGACGTTCGCGGGCACCGAAGACTCCCAGAGCCCGATGGTGGCCACCAGGAAGATCACCGGCCAAACGTCATCGAGCGTCGCGGTCGCGGCGGTGATCGCGCTCATCCTGGTGCTGGTCCCCATCGCAGCCGCGTTCCTGGTCCCAGATGCGATCGGATGGATCCTGGCCGCCGAAGCAGCCCTCCTGTCCGCGGTCCTGGCCGCCGAAGGCATCCGCGAATACCGACTCTTCCGCGTCGCGTTCAACTCCCGAAATGCCAAGCTCCCCGAGTCCGAACCCCAGTCCTAGACCATGTACTGGTCGTGGCTGGCCAGGAACGCGGTCCGCTCCTCGTCGCTCAGCTGGACGCCAGATCGGCGCATCTCGTCGAGCGCGCTGAAGTAGCGCTCGCGGGCGAAGCCCGGCGCAAAGAGGATGAGGATCGATGCCGGCTCATCGGCGTCGTTGCTGAAACCGTGAATTCCGCCCTTGGGGACGTACAGGAAATCCCCCGCTGTCGCATCCACCCAGCGCTTTCCGTCGTAGAGCCGAACGGTGCCGCTCAGGACGTAGAACGACTCCGAAAACGTCCGATGGAAGTGCGGATCCGCCCCTCCGCCCTGCGGGGTGATGTCGCGTCGAAAGAGGCCGAACTGCCGCCGCGTCACGGAGCCCGGCGCCACGAAGCGCAAAGTGCCCGTCGGTCCCGTCAGCTCCGGGGGACCCTCTTCCACATAGACCCCGCTGGCCTCGCCGGTGCGACCTTCGTACGACATGCCCGCAGCCTATCTCCAGGACAGGCCGGCTGCTAGGCTCTCGGGACCGATGAGAGCGGTTGTGTACGACCGATACGGTCCTCCCGAGGTCCTCCGCATCGAGGAAGTCGAGCGACCCGTCCCCCTGGACGACGAGGTTCTCGTCAGGGTCCACGCCACGACGGTGACCCGGACGGACACCGGCATTCGAAGCGCCGAGTTCGTTCTCAGCCGCCTGTTCACCGGCCTTCGCCGACCCAAGTACAGGATCCTTGGCATGGAGTTCGCCGGCGAGGTCGCGGCCGTCGGCGGATCGGTCACCGAGTTCAAGGTCGGCGACCAGGTCTTCGGCGGTAAGGGCTCCGGCGCCCACGCGGAGTACGTCTGCATCCGGGAGAGCCAACCGCTCGCCCACAAGCCCGCCACCGTGACCTTCGACGAGGCGGCATCGGTCCTCGACGGGGTGAGCCTTGCACTCGTGTGCCTGGAGAAGCCAGGGCCACTCACGGGCCGGAGCATCCTCATCTACGGCGCCACCGGATCGGTCGGCACGGCAGGGGTCCAGCTGGCCAAATCCTTCGGCGCCCACGTCACCGCCGTGTGCAACCCGAAGAACGTCGAGCTTGTGCGGTCGCTCGGAGCCGATGAGGTCCTCGACTACACCAAGGAAGACTTCACGAACAACGGCAAGACCTACGACGTCATCTTCGACGCCGTCGGCAAGCACTCGTTCCGACGGTCCAGACGGTCGCTCAAGCCCGGCGGGTTCTTCCTCGAGACCGATGTCGGGTTCATGTGGCATGTGCCCGTGCTGCAACTGCTGACGAGGTGGGTCGGGGGCAAGAGGGTCGAGATGGGAATCGCGCGCTACACGAAGCGCGACCTCCTCTTCCTCAAAGAGCTCATCGAGGCCGGGCAGTACCGCGCCGTCATCGACCGCCGCTACCCCCTGGAGGAGGTGATCGAGGCAACCCGCCACGTCGAGACGGGCCACAAGACTGGAAACGTCGTCCTCACAATCATCGGCAGCCGCGCGACCTGAAATGACGTCCATCACCCGATCTCCGGCTTGACCTGGCAGCGCACGATACCGATGAGCCGACACGGAGAGTGGGCAGTCCAAATCCAAGGAGACTGATATGGGCGACAAGGGACCTGGATCAAAGAGCAAGGCCACGAAGAAGAAGAAGGTCAAGAAGGACTCCGCCAAGACCGGGACCACGAAGAAGTAGCCCCGCCCCGCAGCATGTGAGGCCGAACCGGCGCCGCGACTCCCGCCACGGTGGTTCATCCGCGCCGCCTGGGTGGTTCATCGCGCCCTCTACTCGACTGGCGGTAGGCGCGTGGGCTAGGTGGGCTGAAAACGACAAGGTCTCGATGCCTACGCCGCGATGCGGTCCCGACAGAGCGGACTGAGACCTTCGAGATAACTGGGCCCCCAGGACGCCACGGCAGCCAACTCGACCCTGACTCGCAAAGCGACCGGCAACCAGGACGCTGGTACCGCCGCGCCACGGGACCTCCGGCGCGCTAGGCCAACGACGGTGCCCGGAGGACAATTCGCCCGTGACGCCCGAAGGGAGACGCGCAGCCACCCGCGAACTCGCGCAGGTCCTGTCGGCCACGCGGGGCCTCGGGCGGAGTGAGGGCGCCAACTGGCGGGCGCTCACCGCCGGAGCGCTGATCCCTATCACGGGCCTGGCGGCGTTCGTCGCGGTCCGCGTGACGGGCGGATCGCCCAACCCGCTCAACCACTTGGGCTACCTGCCGATCCTCATCGCGGCCTACGCCTACGGCTGGCGTTGGGCGCTGCCGGTAAGCCTCGCGGTGTCGGTGCTGATGGGACCGCTGGCTCAATGGCTCAGACTGCCGGGCGGGACCGAGCAGGTTGATGCGTGGCTGATCCGTGCCGTGATGTTCGTGGCGGTCGGCTCGATCACCGGCGTCCTGTTCGACCGCGCTCGACAGGCGGCCCTCGGCTGGCGGACCGCGGCCATCGAAATCGCGCAGCGTGAGCGGGACGGGATGGTGGCCCTGGCCCGCGGCGCGGAGGCCAAGGACGCCGACACCGGCGACCACATCGTCCGCGTTCAGCTCCTTTCCGAGCAGCTGGCCACGGCGGCCGGCCTCGGCCCGGAAGATGCCGCGAATATCGGCTGGAGCGCGATGCTCCACGATGTCGGCAAGCTGCACATTCCCGACGCCCTCCTGCTCAAGCCCGGTCCGCTCACCTCCGACGAATGGGCCCTCATGCGCCAGCACCCGATCTTTGGCGAGGCGATCCTGTCCCAGGGGGTCGGCTTCGAGAGCGCGCGGCGCATCGCGCGCTGGCACCACGAGAACCTGGATGGCAGCGGCTATCCCGATGGTCTGAAGGGGGACCGCATCCCGCTCGAGGCGCGGATCGTCCGCGTCGTGGATGCGTTCGATGCAATCACCAGTCGCCGGCCCTACAAGCCCGCCCGCAGCGTCGAGTGGGCTTTAGACGAGCTCCAGCGGTACGCGGGCCGACAGTTCGACCCTGAACTGGTCCGGATCCTGCACGACCTGGTGTCGGCCGATCCTCGGCTCCTGACCCGCCTGATCCACCGCCGCGTGTCGAACCTGGAGCAGCATAACTCGCTCACATCCGCGCGCTGACGCCTGAGCGGTCAGCCGGGCTTGAAGGCCGCTGATAGCCCCACCGCTGATGTGTTTGCCCGCGCTCGTGCGCCTAGCGCCTCGGCTTGAGAGCCAGCGCCTCGCGGTACAGCTCGACCGCCTGGCTGGGCTTGCCGAGCTGCCCGAATAGCTCCGCCCATTCGGACAGCACCGGCCGCAGGCGGCCACTGAAGCCAAGATCCCGATACGCCTGTGCGGCGTGGTCGTACTCGACGAGTGCCTGATCGGTCTGACCTTGGGCTGCGAGCACTCGGGCCCTGGTGTGGTGGATCGCGGCCGCGGCCTCCGGATTCCGACCGCCTTCGGCATCCTGCGCCGCCGCGCCCAGCTTCTGGAGGGCCAGCTCCAGCTCGCCCTCGGCCAGCGCGATCTGGGCCTCGGTGTCCAGCACGTGCGGCAGGAAGGTTGCGTCCGGCATCACGTCGGCATCCTGATGCGCCTGAGCGGCAAACTCGCGTGCGCGACCCAGGTTGCCGAGCCGGAGCATGGTCAGGGCTAGCGTGTTCTCGAGGGACGCGATCTCCTGCCTGGCCTCGAGCAGACGGAAGATGCCTAGTGCCTGGCTCCCCGCCCGGAACGAGGCTTCGTCGTCTCCCACGTCGCCGTAGCTGCGGGAAAGGTTCATGAGCAGGATCGCCCGCCGGAAGTCATCGAGGTCCGCTGCCTGGCCGCGAGCCTCCTCCAGGTAGGCGAGCGCTCTGTCGTGCTCACCCTCCCAGTTCTCCACATTCGCCAGTGCCACCAGGACCCGGAATTGGAAGTCCGGGAGGACAGCCATCCCTGAGCGGACGCCATCAAGCAGCCCCTGGAGGATGGCGCGCGACTCCCGGGCGTTCTCCGCCAGGAGGTAGGCGTACGCCAGCCAATAGCTCGCGTAGGCGAGGTCAGCGCCGCGATGCAGCCGCTCGAAAATGGTCACCGATTCGGCAGCCGGACCGATGGCCTCGCGCCCGCGCCTCAGCCGGCATAGGCTCTCGGCGATGCCGCGCAGAATCTCCGCTCGAGCCCGCTCAGCGGTGGTCTGCTCAAGCAGGCTCCGATACGCCGACAACGCGGTCTCGTAGTCACCCGATGCGAGCCGGAGATCAGCCTCCAGCCGATTAGCGCCGCCCGGTTCTGGCGGCAGGAAAGCACCGATGGAGACGCCGAGCCGCTCCCCGAAGTAGTTGAGCGCGGCCATCGAGGGCTTGGCCAGTCCGTTCTCCAACGCGCTGACGTAGGCCGGGGTGTAGCGCGGTTCGGCGAGCTGGCGCTGGGTGAGCTTGGCGGCCTTCCGCAAGCGACGCACGTTAACGCCGATGGCTCGTGCCAGTTGCCGATCGTCAACGACGGTCACGATCCGGGCCTTTCGCTGAGTGCTGGCCCGAACGCCCATGGCTCCCACTATAACGCCACTTGATTCGATGGCCCCCATCCTCCTCCGTCCCCAACTATAGAAATACTTGACTCGCTCGAATTACGCCCATACGCTGACACCCAGAGGTCGTTTGAGCGACCCCTCGAATCGGGGGCCGGGCCATGAGGCGCGCCGGGAAGGAGCCCGCACCCATGGCTGACAGGTTCCGGAGCATCCGTGCTTTTGTCTTTGCGTGGTCACTTGCTGTGCTCATGGCGTTGGCCTCGGTGGCCACCGTCCTGGCTGACAACGACAAGGGCAGCTGGCCTTAGACCGGCGCCCGACCTAGAGCAGATCCCCCACCCATAGCAGTGGCGCGCGGCCCGGCCCTCCTTCAACACTCCGGGAGGTTCTCAAGGTTATTCGCGCTGGTGTGGTCCGGTGCGGTGGTCAGGTACGGGAAGGTGAGACACCCCGGGGCCGGGCAGAAGGGAGCCTTCCGGATCGGCGCACGCGTACCGCCGCTCTCCGACCACCACTCTTCGCCGCCGTCCAGGCTCCTCGCCACGTCCTGGCGAGAGGAGTAGGAGCCGTCACTCGTGCATACCCCCGCAATGTGCTGGTGCTCCCCGTCGGGTGCCCGGACCTTCCTGACCCGCGTCACGACAGGCATCCGCCACCCCTGCTCGCATCCAGGGCCCCCGGAGCTCCCTGGAGGTCCAGGGACTACAGTATCATCAATGCCAGGTAGCGCGGGGTCGGGCGATGCGGTACCTGACTGACCATCCACCCCAGACCATCGACACCCTGAGGACGCCTGGCGCTGGGACTGGGCGAGCGCCGACGAGACGTACCGCTAACGCGGGCTACCTGCGGAACAAGATTTCGGCTGAGAGGTCCTCGACGCGCGGGACGTCCGCGGTTCCCGGACCACCGGACCGGACCCGCTGCGGGACTTGCCGCCGGACCGGAGCCCACAGCCCGAGAACGAGGTACACCGCCAACGCCGCAGCCGCGGAGGCGGCCACGATCGGTGAGCGGGCGAACACCAGTGCCGGCATCGCTCCCGGGATGACGGCCTGCGAGCGGCCCAGGATGTCCGCCGGCATGGGTCGCCAGACGTCCGAGCCGGCCGCGTTGTCGCCGCGCATGACGAATCCCGACTCCGCCGAACCTCCCACGATCCGGTGGATGACCAGCAGCCCGGTCGCCGGGTCGCCGGCCGGAATGCGATAGGCGACCACGTCGCCGACCTGGTACTCGTCCTGGCGCATGGCGATGACCAGTGCTCCCGGCTCCAACGTGGGCTCCATGCTCTCCCCGGAGACCAGCACGTACGCCGCCGGCCCGCCGATGGCCTGCGGGCGGAGGAGGACGAACCACGCGGCCGCGGCGGCCAGCACCACCACGGCGAGCAAGCGGCCTACGACGACCCAGATCATGCGACGTAGGTCACCACGAGCTGCGGCTGGCCGCTCGCCGCCTCTCGCGAGCTGAAGGACAGGATCACGCCCCCAACAGCGCCCTCCGCACTGTCGCTGAGCCGGAAACCGAAGTTCGTTGTCGCCCCCGTCACGAAGGACTGGACGTCGGAGGTCGCGGTCCACGAGATGACGGTCCCCGCTGCCTGCCCCAGCGTCACCCCGGCGGAGCTCGTCACCGACCCGGCGACAGCCGGCTGGGTATTCCAGGTCACCCCGGCCTCGGTCCACGATGCCGACACGCTCCGCATCTCGATCGTCACCGTGGCCAGGACCGGGGAGGCAGTAGTCAGTCGGAGCTGCGCCGACTGCACAAGCGCATCGGCCGGCATCGCCGGAGAGCACGCCGTCAGGTCGAACCGGACGAAGACCCGCTCGACGCTCGCGGCCGAGGGACTTACGTTCAGGACGCCGCTGGTCCCGAAGTTCGTCGTCGCCAGAAGCTGGTCGACGGAGCTGTCGGCGACGGCAGTCAGGGTGCAGGTCACGGGCGCGCCGTAGGTGCGGGTCGCTGCGGTCAGGTAGGCCGACGAGATGCCCAGCGCGGCAGCGTGGCCGGCGCTCGGGTTCATGAGGAACATCAGGGCGGCCACTGCCAGTCCCACCCCGGCGCGCCTCATCTTCACGGCCCTTCCACCACTGCGTACACCGCCGTGACCGCACTCGACAGCGGCGTGGGGCTGATTGAGACGGTCGCCGATCCGCTGAATCCGACCGCAGGCAGGGATGCGGAGCCCGACCCCACGCTGGTCGTGCCGTTGGTCAAGGTCAGGCGGATGGTTCCGCCAGCGCATTGGGGAGCCATCGCTCCGACCATGACGCTGGTGATCCGCCCGCTGGTGTCGATCGTGTGGCGGAACGTGAAGCCGTCGGTGTCACAGGCGCTGACGTCCGCAGTTCCTGCGCCGAGCGGTGGAGCAGACGTTGCCATGGTGGCCGCGGCGGCCAGCTCCAGGGCGGCGACAACCGCCAGGAGGGCGACCGCGAGACCGACGAACCGCATGACACCGACCGCCTGACGAGTCGGCCTGAGGCTGACCCTCAGGTCAGGCGATGACCACCGCGACCTTGACGACCAATGCCGCCAAGATGTTGTCGGCGGTGAAGGTCAGGTCGGTCGGGTTCGCAACCGGGGTGGCCAGCGTCACCGTCCGCTCGCCCAGTGAGGCATCGCCCGCGCCGATGAGGGTGACCTTCATCGTCAAGCCGTCACAGCCCGGGGTCGCGATTCCCGCCACGTGGACGGTCGTGACCTGGTAGCCAGCGGCCGCCGCGCTGTAGCTCGTTTCAAACGAGGTGGTCACGCCGTCGGTGTCACAGGACGCCACGGTCGCGGTCCCGGCCCCCAGCGACGTGGCACTGATGCTCAGCGAGGCTGCCACCGCAAATACCGTGGCGAACACCATGACCCCAACGATCGTGGCGATCATGAAACGCTGTCGACGGTTCACCGGCGCTCTCCCCTGGCGTGCGTTGTCTCCGGTCAACGGTGCGCCGAAGGACAGCCCTCGCCCAGTGAACCGGAGTTCGACCCCAACCGGTACTTTTGGGTTGGGCCGTTGGCCGAACCTACAATGCCGCCATGTCGAACAACGAGTCAGGCAACGTGTCTCCTGGCCTTCGAGGACACTTGGCAATGAACGAGGACCAGCTCCCCCAACGCGTCCGCAAGTTCATCTTCGACCACTTCGTGGAAAACGCAACGCCGCCCGTGGTGGAGCTGGTGATGACGGAGTTCCACCTCTCGCGGGCCGAGGCCGCTGAGGTACTGCAAACGCTGGAGGGGGACCGCCACCTCGCCCTGGTGAAGGGCACCGCCCGCATACTGATGGCGTTCCCGTTCTCGGCGGTCGCGACTCCCTTCCGTGTTACCGTCCGCGAGCGGCAGTACTTCGCGAACTGCGCGTGGGACGCCATCGCCTTCCACGCCATGCTCGGTGACGACGTCCGCGTCGACGCGTTCTGCCACCACTGCGCGGCACCCATCCAGGTCGAAATGACCGATGGGCACGCCGCCCGCGTCGAGCCCCAAAACGCACTCGTGTATCTCGCTCTGCGCCCCACCCAATGGTGGGACAACATCATCACCACCTGCTCGAACACGATGGTGTTCTTCGCCTCCTCGGAGCATCGCGACGCCTCCGAGCTCGGTGCCCCGTCTCAAGCCGCCGCATCATTGACGCCCGATCAGGTCCATGCCCTGAGCATCCCGATCTACGCCCGGAAGCTGGCCCTCGACTACGTGCGGCCCTCGAAGCAGGAGCTGCTCGACCACTTCGCCGCCATGGGCCTCACGGGCGAGTACTGGCAGCTGTGACCCGGGAGGTACCGATGAGCAAGGTCAACCTTGACGAGAAACTCGCGCTCTTTGACGACCTGTGGAGCCCCAAGATCGTCGCCAAGCTCAATGACTACGACATCCAAGTCGCCAAGGCCAAGGGTCAGTTCGTGTGGCATGAGCACGCCGACACCGACGAGTTCTTCCTCGTGCTCAAGGGGCGACTGGTCATCCAGATGCGGGACGGCGACGTGGAGCTCGGCCCCGGTGAGCTGTTCGTCGTGCCCAAGGGAGTCGAGCACTGCCCCCGTGCCAGTGATGACCTGGAGGTTCTCTTGATCGAGCCCTCCGGGACCGTCAACACCGGCAGCACGGGAGGCGAGCTCACCGCGGTCAAGGAGCCCATCTAGACCGGCTCACATGACGGTGGGCCCAGGTCAGATTGGCTGTCGGCCCTTACCAGCCAATTGCCTCGCTGCTAGGCTGCCGTGAAACCGACATTCGCAGCGCCCACAAGGGAACCGATAAGCGGTGACAAGGACCG
>JBOGTA010000096.1:0-15802 GCA_050695855.1 Candidatus Limnocylindria bacterium
GTCGAGGATCAACCCGCTCGTGCCGGCGGACCTGGTGATCGACCACAGCGTCCAGGTCGACCAGTTCGGCACCGATGCGGCCTTTCTCATCAACGTCGAGCGCGAGTACGAGCGCAACGGCGAGCGATACGCCCTGCTCCGCTGGGCGCAGGAGGCGTTCGCCAACTTCCGGGTGGTGCCGCCGGGGACGGGCATCGTCCACCAGGTCAACCTCGAGTACCTCGCCGACGTCGTCAGCGCCCGACCGGACGTGGACGGCAGCCTGACCGCATTCCCGGACACCCTGGTCGGGACCGATTCCCACACGACCATGATCAACGGCCTGGGGGTCGTGGGCTGGGGCGTGGGTGGGATCGAGGCCGAGGCCGCGCTCCTGGGCCAGCCCCTCTACCAGCCACTCCCCGTGGTGGTCGGCTTCCGCCTGGATGGCCAGTTGCGCCCCGGCACCACGGCCACCGACCTGGTCCTGACCGTGACCGAGATGCTCCGCAACCACGGGGTGGTGGGCAAGTTCGTCGAGTTCCACGGCACCGGCCTGTCGCGGCTGGGGCTGGCCGACCGGGCCACCATCAGCAACATGAGCCCCGAGTTCGGGGCCACCGCCACCCTGTTCCCGGTGGACGACGAGACCCTCCGCTACCTGCGGATGACCGGCCGTCCGGACGAGGTGGTCGCCCGGGTCGAGGCCTACGCCAGGGACCAGCACCTGTTCCGGACCGATGCTTCGCCGGAGCCGATGTTCAACGAGTCGCTCCACCTCGACTTGGGCGATGTCGAGCCTTCTCTGGCCGGGCCCAAGCGCCCGCAGGACCGCGTCTCGCTTCCCGGGCTGCCCGAGAACTTCCGGACTGTCTTCGCCGATGCGCTGGACCGATCCGCCACGGTCAAGCTGAACGGCACGACCGATGCGCTGCGCTCCGGATCGGTGCTCATCGCCGCCATCACCTCGTGCACCAACACCTCGAACCCGTCGGTCATGGTGGCCGCCGGCCTGGTGGCGCAGCGCGCCGTGGCGCGCGGGCTGAAGGTGCCGGCCTGGGTCAAGACCTCGTTCGCGCCGGGGTCCAAGGTCGTGCCCGAGTATCTCGAGGCGGCGGGACTGATGGACCCGCTCAAGTCCCTCGGCTTCAACCTGGTTGGCTTCGGCTGCACGACCTGCATCGGCAACTCCGGACCGCTGGCGGAGCCCATTGCGGCCGCCGTGGAGCAGACCGACCTGGTGGGCGTATCGGTCCTGTCCGGAAACCGGAACTTCGAAGGGCGGATTCATCCGTTGACCCGTGCCAGCTACCTGGCATCGCCGCCGCTGGTGGTGGCCTTCGCGCTGGCCGGGCGGATCGACGTGGACCTCACCACCGAGCCGCTGGGGATCGGCGCCGACGGCGCATCGGTCTACTTGAAGGACCTGTGGCCGACCCAGGCCGAGGTTGACGCCGTGGTGGCCGAGCGGGTGCGCTCGGAGATCTTCACCAAGGAGTACGCATCGGTCTTCGACGGGGACGAGCTGTGGCGCGGGCTGCCGGTCCCGGCCGGAGGCCGATACGCGTGGGACCCCGCCTCCACCTACGTCGCCCGCCCGCCATTCTTCGAGGGGTTGGGGGAGGAGCCGGCGCCGCTGACCGACATCGTGGACGCGCGGGTGCTGGCCTGGCTGGGCGACTCGGTCACCACGGACCACATCTCACCAGCCGGAGCCATTCCCAAGACCAGTCCGGCCGGGCAGTGGCTGATCGAGCACGGTGTCGATCCGCACGACTTCAACTCGTATGGATCACGACGCGGGCATCACGAGGTGCTGGTGCGGGGCACGTTCGCGAACATTCGCCTCCGCAACCGGCTGACGCCGGACGTCGAGGGCAACGTCACCGAGCACTTCCCCTCCGGGGAGCGGATGACGATCTTCGAGGCGTCACAACGCTACCTGGCAGCCGACACGCCGCTGGTCGTGCTGGCGGGCAAGGAATACGGGTCAGGCTCGTCCCGCGACTGGGCCGCCAAGGGACCGCTCCTTCAGGGCGTGCGGGCGGTCATCGCCGAGTCGTACGAGCGGATCCATCGGTCCAACCTGGTGGGGATGGGGATCCTGCCGTTGCAGTTCCGTGCCGGCGAGAGTGCCGAGTCGTTGGGCCTGAGCGGCCGCGAGTCGTTCACGATTCGCGGCGTCGCCGCGGGGTTGCAGCCTCGCCAGGAGCTGACGGTGGAGGCGCATGGCGCGGATGGCACGTTGCGGACCTTCCAGGCCGTGGCTCGGCTGGACGGGCCGGTGGACGCGGAGTACTACCGCCAGGGCGGGGTGCTCCAAACGGTCCTCCGGAGACTGGCCACTACCTGACCGAAAGCCGGTCGCAGCGCGTCATTCGGGCGCACCATTCGCACCGGAATCGCTTGTCGCACGAGGCAGCTTTCCTTCGGCCTGCCATCCACCTGTGAATCGCATGCCGAACGAACCTGTCATTCAAGCCCGTCCATTGGACTGTCATTAACCTGGGAATGACGGACCCGGGTTCGAACTCGTCCTGAGGCGCCTGGCGGCCAGCTGACGCCAGGGGAGGGCCTGCGGCGCAGGGGCCGCCAGGGCGCCCCGGATCAAACCGGAGACCCGGGATCGCTCCCGGGTCTCGTGGCTTCCCGTATCGGATTGCTTACGGAGCGTTCTCCATGGGACCTGAGATCGGATCGCTGGTCCACTGGTTGATCGCCGGCGCGGGTGCGGCTTCCGGTTCGGTGATGAGGGCCGGCGCGCCAAAGGACGCGTATGCCAGGGCCGCGGCCAGGATCAGCATCGCCAGTGCCCCAACCAGGGCGCCGATCACGAATGTGGAGGTGTTGCTGCCTGGGTAGGTGATGGTGGTCATTGGTCCGGTCTCCCACTTGGCTGGGTGAAGATGTTGGCGCGCAGCATCGGCGCAAATGGGTGGGAAGCCGTAGCGCGCGGGTGACGGTGGCGCTGTCGTCCTGGCGACAGCGAGGTCGGGTTGCGCCGCGTGGGTCAGGCGGTGCGCGATTCTTCCCAGCGTCGAGTCAGGGCGTCCGGCACGGCGTCGGCGGGGAGGGGCGGGGAGAAGTGGTATCCCTGCCCGAGGCGGCATCCCAGCTCGCGGAGCCGGACCACCTGGTCGCCCCGCTCGATGCCCTCGGCCAGGACCTGCAGGTGGAGGGTCTGGCCCAGCTTGATGATTGAGCGAAGGAGGACCGGCACCTCGCGGTCGTGGCCCAGGGAGGCGGTGAAGGATCGGTCGATCTTCAGCAGGTCGACCAGCAGGCGCTCGAGGTAGCTGAGCGACGAGTAGCCGGTGCCGAAGTCGTCCATCGCCAGCTGGACGCCCGTTCGACGCAGGCTCAGAAGCTTTTGCTCGGTTTCGGCCACATCGGCCATCAACGTGCTCTCCGTGATCTCCAGCACAAGGCGCTTGGGCTCCAGCTCGGCGTCGCGCAGTGACGCGGCCACCATGTCCACCAGGCCCGGATCGGCGAGCTGCTGGGTTGACACGTTGACGCTGATCAGGGGCTTATGGCCGTTGGCGCCTACCAGGGATTCCTCCTGATCCCAGATCGCCATCTGGCGGCACGCCTCGCCGGCGACCCAGGCCCCCAGCGGGACGATGAGGCCGGTCTCCTCCGCGGCGGGGATGAACTCGCTGGGTTCGATCAGCCCGCGCTCCGGGTGACGCCAGCGGACGAGCGCCTCCAGTCCGGTCAGCCGACCGTTGCGCAGGTCCACGAACGGCTGGTAGTGGAGGACGAAATCACCGCGGCTGATGGCGTGCTCGAGCTCGGTCCGCAGCTCCTGACGCCGGATGACTGCCAGGTGCATCCGCGGCTCGAAGAACTCGATCCGGCCCTTGCCGCGGGCCTTGGCGGTGTACATCGCCAGGTCGGCGTGGCGCAGGAGATCCTCGGGCGGCGAGGTTCCCGGCGGGGCCACGGCCACGCCGGCGCTGCCCCGCGCGAAGACCTGCTTCCCCTGCAAGTCGAAGGGGGAGCGAAGGGCGGCGAGCACCCGCTCGGCCACGCGGCGGGCCGACTCGCGGTTGGTGTCCTCCAGGAGGATGGCGAACTCGTCCCCGCCGAAGCGGGCAACGGTGTCTTCGGGTCGCATCACCCCACGGAGTCGCTCCGCGACCGCCGTCAGCAGCTGGTCCCCGGCTGCGTGGCCCAGGCTGTCGTTGACCGTCTTGAAATCGTCCAGGTCGAGGAAGACGACCGCCATCGAACGGCGGGCGCGCTCCTGGCGAGCCATGGCATGGGCCACCCGGTCTGCGAACAGGGCGCGGTTGGCCAGCCCGGTCAGCGAGTCATGGAACGCCTGGTGCTGGAGCTGGCGCTCGAGATCCTTCCGCAGGGTGATGTCGTGGACGAGGGCCGAGAAGGTGGCCGTCTCACCGGTCCCCACCGCCCAGATCGTCAGCTCGACCGGGAACTCGCGGCCGTCGCGGTGGATGGCGCTGACCTCGAGCCGGGTGCCGAGAACGGGACCCTGGCCGGTTTCCAGGAACCGGGCCAGGCCCCGACGGTGCGCCTCGCGCTGCGCGAAGGGGATGATTCGGTCGGCCAGCGACGTGCCGATGACCTCCTCGCGTGACCACCCGAAGGTTTGCTCCGCCGCCTGGTTCCAGTCGGCGATCAAACCGTCGGCGCCCATGCCGATGTACGCATAGCTGGCGGTGTCGATGATCCGCCGGGTCTGCTCCTCGCTCTCGCGGAGCGCCTGCTCGGCCAGCTTCTGCGCGGTGATGTCGATGATGTAGCCGCGGAAGAAGGCGGGGCTGCCCTGCTCATCGGGGATGATCACCGCCTCGTCGCGGATCCACAGGACCCGACCGTCCTTGGACAGCATCCGGTATTCGCTGGTGCTGATCACGCCCGGCTCGCGGCTCCACTGCTCGGCCTCCTCGGTGGTGACCCGTTCGCGATCGTCGGGGTGGATCTGCCGCATCCAGAGCGACGCATCGGCCATCCACTCGGCGGCGGTAAATCCGAGGAGGGCCTCGATCCGCGGGCTCACGTAGTTCCAGGTGGCCTGCGGGCCGAAGCCGGCGATGTACAGGGCCGCGGGAAGGCGTTCGACGAGCGCCCGGAAGGTGCCCTCCTCGGACTCGAGCCCGGCCAGCCGGGCGCCCGCGCGCCGTCCGGCGGTCGCCCGTTGCCAGAGCATCACGCCCTGCGCCGCGGCCAGCACGACCAGGACGGCCACGATGGCGCTGGTCAGCACGAACTCGTCACGCTCGTTCCAGCTCGATGCGACCACCAGCGTGGCCACCGCGACCGCTGCCACCAGGATCATGCCGGGGAGCATGCCGGGGAGCATGCGTTCCGCCCGGCGACGCACGGTACGGGTCGACATTGGGCCGACGGTAGTCCTGTTGGGCCGGCCGGACGATGGGCCAATGGTCCGGTGCGCATTGCAGGCGCGCCGCCGCGCCGACTAGACTCGCCCGGTGACCGTGACCTCCGCCGACGACCTGCGGAAGCTCATCCGCGAGGTCCCCGACTTCCCGAAGGCGGGCATCCTCTTCTACGACATCACGACGCTGCTCAAGGACGCGACCGCCTTCAAGGAGGTCATCGACCGGATGGTGGACCAGGTCCGCGACACGCCCATCGACGTCGTGGTGGGCATGGAGTCGCGCGGGTTCATCTTCAGTGCGCCGATTGCCTACCAGCTGGGGGCCGGGTTCGTCCCGGTCCGGAAGCTCGGAAAGCTGCCCGCCGAAACGATCGAAGTCGAGTACGCCCTCGAATACGGGACCGCCACCCTGGAGATCCACCGCGACGCCATCGCGCCCGGGCAGAGGGCGCTCATCGTGGACGATCTGCTGGCCACCGGCGGGACGGTGATGGGCACCATCGAGCTGGTCCAGCGCCTGGGCGGCGAGGTGGCCGGTCTGTCGTTCATGGTCGAGCTCAGCGCGCTCAAGGGTCGCGAGCGGCTGGGTCAGTTCGCCATCCACGCCCTGCTGACCTATTGACCGAGACGAGCGCGGGCCGACCGATGACCCTGGCCCCGGCGACGGGCTGGCATACCCGTTCGGTCACCGATCGCGCCGAGGCCGCGGCGTTTCTACGGACCGATCGGCTGTACGCCGCATACGCCCTCGGCGACCTGGATGGTTCGGCCCGGCGACGGGCGGCCTGGGGGATGGCCTACGACGACGACGGCCATCCGCGCGGGCTGGCCATGCAGCACATGGGGCTGCCGCCTCAGCCGCTGTTCCTGATGGGCGAGCCAGACGCGTGCCGGGCGATTCTGGCCAACGAGGTGCGGCCGCGCTACGCGTTCGTCCAGGCCCGCCACGACCTCACCACCGCGTTTGACGAGCTGTACCGGGTGGACCTGCCCGCCAGCCTGCTCCGGATGGTGGTCGACCGGGAATCCTTCCGGCCGTACGCCGGTGGAGGGGCGGTTCGGCTTGGCCCCGCCGACATCGGCGACCTGAATCGGCTGTACCAGCTGGGGTTGGGAGGAGGGTTCCCGGCATCGGTCCTCGAGGACGGCGTCTACTACGGGGTGCGCGTCGGTGGACGGCTGGTCGCGGCGGCGGGCACCCATGTCATCAACCCGACCGAGGGCATTGGGGTGGTCGGCAACGTGCTGACCCACGTCGACCATCGCGGGCAGGGGCACGCCAAGGCGGCGACGTCGGGCGTAACGGCGGAGCTCCTGACGAGCGTGCCCGACGTAGCCTTGAACGTGTACGCCGACAATGACTGGGCCATCGCGGCCTACGCACGGCTGGGCTACCGCGAGTACTGTCGCCTGGGTGAGTGGGTCGCCTATCGGCGGGCCGGCGGTTGGGACCTCATCCGACCCCTGCGCGCCGCGCTGCGCTGGAGCTGGCCTCGAGCCGACCGATGATGGAGGAACCGTGAGCGACATTCGGAACCCTGGACTGGCCGTCGAAGGCGCGCGTCGCATCGAATGGGCCGACCGCCAGATGCCGGTGCTGGCCGGCATCCGCCAGCGGCTGACCGCCGAGCGGCCCCTGGACGGCTGGCGGGTGAGTGCCTGCCTCCACGTCACCGCCGAGACGGCCAACCTCGTCCGCACCCTGGCGGCCGGCGGCGCCGATGTCGTCCTGTGCGCCTCGAACCCGTTGTCCACCCAGGACGAGGTGGCCGCCGCGCTGGTCGCCGAGCACGGAATCGAGGTGTTCGCCATCAAGGGCGAGGACCGGGACACGTACTACGCCCACATCAACTCCGCCCTCGACCACCGGCCCCAGCTGACGATGGATGACGGGGCGGACCTGGTCGGCGAGCTGCACGCTCACCGCGCCGATCTGCTGGATGAGGTCAAAGGGGGCACCGAAGAGACGACCACCGGTGTCATCCGGCTGCGAGCCATGGCGGCAGAGGGCGCGCTGCGATACCCCATCCTGGCGGTCAACGAGGCGGCCACCAAGCACCTGTTCGACAACCGCTACGGCACCGGGCAAAGCGCGATTGACGGCATCCTGCGCGCCACCAACGTTCTGCTGGCGGGCAAGACCGTGGTCGTCGGCGGCTACGGATGGGTGGGGCGAGGCATCGCCAGCCGGGTCCATGGCATGGGCGCCAACGTGGTGATCGTCGAGGTCGATCCGATTCGGGCCCTGGAGGCGGCCATGGACGGCTTTCGGGTCATGACCAGCCTCGACGCTGCCGAGGCCGGCGACATGTTCATCACCGCCACCGGGTCGCTTCACGTGTTCGGCGGCGATCACTTCCGGCTGATGCGCGACGGCGCCATCCTGGCCAACGCCGGCCACTTCAACGATGAGTTCGACATCCCGGCTCTGGAAGCCCAGGCTGCCGAGCAGCGCGACGTTCGACCGTCCACCCGGGAATACCGCCTGGCCGATGGACGGCGGCTTTACCTCCTGGCCGAAGGTCGACTCGTCAACCTGGCCGCCGCGGAGGGCCACCCGAGCCTGGTCATGGACCTTTCATTCGCCAACCAGGCCCTCGGCGCGGAGTGGCTGAGCGGGCATTCAGACGAGCTCGAGCCGGAGGTCTACGTGATCCCGGTCGAGATCGACCACGAGGTGGCCCGACTGAAGCTGGCCAGCATGGGCATCGCGATCGACCGCCCCACCGCGGCGCAGGAGGCCTACGCCGCCTCCTGGCAGCACGGGACCTGACCGGGGCTGCCGCTAGCTGTTGACCTCGAATGTCCCGCTGATGTCGAGGTCGGTGTAAACCTGGCCATTCGTGGCGAAACCACTCTGGTCGTTGCAGTCGAAGCTGCCGGCCGCACCGGTCGCATCGTTGCGAGTGACGTTCCACTCGCAGGTTCCGGCCGGGACAACGATCTCGTCGGTGACGTATTGGAGCACGTTCCCGTCCGCGCTCAGGGTGAGAATGATGCCGTTGGCCTCGGTGGCGGCCGTGTCGTCGGTGAACACCAGGAACGAGACGCCGGCCTGCTGGAAGTAGCCGAAATTGCCGGCGAAGGGGAGCTCGCCGCTGTCGCTGAAGCCGCCGCTGATCTGGAACTGGACCGAACCGGTACCGGTCCCAAACCCGCCACCGCCGTCCCCGCCCTGGCTCGCGGCGGGCGCCGCCGAGGGCTCGGACCCACTCGACGCGGCCGGCTCTCCAGACCCGGCCGGAGAGGCGCAGGCCGCCAGCACGAGGCCGATGGTGAGGGTTGCGATCAACAGGGGGAGTGGGCGGCGCATGCGTGGGAATCTCCTGTGCGGGTCGTGGGCGACCTCCCCCACGTCCGCGCATGGTAGCCGCGGTGCCACCCGGTCGTCATCGGTCTGGCGCTACACTCGGACCCTTGATCGACGCCGAACGACACCTGTTCACCTCGGAATCGGTTACCGAGGGCCACCCAGACAAGGTCTCCGACGCGATCGCGGACGCGGTCCTGGACGACGTGCTGACAGCCGATCCGGTGGCTCGCGTTGCGATCGAGGTTGCGGTCACGACCGAGACGGTCATGGTCCTCGGTGAGCTGACGACCTCCCACCTGGTGGACGTGGAGGGCATCGTTCGACGCACCGTGCGCGAGATCGGGTACGACGACCCGAGCCTGGGCTTCGATGCCAGCACCCTGTCGGTCACCTCGCTCATCAAGGGCCAGTCGCCGGACATCGCGATGGGCGTCGACCATGCGTTCGAGGAGCGTGCCGGGGACGACCCGGCAGAGCTGGGTGCGGGCGACCAGGGGATGATGTTCGGCTACGCCACCGACGAGACGGCTGATCTGATGCCGATGCCGATTCAGCTCGCCCACGAGCTATGCCGTCGGCTGGCGACGGTCCGTCGCCGCGGTCTGGTCCCGTTTCTGCGACCGGACGGCAAGAGCCAGGTCACTGTCGCCTACGGTCCCGACCAGCGACCGATTGGCGTTCGGACCGTTCTCATCAGCACCCAGCATGACGCCGAGGTCGATGTCGCCACCGAGCTGACCGATGTAGTCCGCGAGGACGTCGTGAACTTCGTGATTCCTGACGAACAGCGTGATGGTGAGATCAGGCTGCTGGTGAACCCGACCGGCCGCTTCGTCCTGGGTGGGCCGGCCGGAGACTCAGGGCTCAGCGGCCGGAAGATCATCGTCGACACGTACGGAGGTATGGCCCGCCATGGCGGCGGGAGCTTCTCCGGCAAAGACCCGACCAAGGTCGATCGCAGCGGCGCGTATGCGGCGCGATGGGTCGCCAAGAACGTGGTCGCCGCCGGGCTGGCATCCCGGTGCGAGATCCAGGTCGCGTACGCCATCGGTGTGGCGCATCCATTGGCCCTCAACGTCGACACCTTCGGGACCGGACACGTTCCCGATGGGGTGATTGGAGCCGCTGTCTCTCGGGTGGTGGACCTCCGTCCGGGGGCCATCATCGATCGCCTGGATCTCCGCCGCCCGATCTACCGACCCATCGCGGCCTACGGCCACTTCGGCCGGTCCGACCTCGATCTCAGCTGGGAGCGTACCGACCTCGCCGACGAGCTGCGCCACGCGGCCGGTCTGGCGGGGGCCTCTGCGTGACGGGGACTCACCTTCCGATCCGGTGGGGCCCGCCGCCGCCCGGACCCATCTCTCGTCTGGCGGCCTGGGTTCGGGGCCTGGCGGGCGTTCGCCCGGCACCGGTGGAGCGACTCGGCGAGCTCCCGGTCGCCCTCCGTCGCAGCCCGCTGGCAGTGCCCTACCTGGATGCCGAGCGTGACGGCGATCAGCGCCGCGCCGGCGCGGCGGCGATGGCCGCGGCCGAGGCGGGAATCGCGGCCGAGGCGTGGTGGGCGGCCGATCTGTGGGCCCACCGAGCGATGTGGCATTTCGAGCGGGCCGAAATGGCTCTTCAGGCCACCCGGGCGGCCCGCCGGATCGGCGACCTGCGCGTGGCCGCCGGCGACCCGACCAGCGCCCGGCGCTACTATGCCGAGGCCATCAGCGAGGCCCGCGATCTCGGTGCCGAGCGCGAGGAGGGCCTGGCGGCCAATGGCATGGGCCGCGCGGAACTGGAGCTGGGGAACGTGACAGCCGCTCGAAAACTGGCGCGCATCGCGGTCGACCTGCTGGAGCGCGGCGATGCCCCGGCGGACGAAATCGCCGCCGCCCGCGAGCTGCGCGGCACGGAGCAGACGGTGAGCGGGGCGTCGCCGGATGCGGACGGCGCATGACCGATCGTCGCCCGCGCAGCCGGAGCCGCTCCACGGGCATGGCTCGCCCAAGCCGCCAGATGCAGGTCGGGATCGTGGGGGCCGGGGTGATGGCCGAGGCCATGATCGTCGGCCTCTTGGCCGATCGGGCGGTGCCCCAGACGGCACTGGTCGCCTCGCACCCCCGGCGCGAGCGACGAGCGACCCTCAGCGCGCAGCACCAGATCCGTGTGGTGGCCCGCAACCGAGACGCGGTAGCGGACGCTGACATCGTGGTTCTCGCGGTCAAGCCCCAGATGCTGCGAGCCGTGATGCGCGAGCTGGCGGGCGCGCTCGGCGAGGGGCAGGTGGTGCTGTCCATCGTGGCCGGCGCCACGCTGCGCACGCTCAGCACCGGCCTCCGCCACCCGGCCGTGGTGCGCGCCATGCCCAACACCCCGGCCCAGATTCGCAAGGGCATCGCCGTCTGGGCGGCGGCGCCGGCCTGCAGCGCGGCCCAGCGCGACCTGGCGCGCAAGGTCCTGCGGGCCCTCGGCGACGAGCGGCAGGTGGATGACGAGGGCTTTGTGGCCATGGCCACCGCCCTGTCGGGGACCGGACCGACGTATCTGTTCGCGGTCATGGAAGCGCTCGTCGATGCCGGCGTGCACCTGGGCTTCCCGCGCGAGCTGGCGCACGACCTGGTGGCGCAGACGCTGGTCGGCTCCAGCCAGTACGCGGCTGCCTCGAACCTTCACCCCGCCCAGCTGCGCAACGCGGTCACCTCGCCCGGCGGGACGAGCGCGGCGGCGATCTACGAGCTCGAGAAGGGGCGCCTCCGGACCGTGCTGTCCGATGCGGTGTGGGCGGCGTACCGGCGCACGACCGAGCTCGGCGAGCGGCTGGAGGCCGAGACTCTGGCCGACGACGGCTGAACCAAGCCGATTCGATGTACGCCCTTGTGATGGCCGGCGGATCGGGGACCCGGCTGTGGCCCCTGTCTCGCCGCAAGACCCCGAAGCAGCTCCTGCCTCTCACTGGCGACGTCAGCCTGCTCCAGCAGACGGTCGCACGCCTCGAGCCACTGCTCCGGCCCCACGACATCTACGTCATCACCGCCGAGTCGCACGTCCGTGCCACCCACCGCCAGCTGCCGCAGCTCCCCGAGGGCAACATCCTGGGCGAGCCGCTGGCTCGCTCGACGGCCGTAGCGGCCGGGCTCGGCTCGCTGCTGGCACGTCGGCAGACCGATGAGGTGGCCATCGTGCTCCCCGCCGATCACCACGTGGCCGATGGGGACGCGTTCGTGGCCGCCCTCCGCGAAGCGGTCATCACTGCCGAGCGCGGGTACCTGGTGGTGCTGGGGGTCGTCCCCACCCATCCGGCTACCGGCTACGGCTACGTCACCCGCGGCCAGCAGCTGTTCGCCACTGGCACCGCGGCCGTGACGGCCTTCGTCGAGAAGCCGAACCCGAAGGCCGCCAAGGACCTGGTCGCGGCCGGGGCCCTGTGGAACGCGGGCGTGTTCGTGTGGAGTGGGTACTCCTTCCGTCAAGCCCTGGAGCGCTACCAGCCGGGACTGGCCGAGGCGCTGGACCAGATCGGGCGCATCCCGCGGACGCCGGGTTGGCAGACCGATGCCCGAACGATCCTCGAGCCGCTGCCGGCCATCAACATCGACTCCGGCATCGCCGAGCCCGCGGCGGCCGAGGGGCGGATGGCTGTCGTGGGATTGGACGCCGGATGGTCGGACATCGGCTCATGGTCGGCCCTGCTGGAGGCGCTCAGCCGTCAGAGCGGCAAGAGCCTGGTGGCCTCTGGCCAGCATCTCGATCGCGGCTCGGAACGGGTCCTCGTCCACGGCGGCGAGCGGCTGGTGGTCACGGTCGGCCTCCGCGACGTCATCATCGTCGACACCCCCGACGCGCTGCTGGTCTGTGCCCGGGATCGCGCGGAGGAGATCAAGCCCACCCTGGACGAGATTGCCGAGGCCACCGGCGACCGCTACCTCTAGGGCCCGCCTGGCGGGCCGCGCGCTGGGCTGGTATCTGCGCCTTGTGGCTCGAACCGCTCGCGTCGGTCCGGTCACCCGTGATCAGGTGGTGCTGGCGTTCTGGCACGAGTACAACCTCGCCCTGTTCGTGGTGGCGTCCGCGCGCCGAGGCGACCTCCCCCACGCCTCGTTCACAACCGACACGCCGCGCGGGACGGTCATTCGGACCATCTTCGAGTCCCTGGCCCGCACCCCCGGTCAGGTTGTGGTCCTGGCCCTCGCCGAGGAGCGGGAGGCGGCCGCCTCTCGAGCGCTGGCGCGGCGCCTGGGGGACATGGGCGCGTCGGGCTATTCGCTGGTGGTCACCCCCGACGGTCCGTGGGGGCCGTACCGCATCGCCAAGCCCGGCGCGCTGATCGTCGCCCGCCAGGCGGGCCTCCCGATTCTTCCCGTCGCGGTCCGCCTTCGGCCCTCGATTCGGCTGACACGACGCTGGGACCGCCAGCTGTTCCCGCTGCCGTTCTCCCGATTAGACCTAGCCGTGGGTGAGGCCATTCCGATCCCCCCTCGCGGTTCTCTCCGGCCGCTCACCCCACTGCTCCAGGCTGCCCTCGACCACGTGACGGCGGCGGCCGAGCGGGGGCTACCATAGGCCTGCTGTGACCACCATCCGCTTCGGGACCGATGGTTGGCGGGCGGCCATCGCCGAGGACTTCACCTTCCACAACGTGCGCCGCTGTGCCAGGGCGGTCGCCGATTTCCTCCACGAGCAGGGCGCCGCCGAGCGCGGCGTGGTGGTGGCCCACGACCGGCGATTCGCCTCCGAGCATTTCGCGCGCGCCTGTGTGGAAGTCCTCGCCGCTCACGGCATTCGGAGCATGAGCCCGCCGGGGGCGGTCCCGACCCAGGTCGTCTCGTACTTCACCCGTGAGCTCAAGGCCGGCGCCGGGATCGTCATCACCGCCAGCCACAACCCATGGACCGACAACGGCTTCAAGGTCAAGGCCGACACCGGGGGCGCCGCGGCTCCCGGCATGTTGGCCGCCATCGAGGCCACCATGGATCGCTACCCCGAGGATGAAGTCCCGCCCCGGCGCGAATACGAGGATGCGGTGTCCGGCGGTCTGGTGGAGATCTTCGACCCCTACCCCCAGTTTCGCGATCAGCTCGGCTCCGTCGTGGACATCGAGCGCATCCGCGGGTCGCACGGCAAGGTCCTGGTCGAGCCGATGTGGGGGTCTGGCGCCGGGTGGCTCAGCCGCCTCCTGGAAGGCGGCAACCTGACCGTTCGCGAGCTCCACACCGAGCGGAACCCCTACTTCGGCGGAGTTAATCCGGAGCCGATTCGGCCCAACATCGACGAATGGCTGGCCGAGATCCCGAGCTGGGGCACCGACATCGGGATCGCGCTCGACGGCGACGCCGACCGGGTGGGGATGGCCACTGAGGAAGGCGTGTTCGTGAACCAGCTCCAGGTCTACGGCCTCCTGTACTGGTACCTGCTCGAGGTCCGAGGCCTGGTCGGACCGGCGGTGTACACCGTGACGACCACGTCCATGGTCCAGCGCCTAGCCGAGCGCTCCGGGACGCAGGCCCACGAGACGGGAGTGGGCTTCAAGTTCGTGGGGCCCAAGATGGCCGAGACCAAGGCGGTCATCGGAGGCGAGGAGTCCGGCGGCTTCGGGTTCGGGATGCACATCCCCGAGCGCGACGGGCTGGCGGCCGGCCTCTTCCTGCTCGACCTGTGGCTGTCCCGGGCCAAGCGGGCCTCGGAGGTCCTGGCCGAGCTTCAGGCCCTGGCCGGGCCGTCGTACTACAACCGAATCGACGTCCGGTTCTCGCGGGAGGAGTACCCGTCCATTCGGCGCGAGACCCTGGCCCGACTCGAGCACGAATCGCCCGAAGCCCTGGCGGGGCGGCCTGTGGTTCGTCGCCAGGCATTGGACACCACGGACGGGTTCAAGTTCTATCGCGACGACGAGTCATGGCTCCTCATCCGGTTCAGCGGTACCGAGGCGCTCCTCCGCATCTACGTCGAGGCTGGATCCCCTGAGGACGTCGAAGCGCTCCTGGCCGAAGGCCGCCGGATTGCGACCGCGGCCGCTTCGCCCGCATGACCGACGCACGAGATTTCTTCGGCTACAAACATCCCGACGAGGAGCCCGGGCGCCGCCCCGAAGAAGACGACAGCCCCGATCCGGACGCGCCTCCCGCGCTGGAGGAGGCCATCACCCTCGACTCGGCCACCGTCGTGGCGCGCATCGATCGAGATGACATGTTGGGCCGGGTTCGAGACCTGCCGCGCCAGCTGGCACAGGCTCGCCAGGCCGCCGGCGGCCTGACCCTCACCGACCGCCATCGGTCGGTGGACCTGGTCGTGGTCCTGGGGATGGGCGGCTCGGCGATCGGCGCTGAGCTGGTGGCCGCCGCGGCTGGGGAGCGGCTCCGCGTCCCGCTCCTCGTGCAGCGCGACTATCACCTGCCCAGCGGCATCGGTGAGCGGACGCTGGTGGTGGCGGCCTCGCACTCGGGCGAGACGATCGAGACGGTGACCGCCGCCGCTGAGGCGCGGGCGCGCGGGCTGCCCCTGGTGGTGATCGCCACCGACGGGGCCCTTGGTCGGCAGGCGGCCGCCGACGGCACTCCGTGGCTCCGCTACGACCAGCCCGGACAGCCGCGGGCCGCTCTCGGCTGGTCGGTCGGCCTGCTCCACGAGCTGCTGGGAACCGCGGGCCTGATCACCGGTCCCGACCCGCTGGGCCCGGTGGTGGTTGTGCTCGACGAGCTGCTGGAGCGGATGGGGCCCGGCGTCGAGACCGACGCCAACCCCGCCAAGCAGCTGGCCTGGAGCCTCCTTGGCCGCATCCCGGTCGTGTATGGCGCCGGACCGATGGCGCCGGTCGCCCGGCGCTGGAAGACGCAGTTCAACGAGAACGCCAAATCGTGGGCCGCCTATGAGCCGATGCCCGAGGCCAACCACAACGCGATCGAAGGCTCCCTCAATCCGCGGGAGCTGGCGGACGCCCCGTTCGTGATCGAGATCCGCGACGCGACCGAGGCGCCGGAGATCAGCGCCCGCTATCGCGTTGTGGAGGAGCTGCTCGGGGAACGCGCCACCAACCGGGCCACCATCCAGGCCGAGGGCCCGTCCGCGCTGGCCCGCGTCCTGTCCGCGGTCGCCTGGGGTGACCTCGTGAGCGTTTACCTCGCCATCCTCTACCAGACCGACCCGACCCCGGTTACACT
>JBOGTA010000097.1:0-5897 GCA_050695855.1 Candidatus Limnocylindria bacterium
GGGGGACGCCGCGGCGCTGAAGCGCCTCCAGGCGCTCTCATTTCCTCCGGGGGAGGACCGCCACCGGGGCGAGATCGCCGAGCGCGTGGCCCGCACGGTCCGCCGCCTCGGGATGCGGGTCATCCGCGTCCATGAGCCCGACGAACCCGTGCCCGAGGGCGGCGACCTCGCGCTCTCGATCGACTCCTATCTCGACCGCGAGGCCGTCCTGGACGCCGCTCGTCGGTCCGGCGCGGACGCGATTCATCCCGGCTACGGCTTCCTCGCCGAGAACCCCGACTTCGCTTCGGCGGTTGCCGCCGCCGGCATGATCTGGATCGGGCCGCCGCCCGAAGCCATGCGGGCCATGGGCGACAAGGCCGCGGCGCGCCGGCTGGCCGTCCGCCATGGGGTGGCGGTGGTGCCCGGCTACGACGGCGATGCCCAGGATGACGCGGCGCTGGCCGCGGCAGCGGCCGCCATCGGCTTTCCGCTGCTGATCAAGCCGGCTGGGGGCGGAGGAGGCAAGGGGATGCGGGTCGTGCGCGGCGCTGAGCAGCTGGCGGGCGAGCTGGCGTCCAGCCGGCGGGAGGCCACCGCCGCGTTCGGGGACGATCGGCTCATCCTGGAGCGGCTCATCGAGAGCCCGCGCCACGTGGAGGTCCAGGTCCTGTTCGACGCTCATGGCCACGGCGTCCACCTGGGGGAGCGCGACTGCAGCGTCCAGCGGCGGCAGCAGAAGGTCCTGGAGGAGACGCCCGCTCCGTCGGTTGGCCAGGAGCTGCGCGATCGGTTGGGCGCGGCTGCGGTCACCGTGGCTGGGGCGGCGGAGTATGTCGGTGCCGGCACCGTCGAGTTCCTCCTGACCGATAACGGCGGGTTCTTCTTCCTGGAGATGAACACCCGGCTCCAGGTCGAGCACCCCATTACCGAGGCGGTCACGGGACGCGACCTGGTCGAGGACCAGCTTCGCATCGCGGCCGGTGAAGCGCTGGGGTTCGAGCAGTCCTCGGTCCGCCCGCGCGGCCATGCGATCGAGGCCCGGCTGTACGCCGAGGACCCGGAACATGGGTTCCTTCCTGCCAGCGGCCGGGTGGTCGAGGTGGTGTGGCCGGCCGGCGAGGGCGTCCGCGTCGACTCGGGCATCCGGGCCGGCGATCTGGTGACGGACCGATACGACCCGCTGCTGGGAAAGGTCATCGTGCACGCCCCGACGCGGGCGGCTGCCATTCGGCGCCTGGGGGAGGCGCTGGCTCAGACGCGTCTGCTGGGCGTTCGAACAAACCTGCGCTTCCTCCGCTGGCTCGTGGACCAACCGGCCTTCACCGCGGGAGAGATGCGGACCGACAGCCTCACCAAGGTCGTCCTGCCCGGTCCCGTCGCGCCGCCCGCCGCGGCGTGGGAGGCCGCGGCCAGGGTCCTCCTCGCCGGCGATGCCGGGCCGTGGGGCGGCGCATGGCGCGCCAACGCCCCGTCGGCGATCCGCCTCGTCCACGGAGAGGAGGAGCGCACCGTGGTGGCCGCCGATCCATCGGCCATCGGATCAGCGGTGGTCCGCCACGGCGCGGAGGCCCATGTCGAGGTCGAGGGCCAGTCGTTGGAATTCCGTTTGGCACCGCCGCCGGCGGTCGAGGAGGCCGTCCGCCACGCGCACGGCGACGGCACGGCGGTGCTGACCGCGCCGATGCCTGGACGAGTGCTCGCGGTTCGCCATCGGCAAGGAGACCGTGTGGCAGCCCACGACCCGGTGGTTGTGATCGAGGCCATGAAGATGGAGCACGCGGTCAGCGCGCCGCTGGCCGGCGTCGTCACCGCGCTCCACGTCGGCGAGGGCGATCAGGTCCAGCGCGGCGACCTGCTGGCCGAGGTGTCGGCGTAGGATGCCGCGGGCATGACCCACGTCGACGTCCGGATCTACGAGGTGGGACCGCGTGACGGGCTGCAGAACGAGACCCAGCCGATCCCGACTGATACCAAGCTCCGCTTCATCGGCCTGCTGGGCGACGCCGGTCTTCGGGAGATCGAGGCCACCTCGTTCGTGGCCCCCGCCGCCATCCCCCAGCTGGCCGACGCCGACGAGCTCCTGCCGCGGCTAAAACGACGGCCCGGTGTGCGCTACCCGGTCCTGGTCCCCAACCAGCGCGGCCTGGAGCGCGCCATCGCTGCGGGGGCCGATGCGGCGTGCGTCTTCACCGCCGCATCCGAATCGTTCACTCGCCACAACATCGGGATGTCCATCGCCGAGTCGCTCGATGCCTTCGGTCCAGTGATCGACCACGCCCGCCAGGCTGGCTGGTGGACGCGCGGATACCTGTCGACCGCCTTCGGCTGCCCGTACGAGGGCCCAATCTCGGAGAGCGTCGTGGTGGACGTGGCCCAGCGCCTCCTGGAGCTGGGCGTCGACGAGCTGAGCATCAGCGACACGATTGGAGTGGCAGGACCGGCGGACGTTCGACGGGTGGTCGGCGCGCTGCTGGGCGCCGGCATCGGTCCCGACCGCCTGGCCCTCCATTTCCATGACACCCGGGGTACCGCGGTCGCCAACGTGGCGACGGCCATCGGCCTGGGCATCGGCTGCTTCGATGCCAGCACCGGCGGCACCGGCGGCTGCCCCTATGCGCCTGGCGCGGCCGGGAACGTCGCGACCGAGGATCTCGTGTACCTCCTCGACCGGGAGGGGCTCCGCCACGGGGTGGACCTGGATGGCGTGCTGGCCGCGGCACGGTTCATCAGCGAAGCGCTCGGTCGCCCGCTGGCGTCCAAGGTGGGCCAGGCCGGGGGCTGGCCGGCGTAGGATGCGGCCGATGCCCGAGCCCTCCGCAGACCGGCGCCCGGTGATCATGGACGTCGACACCGGGATCGACGACATGGTGGCACTGCTCATCGCCGCCACCGCCCCCGAGCTGGCGCTGCGCGGGGTGACCTGCGTGGCCGGCAACGTGGAGCTCCAGCACGTGGCTCGCAACACCGGGACGCTGCTTCAGTTGCTGGGTCGCGGTGACGTCCCGGTGTCCATCGGGGCTGCCCGTCCGTTGCAGCGCCGGCTGCGGACCGCGCCCGAGACCCACGGGCCCACCGGGACCGGCTACGCCGAGCTGCGGGGCGAGCAGCGGCAGCTGGAAACGACCGACTTCACCGCCGTCCCGGCCGCCCGGTACCTCGAAGCGCACCTGAGCCGCCGTCCGGGCCAGATGACGATCGTGGCCACCGGACCGCTGACCAACGTGGCGTCGGCGGCCCAGAACGGGGTTGACCTGTCCGGCGGAGCCCGAGAGGTGGTGTGGATGGGCGGTGCCCTACGAGTCCGCGGCAACACGACCGAGACCGGCGAGTGGAACGCGTGCGTGGATCCTGAGGCGGCCGAGATCTGCCTCTCCGGCGGGGCGCTGGACCGAGTCTTTCCCCTGGACGCAACCCAGCAGGCCGTCTTCACCCTGGACGATCTCGATCGGCTGCCGGATACCGACCTGGCCGGCGTGGTGCGCGATGCCGTTCGCTTCTATGTTGGCTATCACCGGGTGGCCGATGGCGTCGACGGCTGCTATCTCCATGACGCGGTCACCCTGGTGGGCGCCCTGCTGCGGCCCGATCTGGTCACCGACAGCCGCGACCGACGCCTGATGTGTGATACCTCAGCCGACACGAGCGCGGCCGGAACCATTCGCCCGGCCGATGACGACCCGCGACCGATGCTGAACGTGGCCCTGGCCATCGACGGCCCGGGCATGCGCGAAGAGATCCTGGACCGCCTGGCGCGGGCCGTTGGCTGATGGGCGAGCGCCTGACGCAGGAGGGAACGAAGGAGGAACAGACCCATGACCAGCATGGATAGCGCGGACCGATCCGGGAAGTCGGGCGTGATCCGCGTCGCTGCCGGAGTGGCGGTGTTCGTGATCGTGACCCTGGCCGGGATTGCGGCGTTCGGCCAGTTCGGGGACTCGACGGCCGATCCCAACACGGGCGCCTACCCCACCGCCGCAAACTCGTTCGCCCTCATCCTGGCCGTCGCCCTGCTGCTGGGCGCGGCGACGACGCTCATCCTCGAGAAGCTCCAGACCGGGCGGCTGGATTCGCTATCCCGTCAGTTCACGCTCCGCGTGATCGTCCTGATGCCGTTCGCGATCGCGATCAACATCGTGCTCGGGCAGACGGTCGCGGCGGCCTTGAAGATCCCGATCTACCTCGACTCGATCGGCACCATCCTGGTCGGGGTCCTGGCGGGACCGATCGCCGGCGCGGCCACCGGTTTCCTGGCCAACATCCTGTGGTCGTACGTCATCCCGCCGCCATTCCAATACCCACCGGCGGCCGCGTTCGCGGTGGTTGCGGCGGTCATCGGCATCGCGGCCGGCCTGGCCGGCCGCTGGGGGCTGATGCGACCGCGGACCAACCGCTCGACCGGCCAGCTGGTCATCGCCGGCGTACTGGTGGCAGCGATCGTCATCGGCCTGGCATGGCTGGCCGCCGTCGGATACCAGCTCATCTTCCAGACCGACATCAACCCCCTGCCGTCGAGCGACAACCAGCTGTTCCTGGTCCTGGGCTACGTGGCGATCCTGCTGGTCGTGGCCGCCGTGCTGGGCGTCTTCGCGTTGCTCTTTGGGCGCCGCGACTTGACCGCCGCCTATGCGGTGGTGACCGGGGTGGCGACGGGGATCGTGGCGGCGCTCATCAGCGCGCCGATCGCCGCCGGCGTGTTCGGTGGAGTGACCGGCGCCGGGACGGACTTCCTGGTGGCCGCCTTCCGCCAGGCCGGAGTCGACATCTACGCCGCGACCACCGGGCAGGGGCTCATCAGCGACCCGATCGACAAGGCCACGACCTTCGTCATCGTGTACCTGATCGTGGTCGCCATGGCGGTCCGCCTGAAGGCCCGCTTCCCGCAGGGAGAGCAGCTCATCGAGGAAGCGACGACGCCCGCTCCGGGCCCGACGTCCGCCACAACCCCGGAGGCGCCGGACTGAGCCTCGCCGTCGAGCCGGCGGCGCCGGCCTTCCTGATCCCGCCGACGCCCACCGCCTGGCATCGGCTCAACCCGCTGACCCGGCTGGTGGCGGCCACCGTCACCGCCGTCAACGCAACGCTCCTGGGAGGGGTCCTGGGTCCGGTGGCGCTGACCCTGGCGGCGGTGCTGCTTCCGGCCGCGGTGGCCGGCGTGCTCCCGCGCCTCCTACGCCTGGGTCTGCTGGTCGCGCTGCCGCTGGCCATCAGCGTGCTGGTGGTCAACCTGTTCTTCTTCCCCGCCGGGGCGACGGTCCTGTTCCGGATCGGCCCCATCGTGGCCACGGCCGAGGGTCTGGCCTATGCGATCGAGACCCTGGTTCGGCTGGTGGCGATCACCGGCGCGCTGGTTCTTTTCTATCTGACCACCCCCATCGGTTCACTCGTGGTCGACCTCGAACGGCGGGGGGTGACTGCCCGGGTGGCCTTCGTGGTCAGCGCATCGGTGAAGACGGTGCCGGCCATCGTCGAGCGCGCTGGGCAGATCGCGGACGCCCAGCGAGCCCGCGCGCTGGACACCGAGGGCAGCCTGTGGCGCCGCATCCGAGGCCTGGTTCCACTGGTCGGCCCCGTTCTGCTGGGTTCGATCGTCGAGGTCGAGGAACGCGCCATGGCCCTCGAGGCGCGCGGCTTCTCGCGCCCCGGCCGCCGCTCGCTCCTGTGGGCGCCCGCGGATCGCGACGCGGAGCGCGTGGCGCGCTGGCTGATGGTCTTCAGCGTTCCGGCGCTGGTGATCGCGGGTCTGGCGGGGTGGCTCGGATGAGGGCCGACGACGCGCCGCCATGCTGAGCCTCGAGACGGTCAGCTATCGGTACGCTGGGTCGCGGACGCCATCCCTGGTGGAGGTGTCGCTCTCGCTGGACGCCGGTGAGGTGGTCGGCCTGGTGGGAGCCAACGAGGCGGGCAAGTCCACGATG
>JBOGTA010000098.1:0-12335 GCA_050695855.1 Candidatus Limnocylindria bacterium
GATAAGCACCAGGGCGTGGGGCATGGTGCCGGTTGGCGACAGGCCAGCCAGCCGCGCGCCGGCGGGCGTGGACGCCCCGATGCAGCCGCCCACCACGCTCGCGTAGTCCATCTGGTCCGCCACGCTGGGGTGCACGTGGCGGGCGCCGAAGCCGATGACCGGGATCGGTGCCGCCGCATCGACGATGTGCCGCGCGGCGGTCGCCCAGCCGGAGCACTGGGCCAGGGTCCCCAGCACGGCGGTCTCGTACAGGCCGTAGGCCGAGTAGCGAGCCTCAATCCGCATGACGACCTCCTTGGGCTCGAACGGGTCGCCGTCGGAGAGGGAGTCGACCACCGGTGCCGGGTCGTGCCCGTTGCCCGGGCCCAGAACGCGGCGGAGGAAGGCGTGGACCTCGGCGGCGCCGCACAGGATGCCGCCATCCCGTGCAAAGACCTCCATGACGACGACCGGGTCGAGGTGCTCGGCACGGAGGATGGCCCGGGCCCGCTCGAAGTACACGTCGGCGGTCTGCCCGCGCAGCACCTCATTGGCCGCTTCGAACCGCTCGACCGCGTCCTCGCCGGTCATCGGCCCGGAGTGTAGACCGTGGTTGCTCGCCTCCGACGAATGCCGACCGACACCAGCACCGCCGCCGCCCCCACCGCCACCAGGAGGCCGAGGATGCGGGCGAGGCCGCCGGCCGTAGCCGTGCCGAGGTCTCGCTTGAGGCTGGCCAGCTGGTCGGCCGCCGCCTGCAGGTTGCCCGCGGCGAACTCCGCCGCGGCGCCTGCCAGGCGCTCGTCCGGGCCGGGGCCGATGAGGAGGCCCACACGCGCGATCGGGTCGAGTCCGTCGGCCAGGGACGCTGCCACGTCGGCGTAGGTCTCCATGATGAGGCGCTCGGCGTCGATCTCGGCCCACGCCAACTGCCCACCGCCATGCGTCTGATAGGCCGCCGCCAACCGGTCCGGGGCGATCAGGCCCACGCGCTCGATTTCGAACAGGAGTCGATTCCGCTCGATGAGCCACTCTCCGGCGGCGGCGATTTCGGCCTCCGCGTCGGGGAAGCGCCATTCGACCATCGCGGCTCGCACTGGATCCGGATCACCCCAGTCACCGGCGAGGTCCAGCAACCCCTGGTAGGCCGTGCGGGCCGCCGCGCGCGCCGCCAGCACGTCCTCGCTGCCGGTCCCGAGGACAGGCTCGGCCAGCGCCTCGACGATCGGCTGATCGGTGATCGCGTCGAGGTGATCGAGGTAGGCTCGCGAGTCCGCTGCCAGCACGGTGGGTGCCGCATCGGGGGAATCGACAGTCAACAGATCGTATCCGTCCAGACCCCCGGCGATTCGGGCCAGGGCCCGGTGGAAGCCCTCGTCCCCAGCCAGCCGGGCAGCCTCATCGGTCAGTGACCAGGCCGTGGCATAGGCCCATGCCTCCGCCTCGGCCGAGCGATCCTCGGAGCTCCAGGCGACCAGTGGGAATGCTTCGGCCTCGAGCTCGGCCGCCAGGGCGACCGGGTCGTAGGGCAGCTCGAGCTCCAGCTCGTCGGACACGTGGGCAGCGGCCCATGACGCCAGACCCTCCACGATCCATCGATCGCTGGCCAGCGCATCGTTGGCCCAGAGGTGGGCCACCTGGTGGAACAGGGTGAATGGCGGCTCGAAGAACCCGACGGCCACCTCTCCGTCCACAGCCTCGGCGTCCAGCCCCCCGCCGGTCACCGACTCGGTGACGACCAGTGGACCCTGACCCGGATACGGAAGGCCGAAGGCGGCCTCCAGCCGTGGCAGGGCCTGGATGAGCAGGTCCATGGTCGTCTCACCCCAATCGACATCGTCGTCCCAGTGGCGGACCTCGAGGTCCACCGTGCCGCCGCGCAGGGGCACCGCCCGCTGCAAGGTGGCGTACACCGCCTCCCGGGTCGCCCCGACATGAGCCAGCCAGCGAGTCGGATCGTCGATCGGCCCGCTCTCCAGGATCACGCGATCCGCCTCGGTGCTGGCGTCCATGGGATCCCCGTCGACGCGAACCTCGAAATCGGCGGGCAGATCGACGCTGACCGCGCTCTGGGTCCCGAACCCCCAGGCCGGGAAGCTCACCAGGTGCTCCCCCACCCGGATCTCGGGGTCGTCCCCGTCTCGGAGGGCGTAGGCCAATTCCAGGGTCGCCGTCTTCCCGTATGCGAGCGGAGCGCGCAGGGTGACGGTTGCCACGTTCACGCCCGCGCTGACCGCGGTGGACACGTTCAGCGCTCCACTCCCGTCGCCGGCAGTCACCGACGCGGCGCGGTCATGGATCGCAAGCCGGATCTCCCGGAAGACGCTGGCCTGGCCCGCCGGCGCGGCAAAGGTATTGGTGAACGCAATCGCGACATTGACGGCGATCGTCTCCGCCGCCGGATCCACCGAGTAGGTGGCCTCAGTGGTCATCTCGTACTCGGCGGCCGCGGTCGGGCCGATAGGAACCAGCGCCCCAGCCATGGCGGCCGCCGCCAACGCGGCCACGGCTACCCTGGGGAGCAGGCGCGCGCTCATCGGCTGGATTCCGAAGGCGCGTGCCACTCCGGCATCGCGGCTTCCACGTCGGCACCGAACCGCTTCAACAGATCCGGGTTGCGACCGATCCGCCCGGTCCAATCCGGGAGCTTGCCACGTTCCACGATCGCCGGGGCCGTTTCTTCCAGGAGCCGATCGGCGACGACCACAATCCGAGCCAGCGCTCGGCCCAGCTCGTCGCGGCCGACGGCGTCGGGAGGCAGCTCGGCGATGATCATCGGCCGGTCCTCCTCGGTGACCGCGAACTTCACGAACGGGTACTCGGCATTGGCGGACAGTAGCCGGAGCAGGGTCCGCCGCGGGAGCTCCATGGCCTCCGGGCCGTAGTAGCCCCACAGATGGAGGCCCATGCCTGCGGCCCAGGCGATGGTGACCCGGAGGTCGAATCGGCGCTCGCCGTCGAGGATGACGTCACGGCTCAACGCCTGCTCCTCGGGAGCGGCCCCGCGCCCGACCACGGCCAGGCCGAGCTCGTCGAGCCACGCATCGATGGGCGGCGCCGCCTCCGCAGCCGGCAGGTCAGCCGGCCCCTCAGCCAGCGTGCACCACCGTGTCTCCGGCCGCGACACGACGCCGGGCAAAGTCGGCCTCCACGACGTACGGATCAATCCGGCAATTGCGGCCCACTCGGGTTCGGGCCGGCACGCGGGCCTGCTTGCCGACCAGGGTCAGGCCGCTGAACAGGCGTTCGGGCTCGCTCCGGTTGGGCCGCAGGACCCGGCCCTCACCCAGCCGAGCGTGCGCTCCGATCACGCATTCCTTGTCGATGATGGCCCGGTCGATGACGGCCCCATCCCCGATCTCGGAGTCGAACATCACGATCGAGTCGCGCACCACCGCCCCGGGGCCCACCCGAACGCCGGGCGACAGGATGCTGTGGTCCACGGTGCCTTCCACCACGCAGCCGTGGCTGACCATGCTGCGGGTGACCAGCGCCTGGGAGCCGATGCGGGCCGGAGCGCGTTCCTCGCTCTTGGTGTAGATCAGCCAGCCGGTCTCGTACAGGTCGACGGGAGGAGGGTCGGCGAGCAGATCCATGCTCGCCTCGTAGTACGCGTCCACGGTGCCAATGTCCTGCCAGTAACCGCGGTACTCGTAGGCATGAACGCCCTGCCCCGACTCGACCATGGCGGGTAGGACGTCGCGCCCGAAGTCCAGGCGCTCGGCGGACAGCACGTCCCGCAGCACCGGCCAGCTGAAGGCGTATACGCCCATGCTCACCAGGTTGGACGAAGGCCGGGCGGGCTTCTCGACAAAGCGGGTGACCCGGCCTCCGTCGCCCACCTCGAGGATGCCGAACCGATTGGCGTCCGCCATGGGCACCGTTCGAACGGCCACCGTCAGCTCGGCGTCCCGCGCCCGATGGAGCGCGATGAACGGCCGGTAGTCCATCTTGTAGACATGGTCGCCGGCCAGGATCAGGACCAGTTCCGGGTCGCGGTCGGCGATGAAGTCCAGGTTCTGCAACACGGCGTCGGCCGTGCCTCGGTACCACTCGCGCTTGCGACCGTGGCCGACGTAGGGCTGCAGGAGGGTCACGCCGCCGCGGCTGCGGTCGAGGTCCCAGGGCCGGCCCACCCCGATGTGATCGATGAGTGACCGGGGGGCGTACTGGGTCAGGATCCCGACATCGGTCAGGCCCGAGTTCACGACGTTCGAGAGGGCGAAGTCGATGATTCGGTACTTTCCCCCGAATGGGACGCCGGGCTTGGCTCGGACCTGGGACAGGATCGAGAGTCGCTCTCCCTCACCGCCGGCGAGGATCAGGGTCAGGACGGATCGAGCCACGCCAATCGGCGTCGGTCAGGATCGGCGCCGGACGAGGCGCATGAGGTACGGGACCGCGCCGAGGAGCAGGGACAGGCCGAAGACCGGCACCAGGAACGCCGTCGCCACCGGTGCTCCCGGCGCGGTCAGCGAGCCGATCCCCAGTTGGGACGGGCATGGCAGCGGTTCCGGCGGGCAGCTCGGTTCCGGCGGGCAGCTCTGGTTGCCCCCGCCGCGGCAGCCGGGCGATGGGCTCGGTTTCGGCGTCGCTTTCAGCTCGCCGCAGATCGGACCGCCGAAACCAGCGTTTCCGTACAACGGCGCAATCGCGTACTGGCTCCCCGACCGGGCCTGCCGACCATTGTTCAACTTGTCGGCCCACGCGGACGCAGCGGCCACCCAGCGGGTCGGCCGTCCTGCCTGCTGGACGTACTGGACGATGTCGAAGCACCCATCGGGATGCCACTGGTCCGCGTGATGGACGTTGTCGACCGGCGGAAGGGTGCCTTCCAGGAACGGGATCTGGATGGTCTGCCCGCAGCCGCCACCCGGGCTCATGCCGCTGAAACGGCAGACCGCCGACATCTGCACGCCGGCCGGCATGACGAAGTCAAGGTTGGGGACGGCCTGGTGCCCGTTCCAGTCCCACGGCTGGTTGATGGCCTGGTCCATGAAGTCGTGCCATAGGTACAGAGGCCCGTCCGCCGAGAACAGTCCCTGCCCGAGCGCGTTGGACATCGGATCCTGGTTGTTGTTGCCCATCCACACGCCTACGGTCAGGCTGCCGGGGATGTAGCCGACGCCGGAGACATCCTTGAAGTCGTCGGTCGTTCCGGTCTTGAATCCAGCGTGGCGCCGCGCGCCGGTCGGATCGGTCAGGCGGGCTCGAGGGCCCCACAGCAGGTTGGTGGCCGGGTTGGTGTTGCCCTCGATAATCCAGTGGGTGAGGAAGGCCTCGGCCGGGGTCAGGGGGGTCGCCTCTTCGGGTCCGTCGGCCTCGCGGGTGTAGATGACCCGGCCCTCGCGATCGCGAATCTCAATGATTGCGGTGGCGGGGTGCAGGCGGCCCTGCTGCGCGAAGACGGTGTAGCCCTGGGTGAAGGTTGTCAGGTTGACCGGCACCGTTCCCAGGCCAAGGCTCAGTCCCGGGTCCTGGGCCATGATGTAGTCGTAGCTGGCGATGCCCAGCGACTCCGCGAAGCGGGCCGTGATGTCGGGACCGACCAGGCCCTGCATCTGCACCGACGGGATGTTCAGCGAGTAACGGAGGGCGTCCATGGCCAACACCGGGCCGTGCTCCTTGATGTCGGCGTTGGTCGGCAGGTACGGGAACTGCTCGGTCCCGAAGTTGGTCAGCGCGTCCACGAACATGGTGGACACCGTCGCCTGCCGCGCCTGGAACGCGGACGTATAGACGATCGGCTTCCACGCCGATCCGGGCTGGCGGCGGGCCAGGCCGGCGACATCGAACTGGCCCTGGACCCGCGGATCCGCCTGGTTGTAGTAGTCCACGCTGCCGATGTACGCGACGATCTCCCCGGTCGCGGAGTCGATCGCCACCAGGGCCCCGTTGTGCACGTTCTTGTCGGCCAGGGCCGCGACCCAACGGATGACTTCAGCCCGGGCCACCTGCTGAAGCGGGTAGTCGAGGGTGGTGATGATCTGGTACCCGCCGGTTCTGACCGCCTGCTCCGGATCGGGGATCCCCATTGCGGTCAGGATCCGCACCATCTCCCGCTGGACGCGGAACGTGAAATGCGGTTCGAGCAACGGATGGACGACCCGGCTGGGATTCATCTGTTCCCAGGTGGTTTCGACGGCCGTCTGGTACTCGTCGAGCGTGATGTAACCCTCGCTCAGCATGTTGAACAGCACGCCGTCGCGCTCGCGCATGGCATCCGCTGCGGCCTCCGGTGAACCAGGAGGCCCACCTGCGTTCTGGAACGGGTCGAGGGCACTCGGACGCTGGGGCAGGGCCGCCAGAAATGCGGCCTGGGCCACCGTTAGCTGGGACAGATCGCTCACCCCGAAGTAGTTAGCCGCTGCCGCCTTGATCCCGTACGAGCCGTTCCCGTAGAAGATGAGGTTCAGATAGGTGGCCAGGATGAGCTCCTTGCCCTCCCGGCCGGGGTAGGCCGCGGTGACCTGCAGGGCCATGATCTGCTCGCGGATCTTGTCCTCGAATCCGCGCCCCTCGAGAAACGTCAGTCGCGGCGGCGGGCAGACCTCGTCTTGGATGTTCGTGCCGTCGCCCGCGATGTCCTCGACCGGCGGCAGGCTGGGCAGCGCGATCTCATCCCCCTGTTCCTCCTGGGCCAGGACGATGGACCCGGCGTACTTGATCACCTGCTGAGTGATGGTGGAGGCGCCCTGCACGATCGAGCCTGCGCGCAGGTTGGCGTACGCGGCGCGCGCGACGGCCTGCACGTCGACCCCACTGTTCGTCCAGAAGGTCTGGTCCTCGCTTGCCACGGTGGCGTCGACGATGACCTCGGGGATCTGATCGAACCGCACTGATTCTCGGTTCTGACATTCGAATCGGGCCAGCAGGACCGAGCCAGTGCGGTCGTAGACCAGGCTCGACTGCGGAAGCGGCACCTCGTCCAGGATGCGCGGGTCCGGCAGGCCCGCCGCGAAGTAGTTGAAGGCGAACAGCGCGCCCGCCCCGGCTCCAAGCACCGATCCGCCGATCAGCACTCCAAAGAGCCCGAAGACGACGAGGAACCCCACGAGCAGCCCGCGGCGTTGTGACCCACGCCGAGAGCCTCGGCGGGTCAGCAACTGCCGGCGCCGCCGCTGCATAGCCGGATGCATCGGGCGACAGGGTAACAGTCGTCACCTGATCGGTCGAATAGACCAATCGAGTCAGAATCCGAGCCCGGCGGTGACTGATGGAGCCAGCAGCGACACCTCGCGCAGCAGGGTCAGGACGTAGCCCGCCACGAGGTACGGGCCGAACGCGATGTACGACCGCAGGCCCACCCGGCCGGTGACCACCAGAAACAGGCTCACGGCCGCGGCCAGCAGGGCTCCAGTGAACAGACCGCTCCAGACCAGCGGCCAGCCCAAGGTCAGACCGATGGGCACGGCCAGGTAGAGGTCCCCGAGGGCCATGCCGCCGCGGATGATGAGGGTCAGGATTCCCAGGAAGGCCACCGCGGCGGCCGCCCCGGCGAACGCGGCAATCGTCTCCAGGGCCGGGTTGACGAAGGCGAAGCCAACCGCCACCACGATGAGGGGATCCAGCAACAGATGGGGAAGACGTCGCTGCTCGAGGTCGGTGGCCACCAGGCCGATCATGAGTCCGAGCATGACGAGGTGAACCAGCACGGCCCACGGCGGAAGGTGGGCGCCGGCCACCAGGGCATACGCCGCAGCACCTGACGCCAGGCCCAAGGCCAGCGTCCGCCAGCTGGGCCGGCCCCTACGAGCCTCGACTGCGGGCCAGACGCTGGCAAGCCGTTCGGCACCCACACCCAGCAGGCCGAAGACGGCCGCGGCGACGGCCGGCCAGGGCAGGGGCACGGTCAGGCGACCGTTTCCCCGGCCGCGAAGTCGAGACCCAGCCGGACCAGGGTCGTAACCGCGACACCGACCGCCCCCTTCGGGAAGGTGGCCTTGTCGGCATTCATCCATGCCGTGCCAGCCACGTCGAGGTGGACCCACGGGCGCGTCGTGAACTCGGAGATGAACAGTGCGCTCTTGATGAGCGACCCATCCCGCGACCCGCTGTTGACGAGGTCGGCGTAGGGGGTATCGAGCTGGGTCCGGTACTCGGTGGCGAGGGGCATCTCCCACAGCCACTCCCCGGTGGCATCGGCCGCGGCACGGACCTGGTCCCCCCACTCCCTCGGCTTGGCGAAGAAGGCGCTGATGAGCTCGCCGAAGGCCGACGCGGCGACTCCGGTCAGGGTCGCGACGTCGACGAGGTGGGTCGCGCCCTGGGTCTCCGCCCAGTGCAGGGCGTCGGCCAGGATCAGGCGACCCTCGGCATCGGTGTTGGTGACCTCGATCGTCTTGCCGTTCATGGCCTTGACCACGTCGCCCGGCCGCTGCGCCCGACCCCCGGGCATGTTCTCGACCATGGGAGCGACGGCCATGAGCGGCGTGTCCGGCGCCAGGCGGGCGAGGGTGCGGGCGGCCGCGATGACGGCGGCGGCGCCGGACTTGTCATGCTTCATCTCGTCCATCTTGTCGGCGGCCTTGAGGCTCAGGCCGCCCGAGTCAAAGCAGACGCCCTTGCCCACGATGGCCAGCCGCCGGTCTCCCCCCTGCTCCCAGCCCGGAAGCTTGATCGCGATCAGGCAGGGCGGATGCTCACCGCCCTGGCCCACACCGAGCAGCGCGTTCATGCCGAGCTGGCGCATCTCCGGGACGTGGAGGACCTCAACCGTGCAGCCGTCGGCCTCCAGCGCCCGCGCCTCCTCGGCCATCTTCTCCGGGTACAGGTCGTTGGCGGAGCGATTCGACAGGTCGCGGGACCACGCCACGCCGTCCGCCAGCGTCGCGGCCTGATCGAGCACCGCCTGGTCCGCACCCAGGATGACGACCTCTTCGACGTTGCGCCGCATCGCCTCCGTGTCGCGGACGCGCCCGTAGAGGTCCATGGGCCGGTAGGTGCCCGCCACCGCGCCCACGGCAGCGGCCGCGACACCATCGGCATCCTCCCCGTCACGCAGCCAGAGCGCGAGCCGTGAGGCTCCCTTGCCCTGCAAGGCGCGCGTCGCCACGCCGGCCATCCGACGGGCCCGCCATGGGCCGCGGCCGCGACGCACCCCGTTCACCAGGAGGATGTGCTCCACGGGCAGGTCGCCACCGTCGAGCAAGGCGAAGTAATCCTCCGCGATGTTGAAGCGGCCCCAGTCGATCCCCTGTCGGATGACGCCGCCGGCGGCCGCGTCCAGGTTGGCCAGGTCGTCGGAGAACGGGTCGTCTTCCTTATAGATGGGAACGGCGAGGACGCTGGCCTCAACCGATGCCGGGTTCGTGGCTTCCGCGCGCAGCCGCATCCGATCTCCTGCTCGTGTGCCCGAAACAGACCGATGAAGGCGATGGTTGCCGCCCCTCGGAGTCAGCGGAGTATAGACAGGCCGGCGACCTGGTCCCGTGCCGCGATGACCGCTCGCAACGCATCCGCCGAGGAGGTGGCCGCCGGGCCGGTCGCCTGGGCGGCCGCTTCGCCGAGGGCGATCGCCAGGGCCCGATCGGCACGACCGGCGTCCGCAGCCGCCGCGTCGTAGGCGGCCTGTGCCTCAGCCAGCGCCGCCAGGTCGCCCGCCTGGGCCGCCAGAGCGATGTCGCGCGCGGCCGCGATCAGGGCGTCTACGATGTCCACCCAGAACCCCAGTGTGGCCAGCGAATCGGTGAATTGGCGCATCTGGTCCACCGTCGCGGCCGCCATCTCGATCGCGGCGAGCGCGGCCGCTGGGTCGTCAGCATCCAGGGCCGCCAGTCCGTCATCCAGCGCTTCCAGGGTCGTTTCGGCATCCAGGCGCAGGTCGAAGAGGATCTCGCAGGGCGGAGCGGCGGCCCGCCACTGGGCGCCGATGTCGGTCGCATCCGAGGGCTCCATCCGCAGCTCTGGGGGCGCCGCACCGGAGCCGAGCGCGCGCAGCGTCCAGCCCAGTCGCTCAAGGCTGGCACGGGCCTCGGCGAGCGGGGTCGCGGCGGACTCGAATCCAGCCGCAGCTGCGTCCAGGGCCCCGGTCGGACGGTCGGTGCCGGTCAACACGGCCGCCTGACCGCGGCGCGCCTCGTCGGTGGCATCACGCATCCGCGACTCTGCATCTGCCAGGGCGGCATCGGCCGCCTCAGCCTCCCCCTTCGCCTGGGCAATGAGCCAGGCAGTGCGGATGGGGTCGGCCTCGGCCGCATCCGGCGAGCGCGCACCGACGAGGACTGCCAGGAGCACGACGGAGGCCAGAGAGGCGGCGATTCGGATCACGCGGCTCCTATCATGCCCCGGTGGAGCGCCCCACCACCGCACTCGTCGAGGCCATGCGCCGGCTCCCCAAGGCCGAGCTGCATCAGCACCTGGATGGCGCGCTGCGGCCGGCAACCGCCGTCGAGCTGGCCATGGAGGCAGGGATGCGCCTCAGCCTGGACGAGGCGCGGCGCCGCCTCGTGGCGCCGGTCCGTTGCCGCGACCATGCTGACCTCCTGTCGTACTTCCACCTCCCGGTCGCCCTCCTGCAGACCGCGGCCGCCCTCAGCCGGGCGGCGACCGAGCTGGTGGAAGACATGGCCGCCGATGGCGTCACCTACGGCGAGATCCGTTGGGCCCCCCGCCTCCACCTGGACCGCGGATTGAGCGTCGGCGAGGTCATCGAGGCGGTCGCTGCCGGCGTTGCCCGGGCGGTGGAGGCCGGCGGATCGTCGGCGCCGCTGATCAGGCTCATCGTTACTGCCATGCGGTCCCACCCGCCGGCAGCCAACGTCGGGCTCGCTCACCAGGCTGCCGCCTTCGGGCCGCCGGTGGTCGGCTTCGACCTGGCCGGGCCCGAGGCCGACTACCCCGCCCCTCCTCACGCCGCCGCCTTCCGGGCCGCCGAGGCGGCCGGGCTGGGGATTACCGCTCATGCTGGCGAAACCCCGGGGACGGCTCGGATCTGGGAGGTCCTCGAGTTCGGCGTGCGCCGCATCGCCCATGGCGCCCCCGCCGCCGATGATCCGGAGCTGCTCGACACGTTGCGGGCGCGGGAGATCACGCTCGACCTGTGCCCCACCAGCAACGTGCAGGCCGGGATCGTGGCGGACCTGGCGTCCCACCCGGTGGCCCGGCTCCATCGGGCCGGAATCAGCGTCACCTTGTCCACCGACGACCGCACGGTCAGCAGCACGACCCTCAGCGGGGAGCTGGCCGCCGTGGCGGTGGCCACCGGCATGGCCCCCGACGAGCTGTCGGAGATCGCGATCAACGGGTTTCGGCGCGCCTTCAGCTCGCCGCTGGAACTGGCGTCTCGCCGGGCCGACGCGGCGCAGGCGTGGCACGCGTGGGCAGCCAGCGCCCAGCCGCTCAGCGTCTGATTCGGCCCGCGACCAGCTCCCACGACGCCGCCGGATCGGCCACCACGTGGTCCGGCGCCCGCTCCCCAACCAGGCTGTCCGCTGCCTCGGGTGAGGTGACCCCGGTCAGGACCAGTACGCTCTCGATGCCTGACCGATGCGCGGCGCGGATGTCCGAGTCGGGGTTGTCACCGATGACCAGCGCCTGCCCGGCGCCGACACCGGTCTCCTCCAGGATGGCCTGGAACATCGCCGGCTCCGGTTTGCCGATGACCAGCGGCTCGACACCGGTCGCGTCGCGGATGGCGGCCACGATGGCTCCGGCTCCGGGCAGAAACCCGCTTGGCGTTGGATACCGTGCATCGGCGTTGGTGGCGATGAACCGGGCGCCGGCGCGCACCTCCTGGGCGGCTGCCGCCAGGCGGGCGTCATCGAACGCCGGGTCCAGGCCGACCAGTACGGCATCCGCACCGGGGGTCTGGCCGTCGGTCGCGACGTCAGCGGCCGGCGTGACGCCATAATCGGCGGAGCGGAGCTCCTCGACCATGCCCTCGGCCCCCACCGCCAACACGGTGCGGACCTCCGGCTCGTGACGGCGGAGATGGGCGATGGTGGCCGAGGTCGAGGTCACGATCTCGCGCGGCTGGGCCGTGATTCCCATCCCGTGCAGCCGGCTGGAGTACGCGGCGCGGGTGGACATCGAGTTGTTCGTGGCGTAGCGCACCAAGAGCCCGGCCCCACGGAGCCGATCGATGAGTTCCGGCGCCCCATCGACCGGTGTATCGCCGCGGTACACGACGCCATCCAGGTCGAGGATCACCAGCCGCAGCCTGTTCGTATGCCTCAGGGCCGTCATAGGCACGAATGATAGGTACCCGGTCATGGGAGCCGGCACGCTGAAGAATGTTGTTTCGCGCGCCGATCGCCCTGTATGATGCGGCCGCATTCGGCCCGGGTCAGCCGCCTTGCTGACCGTGCCCGAGCCCCGCCGAACGCGCAGTGTCCGCGACCAGCGGGAGACGGAGA
>JBOGTA010000099.1:0-3175 GCA_050695855.1 Candidatus Limnocylindria bacterium
ACACGAAGCAGTTGAGGCGTGCCTTCACGCAGGCCTCGAGGAACTCGAACATCTCCGGCGTGGCGGTGCCGAACCGGATGAGGTCCTCGACGGTGAACGGGCTGGCCGCGAACTTTCGAATGGTCACGACCGGTCCCACCAGGGACAGCGGCGGGATGATCGCGTTCACGCGGGAGCCGTCGACCAGGCGGGCGTCGACCATCGGGCTCGACTCGTCGATCCGACGGCCGATGGGCGCGATGATGCGCTGAATGATCTTCATCACGTGCTCATCGTTCTGGAACGTGACGCCGGTCAGCTCCAGCTTCCCATCGCGCTCGATGTAGACCTGCTGCGGCCCGTTGACCATCACCTCGGTGATGGTCGCGTCGCGGAGCAGCGGCTCCAGCGGACCCAGGCCCAGGATCTCGTCGGTGATCTGCTCGAGCATCCGCACCCGCTCGGCACGGGTGAGAGCCAGCCCCTCCTCATCGGCGACCTTGCCGAACAGGTCCTCGATCTGGCGCTTGACCTCGACCTGGTTGCTGAGGTCCATCTTCGGGTCGAGCTCGTTGATCAGTCGGTTCTGGACCCGGTACTTGGCCTCTCGGAAGGACTCGCGCGTCGGAGCGCCGCCCGCGAAGGGGCGAACCGGTCCCTGCCCGGACGGGGAACCCGGTCCTTCGCCGGATGGCGTCGGCTGGGGCGTACCGGCCGGCACCGGCGCGAGATTGGTTTCTTGCCCTGGCTGGGCTCGCTCGATGCGCTTCAAGAGTGACATGGCAGCTTCCTTCTGGTCAGCGGCGCGCGAAGATACCACGCCGGGTTGGCTTTTCCTCTGCGGCGACAGAGGTGCCACCGATGAGGGTCTGGGCGAGGCGGGTGACGTCCCGCGACAGCGGGCTTTCGGGGTTGGAAACGATGAATGGCACGCCGCGGTTGACCGCCAGGACGGCGAGCCGCCCGTCGGACACGATGGTGGCGTCGATGGAGCGCCGGATGGAGCCTTCGACGTCGCCGAGCCGGATGCCCTGGGTCGTGTCCGAGCGGTTCATCACGATGCGGAGCTTGGATCGCTCGTAGCCGAGCTGGTCGGCGACCTCCAGGAACAGGCGCAGGTTCTTGATGGCGGTGATCTCGAGGGCGGCCATGATCACGATCTGGTCCGCGATTTCCATGATCGCCAGCGAGAAGTCGTTGAGCCCGGCCGGCAGGTCCACCACGGTGTAGGCATGCATCGTCCGCAGGTGTCCCACCACCTTCAACAGCGCCGCGGGGGTGATGAGGTCGGCGCCCTCCGGCGACGGAGGGGCCAGCAGAGCCCGGATGCCTGTCGAATGATCGATCAGGACCGATTCGACCAGGTCGCCGTCCATGTCGCCATCGGCAGCGTCCACGATGGATCGGGTCTTGGGGTTGAGGTTGAGCAGCACGCCGACATCGCCGAACTGGAGGTTGGCGTCCAGCAGGGCCACCCGGGCGCCGGTCTGCTGACGAAGCGCGATCGCCAGGTTGGTGGCGATGGTCGTCCGGCCTGAGCCGCCCTTGGGCGAGAAGACGGCGATGACCTGGTGGTCGACGTCGGAATCGGGCTCGGCAGGCACCGGGGCGCCCGGCATGGCTGCCTGGATCTGGTGGCGGCGAGCCTCTTCCCGATCGTGGACGCGCTTGATCGTCTCGCTGAACTCGTCGCTCGAGAACGGCTTGACGAGGAATTCGCGGGCGCCCGCCTGGAGGGAGCGGCGCATCTGCTCCGCCTCCCCGTGGACGCTCATCATGATGATCGCCACCGTCGGCAGACGCTGCGAGATCAGCTCGGCGGCGGCGATGCCGTCCATGCCGGGCATGTTGATGTCCATGACCACGACATCGGGTCGGAGGTCCATCGCCATCTGGATGGCCTCCTCGCCCGAGGCCGCGTTGCCCGCCACCTCCACCGTCTGCTCCATGGCGAGCAGCTTGGTGAGGTGATCGCGGGTCTCGGCGATGTCGTCGACGATCAGGACCTTGATCACGCGTGATGCCCCTTCATACCCTGCGTGTTCGGCCGCCGACTACTGGAGCGGCAGAAGGACGACGTTGGGCACCGGCACGCCGTACTGGTCGATCAGGAGCTGAAGGGTGAGGCCGGTGGTCGTCTCGGGCACGTCGTCATCCCGCGAGCGGAGGATGGCGGTCAGCGGCCCGACGGTCTCCACGTCGCTCTGCGCGAACTTGATGAGCTCAGCGTCCTGGTCGGTTCCGGCGAAGACGATGATCACGCTGACGATGGCCGCCGGCGCTGGAGCCTCGCCACCTTCCGGCGGCGGGGTCGGCTCAGCACCGAGGACCTCGCGGGCCTGGCTGACGTACAGCACCCGCTTGTTCTGAAGGACCGTCTTCACGGTGGTAGCGCCCTCGAGGCCGGCCACGACCTCGAACCGCTGTTCACCCACCGGGTTGTTCACCGTGTCCGCGGTTGTCTGGAGGACCGAGACCTGCTGACGGACGATGACGTCGATCCGATCGCCGGGCAGGATCAGGAAGTCGAGGCCCGTGACGCGATCCACCTGGAAGGCGATGGCCTTCTCTCCGGGCTGGAGCTGGCAGGAGATGCAAATGACCCCTAGCGCCTCTCCAACCGATTCCTGGTTGACCTGCGTGCCCTCCGGGATTTCCACCACCGCTGGGCGGCCGCTGAGCTGCGAGGGGTCGGAGTAGGGATGGCCCACGACCGCGTCGGGATCGACCTCGATGGCCTCGACCATGTCGGGGGTCACTTCCTCGTCAATGGCGATGTCCCGAGTCGCGACCAGCACCGTCGCTTGGACGACAGTCGGCTCCTGAGTGGTCGGCTGCTGGTTCAGAACGAACAGGACGCCGACGAACGCGAGCACGGCCAACAGGACGCCGACAAGGATCACCAGGCGGTTGGATCGCTTCACGGGGAGCGTCTCCTCAGCTGAAAACGGGTCAATCCGTTGTGGATGATTCCCGCGCTTATTGTGACTGCGGTCAACAGTCTACGCACGCCGTCCAGGAGGTTCGACTGGACTTGTGGGCTAGGCCGCAGGGGTACTAGTCGGGAATGGCGCGCGTGCCGGGATGGGAGCAGCGGCGACCGGGATGGGGCCACCGCGGCCGGGATGGTGGCCGACCGTGACCGAAACGAAGGGCCCGGCCCGGCCGGGACGTGACGACGCCCCCGGGCCTGAGC
>JBOGTA010000100.1:0-4734 GCA_050695855.1 Candidatus Limnocylindria bacterium
GGGGTGCCCTCGTGTTCGTGCCATGGGATCTGGCCAAGGTGGTCGTGGCGACCTTTGCCTTCCCGTTCGCGTGGCGGCTGGCCGGAGACCGAACCGGGGAGTGACCACGGACCCCGAAGGCGGCAACGCGATCCCCGATGACGAGGCCAGCCGCACCGGCCTGAGTGCCGAAGAGTTCGACCGCGACTGGATTCGCGACCACGTGGCGGACGAGCGCCGCGCTGCCGCAGTGCTGGGCGACATCCGCGAGGCCATCTTCGGCGCGCAGGACGGGCTGGTCAGCACCCTCGGCGTGGTCAGCGTGGTGGCCGGCGCCTCGGCAGATCGGTTCCAGATCCTGGTCGTAGGCATCGCGACCGGCCTGGCCGGCGTGTTCAGCATGGCGGCCGGCGAGTACCTGTCCAGCAAGGCCCAGCGCGAGGTCTACGACGCCCAGATCGCCGGGGAACGGGAAGAGGTTCGGACCCGACCCGGGGAGGCCCAGGCCGAGGTCGCCTACATGTTCGAAGAGGACGGGCTCCCCGGCGACGAGGCGGCCGAGGTCGCACACATCGTGTCCCGCCACCCGGACGTTCTGCTCCGGACCATGGTCGAGAAGGAGCTGGCTCTCCACGTCGTTGAGCACGGCGGTTCGCCCCTCCAGGGGGCGATGGTCATGGGCGGCGCGTTTGGGCTGGGCGCCCTCGTGCCAATCCTCCCCTACCTGCTCGTCCCAGCACCTGCCGCTACGTGGGCCTCGATCCTGGCCACCGGCGCGGTCCTGTTCGGGATCGGGGTCGTGAAGTCGCGCTGGACGCGAGGCCGGGCGCTGCGCTCGGGCCTCGAGATCCTGGTCGTAGGCACACTGGCAGGGGTCATCGGCTACTTCTTCGGCAACATCCTGCCGCCGCTGCTGGGCGCTCCTCCGGTCGGCGCCTGACGCCTAGTCGCCGCTTTTGGAATGGTAGGCAAAGAGTGTCCGCTGGCCGCTGAATCCCTTGAGTTCGAATGTGCCGCGCTCTTCGAACTCCAGGCCCGCACCCGCGACGAGCTCGCGGGTCGTGGCCGACACGAGCACTTCCCCCGGTTCGGCGGCTCCCATGACCCGCGCTGCCAGGTGGACCGCCACACCGCGTAGATCGGGCCCCGCCAGCTCGACCTCCCCAGTGTGAATCCCGGCACGGGCCGCAATCCCAAGGCGAGCGGCCGACCGTACCACCTCGGAGGCGCAGCGGAGCGCACCCCCCGGACTGTCAAAGCGCGCGAGAAAACCATCGCCGGCTGTGTCGACTTCCAACCCCCGGTATCGGTCAAGCAGGTTGCGCACATCATCCTGGTGAGCGGCTAAGAGCCGCTTCCACGCGGCATCTCCCATGCGCTCGGCGGTCGCGGTGGACGCAACCAGGTCGGTGAAGAGGAGCGTGGTGAGTATTCGCTGCCCCGGCTCAGCCGGCTTTCCCCAGCCCACCAACCCCTGAAAGTCGATGTTCACCACTGGCTCGTCACCGACCACCCACGCGTCATGGCCAGCCGGGATCTCGTACACATCGCCCGCAACAAGCTCGGCCTCGCCTTCGGCCGTGACGAAGTGCAGGCGGCCGCTGATCATGTAGCCGACGTGGCGAAAATCGCACAGTTCGGTGCTCGCCACCGGTTTGACGTGAGTCGACCAGCGCCATCCCGGTTTGAAGACCGTGTGACCTACGACCAGCGGGCCGATGGAGACTTCGCGCACCGTGCCATGGTCTATCTCGATCAGCTCATCGGGCTGGTCGAAGTTCTTGATGTCGAAGGGCGCCACAGCCCGAGTCTCGAACCGGGTCGCGCTGGCGTCAAGGCTCAGGTCACGTGGACGACGCCCACCATCCCGTACGCCTCGTGCAGCGGGAAATGGCAGATGAAGACCACGTCCCCCGGCTGGTCGAACGTCAGGGTGGCCTGAGCCGAGCTGAACGCGGGGACCGAGACCTCGTCGGGGCGGGCGCCGTGCGCCGGCTCGGTGCCGTTGCGGTGCCGCTCGTGGAAGGCGGCGTCACCGATCAGCCACTCGTGGTCGATGGGGTCCTCGTTGACAAGTACGAACGTGACAGGGACGCCGTGCGGCACGGTCACCTCGGCCGGCGAGAAGTGCGAGTATTGGATCAGGATCTCCACCCGCTGCGGCGGCGGGGCCGGGCTGCAGCCGGCGACGACCGACCCTGCCAGGAGCAGGACGATCGCCGCCAGCGAGCGGAAGCCCATCAGGCCCCGGCCATCGGCGGTGATGGCCGCCCGCGCACCACCGATGCCGCGAACCAGGCGGCCAGCAGCGGCAGCCCGAAGGCGAGGGCGAGCAGGGCCAACGCCCGCGGCGTGGCCCATGGAGCCGGAGTCGGCCCGTAGGGTCGGAAGCCGGCATCCACCAACGATGGCGCCCCGCCTTCAGCATTGATGGCCAGATCGAACGTGATGTCGGTCGCGCCGCTGTTGATGCGTACCTTCGACAGCCACGCGCTCTCGGGTACCCACTCCATCCCGGCATCGGACCGCAGATCGTCCAGCAGCAGATCGTTGGCTTTCGCGCTGTGGGCGAGCTCGAATCCATCGGGGCTGAGCGGCGAGCTGGGCGCGGGCAGAAGTGCCGGCCGGTGGTCGGTCAGCAGGTAGACGTCGGCTTCCACGGTCTGCGAGTCGGACTTGCCGAGGGCCAGGATGCGGAGGGGCACCCACGGATCGTCGGTCGGGATGGTCAGGTGGACCGGCGTCCCGTCTCCGACGGCCTGGCCGCGCTCGGCGGCTGCATCGGCGTCGAACACGGCCGCCAGGAAGATCGGCGACCGGTTGGCGTAGAAGTCCAGCACCTCCGGCGCATCAGGCGGCAGACGGAATCCGTGCTCGGTGGCCCAGGCGCCGACCTCGGGGCCGCCACCACGCAGGATGGTGATGTCCAGCGCGTCGATCCGGACCTCGAGCAGGACCTGGGCCTCGGCCACGCCAACCCGGGCCGCATCCGCGGCGAGGAACAGCTGGGGCTCGGTCTCGATGTTCAGGCGCTGGAGTGTCCAATCGCCGCCCCGTTCGACCTTGGTCGGAACATCGGGGAGCGGCACCAGGCTGCCAAACTCGCCCTCGCCGCCGGCGAAGGCGAAGGACGTCACGTAGTGCTCAACGCCATCGTGATAGCCGGCGAAGGTGGTGGTGCGGAGAAGGTTGACCGCGCCATTGGGGCCGATAAGGCCTGCACAGGCAAACGTCGGTCCGGCAAAGACCAGCAGGGCGATGGTGGCAGCCGCCAGAGAGATCAAACGCCGCATGGGATCGGTCCTCCATCAAGCGGCCCGGCTGCAGGCCATGTTCAGTTGATGGGGGCAGGACGGCACCCAACGCCGTCAGGTTCCCCTGTGACCGATGTCGCCCGCGGTGCGGGCGAGCGATTAACCCTCGCGGAAGATCTTGTCGTGCTCGCGGACGTGGTCCGCGACCTGGAGCGCGACGTCGTCTCCCGGACCGGCGGTTTCGACCTTGGCGTGCTCGACTTCCATCGAATCCACGGTCTGCTCCACGTCGGTGGTGTGGCCGCGAATGTGAATCCGGTCGCCGACGCTGAGCCTATCGGTCAGGGTGACGGCTGCTACCGAAAGGTGGCCGAAGTAGTGGCTAACGGTCCCGATCGCTCCCGCCGGATCGTGCTCTTCAGACATCCTGTTGCCCTCCTCCGAGAGTTCCACTGTGGGGCGTCCCGCGGGCAGTCGTCAAGATGGCGACCCGATCGCCGCGTAGAGATGACGCGGGTCGCTGAATCCCTTCAGCTCGTGAAGCCCACGATCATCGAACGCCATCCCCGAGCCAGCGACAAGCGCGTGGGTCGTGTCCGAAACGAAGACCTCTCCCGCGCCGGCGAGCGCCATGACCCGCTGTGCAGCATGCACGGCCTGACCGCGCAAGTCTCCATCGACGACCTCGACCTCACCGGTATGGATCCCCACGCGGACCCCGAGCCCCAGTCGCTCCGTCGCGGAGGCGACCTCGATTCCGCAGCGCACCGCGCGCAGCGGGGTGTTGAACGTCGCCAGGAAGCCGTCCCCGGTCATCTTCACCTCCTGGCCGTGATGGTTGAGCAGGAGCCGTCGCACGTCGCTGGCATGAGATGCGAGCAGTCGCTTCCAGGCCGCGTCTCCCATCCGTTCGGCGGCCGACGTTGATCCGACGATGTCGGTGAAGAGGAGCGTCGTCAGCTGGCGCTCAGCCTCCTCGGGTGGCTTGCCCCAACCCTCGACGTCCTGGAACTCGAACGTGACGACCGGCTCCGCACCCTCGACCCACCCGTCGTGACCCGGCGCGATGTCGTAGAACGTCCCCGGCCCCGCCTCGAAGGCTGAGCCATCGGCCATCACCCCAGCCATGTGCCCGCTGAGGCAGATGCCGACGTGGCGGAATTGACACCACTCGGTTCCGGCGAGGGGTCCGATGTCCTCCTTCCAGTGCCAGCCGGGCTGCATGACCCCCCAGGCCACGGTCAGCGAGGCAACCGTGACCAGCCTGGACTCCCCGTGCGGGAATGTGACCCTCTCATCGGGCTCCTCGAAGCGACGGATTTCAAACCTCGCCACGGCGCGAGTCTCGGACCGGGGACGCAACCGGTCAAGGGCCCCCGTCCATGGATGCCAAGGGTGTGGGGTGCTTTGGACGGGCCCCCGGTCATGTCCGCGAGGCGCCGGCCTTCAGGCGGGCGACCAGCGTCTTGGGCGCGACCGCGCGGTAGCTCTCGGCGATCCA
>JBOGTA010000101.1:0-4703 GCA_050695855.1 Candidatus Limnocylindria bacterium
GCCTTCGCCCCCCAGGACGCCATGGGGGGCGATTTCCTCAGCACGCCGTGGGACAGCGCGGCGGTCGCGTTTCGGACCAGCGCGTTCTCATTGAAGGCCCTCACCGCCGGGATGCTGCCCCTGCTGAAGGTATCGGGAGCCTCGGGCGGGGCGAGCGTTGTGACCCTGGACTTCGACGCCCGTGTGGCATGGCCGATCTATGACTGGATGGGAGTGGCGAAGGCAGGTCTCGAGTCGGTCGCGCGCTACCTGGCGCGGGATCTGGGCGCGTTCCACATCCGGGTCAATACGGTCTCGGCCGGACCCATTCGGTCCATGGCCGGCAAGAACATCCCGGGTTTCGATCTCCTGGCTGGGCATTGGGGCGACCGCGCCCCGCTGGGCTGGGATGTGACGGACTCCGTGCCGGTGGGACGGATGGTGTGCTTCCTGCTCAGCGACTGGGCAACGCTCACCACCGGAGAGCTCATCCACGTGGATGGCGGGTTCCATGCCCTGGGCATCGGCGTTGGCGAGAGCGCCACGGAGGAACCAGCAGGTTAGCGCTCAGGAATAGGCGCGCAGGATGACCGTCGCGTTGTGCCCGCCAAATCCGAACGAGTTCGACATCGCGATCCGTATCGTCGCCTCACGGGCCGTGTTCGGAACGTAGTCCAGGTCGCACTCCGGATCGGGGTTCTCGTAGTTGATGGTTGGGGGAATGACTCCCTCGCGGATGGCCTGGACGCAGACCACGGCCTCCACGACGCCCGCCGCGCCCAGCATGTGCCCGGTCATCGACTTGGTCGAGCTGACGGGGACGCGGTGGGCGTCTTCGCCCATGGCCAGCTTGATGGCCCTCGTCTCGCTCCGATCGTTGAGCGGGGTGCTGGTGCCATGGGCATTGATGTAGTCGATGTCTGCCGGAGCGAGCCCCGCCTTCTCCATGGCGCGTGACATGGAGCGTGCGGCTCCCCGGCCTTCGGGCTCCGGGGCGCTGACGTGGAACGCGTCGGCCGCGTTGCCGTAGCCGATCACCTCGGCCAGGGGAGTGGCGCCGCGCTCCAACGCGAAGTCGAGGCGCTCCAGGACGAGACCCCCGGCCCCCTCGCCCACGACGAACCCGTCGCGATCGCGATCGAACGGCCGGGACGCGTGGCTCGGGTCGTCGTTGCGGGTCGACAGCGACCCGGTGCGGTGGAACGCGGCCAGGGCCAGGGGCGTGACCGGCGCCTCGGTGCCCCCCACCACCATGGCCTTGGCGTCGCCCCGTTTGATGATCTCGGCCGCCTCCCCGACCGCGTTCGTCCCGGTCGCGCAGGCCGAGATGACGCAGAAGTTGACCCCGCGCAGCCCGAACTGGATGGCCACCTGCCCCGATGCCATGTCTGGCAGCATGTTGACCGCGGTCAGGGGGCTGACCCGATCAGGCCCTTCCGCGCGCATGACCCGGGCCGCCTCGTCCAGGCTGGTCAAGCCCCCGATCCCGGTCCCGATCAGGACGCCGACCTCATCGGCCAGATCGCCCTCCGGGCGGAGCCCGGCCTGGTCCAGGGCCTGGGTCGAGGTGGCCAGCGCGAACTGGATGACCCGATCGGCGCGCCGCGCGTCCTTGGCGTCCATCCAGGCGGTCGGGTCGAAGTCGACGACTTCCGCCGCGAACTTGGTGCGGAAGCCGGTGAGATCGAATCGGTTGATCGTGCGCGCGACCGAGGTCCCCGCCACCAGGTTCCGCCACAGCGTGGCCACGTCGTTGCCGAGCGGCGTGATGGCGCCCATGCCGGTTACGACGACGCGGGAGGTCGCGGGGAGCTCGGCTGGCATACTCAAGCGTGGATTATGAAGCGAGACCGATGAAAGCAGTCATCTTTCGACGGCGCGGCGGGCCCGACGTCCTGTCCTACGACGACGTTCCCGATCCGGTTCCGGGGCCGGGCGAGGTCCTGGTGCGGGTCGGCGCTTGCGGGCTGAATCATCTCGATCTCCACGTCCGGGAGGGGAGTCACGGCATGCGCGCCCCGCTGCCACACATCGGAGGCCTGGAGCCGGCCGGCGAGATCGTCGCCCTCGGATCGGCGGTGAGCGACTGGGCGGTGGGGGAGCGCGTCATCGTGCTGGCGTTCACTGCGGACGGGACGTGCTCGTACTGCCGGGAGGGGCGGGAGAACTTGTGCGAGAACCGAGAGATCATCGGTCTCAGCCGGGACGGGGGATTCGCCGAGTACCTGACCGCGCCGGCCAGCTGCCTGGTTCGGACCCCGGAGCGGATCACCGATGCCCAGGCCGCGGCCCTGCCGGCCGCGTTCGGCACCGCGTGGCACATGCTCGTGACGCGCGCCGGCGTGCAGCCCGGCGAGTGGGTCCTGGTCCTGGCCGCCGGCTCGGGGATCGGCAGTGCCGCGATCCAGATTGCCCGCGAGCTGGGCTGCACGGTGATCGCCACCGCGGGGTCCGAGGACAAGCTGGCGAAGGCCCGCGAGCTGGGTGCCAGCCACGTCATCAACCATGCCGAATCGCCCCGCTTCGAGCTGGACGTGATGCGGATCACCGAGGGGCGTGGGGTGGACATCGTGTTCGAGCACGTCGGTCCGGCCACGTGGCGCCACAGCCTGGCCAGCCTACGCACCGGTGGCCGGGTGGTGACCTGCGGCGGGCTGACGGGCCGCATGGCGGAGACGGACCTGTGGAACCTGTTCTGGCGCCAGTTCACGATCCTGGGCTCGATGGGAGCCACCCGGTCCGACATGGCCGGGGTCCTGGACCTGGTCCAGTCGGGTCGCGTTGAGGCGGTCATCGACCGCACGTTCCCCCTGGCCGAAACGCGCGCCGCGCAGGAGCATCTCGAGGCGCGGCGCGCCTTCGGGAAGGTGGTCGTCGTCTCGCCCTAAGCCCCGAACGCGACTCGCAATCCCTCGCGCGCGGGGCCAACCAAGCTCACTTGGTGGCGTAGGCCTCCGCGCCGAGGAAGTGGAGCGAAACGTACCGCTCCTCTCCCAGCACCCAGCTGTCGTGGCCCGGACCGATCGCAAAGACGTCGCCCGGCCGCAGGTCCACGACCATGCCGTCCGCCATCTCGACTCGATTCCGGCCGGACAGCACCATCCCCAGGTGCGGGGTGGGGCACAGCGCCTGATCGATCGCCTTGCCGACGTGCTCCGACCATCGCCACCCGGGCTCGTATTCAGCACGGCCGATGGTCATGCCTGCCGCGTTGATCAGCTCGAACTTGCCGAGGTCGAAGGTACGCGCCTCGTGCGGGTCCTCGAAGCGATAAACCTTGATGCCGTCCATGCTCCCTCCAGCTCACTCTACGTACAGGTCCGGGTCCAGCAGCCAAGCCAGCTCCCCGGCGCCCGGCTCGGGGATGCCGGGAAACTCGACGCAGGCCACACCACCGCTCCGCAGACGAACCGCGCGGGCGCCCGTCAGAAGTTGAACCGCTCTCGAGAGATCAGGCTCGTGGCCGACGAACATCGCGCGCCTTGCGTCGCGGTCGGTGGTCATCGCGCGGGCCATGTCGCCCCACTCGGCTCCTGGCCGCAAGCGGTCATCCGCGATCGGCTCGCGAACTAGGCCCATCCCCTCCACGAGCAACTGTGCGGTCTGGAGCGCACGGGGCAGCGGCGAGCTGATGACCACGTCGGGTCGCAGGTTCAGGCGGCGCCACAGCGAGGCGGCGGCCCGCAGCTCGGCCGCGCCGGCATCGGTCAGTTCGCGATTGTCATCGTTGGGGTCGTCCGGCCGGTGCTGGGCCGCCTTCCCGTGACGCAGGAAGTAGAGAATCACGTCAGCCGGCTCACGGCGTCGGCACCGGGTATGCCCCCAGGTCGCTGACCTTGACCCACGTCTGCTCCTCCCGGTACCCGGGTTCGACGAACGGCTCACCCCTTCCGCCGAGGTAGACCAGTCGCAACGCGTCCGGTTCTGCGCCGAACTCGAATCCCAGCTCCAGGCTGCCACCTGAGCTGGCAAGGCCCAGAACGTCGGCCCGCACGTCGATCCAGTCGCCTCGGATGACGAAGTCGGCTCCGACACGGCCGTGGAACGTGACCGTGATGATCCCGAGATCGCCCGGATCGTCGGCGGTTGCCCACGGAACACCGCCCACGAACCAGACGCAGCTCCCAACCTGGCGGAAGAAGTACAGCCCCGCCCGCGTCCCCTCCTTCTGCGTGACCCACGTCCCGTTGAGGTCGATGCGGTCACCCGATGGTGTGCGCAGGTCGATGGTTGGGCAGCCCTGCGCAACCGCTTCGCTGGCGCCAACGCTGGATGCGGTCGATTGCGGAGCTGCAGTCGACGGGCCCGCGCAGGACACGGCTGCCGCAATGGTCGCGATCAGCGCGAGGCCGTGGGCCGGGCGGATCGCGGACATCGGTCAGTCCGGGAACGCCTCGGGACCGCGGTCGGCCAGCTCTTTGGCCTCGGCGTCGGCGTCCTTCGGTGGCAGCCAGCTGAACGGGTAGGCGGGGTCCTCCAGCTCAGAGGCCTGGCGGGTGAGGTGGAGGGGATGGAAGGTGTCGATCATGACCGCCAGCTCCTCGGTCGCCTCCTTGCCGATGGACGCCTCCACCGTCCCCGGATGGGGCCCGTGAGGAATGCCCGCCGGGTGGACGGTGAACGAGCTGATGTCCACGCCCCGGCGGCTCATGAAGTTCCCGGCCACGTAGTAGATGACTTCATCGGAGTTGATGTTCGAGTGGTTGTACGGCGCCGGGATGGCC
>JBOGTA010000102.1:0-39043 GCA_050695855.1 Candidatus Limnocylindria bacterium
GTACCTGGCCGGCGAGTTCGTCGCGGCTGGGTCGCCGCTCGAGGTCCGCAATCCCGCCACCGGCGACCTGGTGGCCACGACCTGGCAGGCAGGCCCCGACGAGCTGGAGCGCGCCACGGCGGCCGCCGTGACCGCCTTCGAGCACACGCGGCGCTTGGCCAGCTTCGAACGGCGCGATGCCCTGCAGCATGTGGCGGACTCCATCACGCGGGACGCGGACGAGCTGGCGGAGCTGTTGACGCGCGAGTCGGGCAAGCCCATCCGCGATGCGAGGGGCGAGGTGGCTCGCGGCGCCCTGACGTTCCGGACCGCCGCCGAGGAGGCGCTGCGGATCAACGGGGAGTGGCTACCTCTGGACTGGACTGCGGCCAATCGGGGCCGGAGCGGGATCGTCAGGCACTATCCCATTGGGCCGGTGGCCGGAATCAGCCCGTTCAACTTCCCCCTCAACCTGGCCGCCCACAAGGTGGCCCCCGCCATCGCGGCGGGCTGCTCCATCGTCCTCAAGCCGCCGAGCAAGGACCCGCTGGTCATGCTTCGGGTGGCGCAGTACCTCGACCAGACCAGCCTGCCCAAGGGCGCGGTCAGCATCCTGCCCATGGACCGCCCAACGGGAGACCGGATGGTGGCCGATGACCGCTTCAAGCTTCTCAGCTTCACCGGCAGCCCCAGCGTGGGCTGGAAGATGAAGACCGATGCCGGCCGCAAGAAGGTGGTCCTCGAGCTGGGCGGCAATGCAGGCGTCATCGTGGACGAGACCGCTGACCTCGACTGGGCGGTGGCGCGGCTGGTGTTCGGCGCCTTCGCCTACGCCGGACAGGTGTGCATCAGCGTCCAGCGCATCTACGTCGTGGAGTCGATCTACGCCGAGTTCGAGCGGCGCTTCGTCGAGAAGGTGCGCCAGGTGACGATGGGCGACCCGCTCGATCCGGCCTCCGACCTGGGACCCATGGTCGACCCCGCGGCCGTGGCCCGCACCGACGAATGGGTGCATGAAGCCCTGGATGCCGGCGCCCGCGCGCTCACCGGCGCCCACGCGGAGGGGCTATTCTACGAGCCGACCGTCCTTGTCGACGTCCCGCGTGACGCCCGTGTGTGCGGCGAGGAGGTCTTCGCGCCCGTGGTCAACCTGTTCCCGGTCCCGGACTTCGCGGCCGCCCTGCGCGAGATCAACGACAGCCGCTTCGGCCTTCAGTGCGGCCTGTTCACCGGTTCCCTGCAGCGGACCCTGACCGCCCACGACGAGCTGGAAGTGGGGGGCATCATCGTCAACGACGTTCCGACCTGGCGTACCGACCCCATGCCGTACGGCGGGGTCAAGGACTCGGGCCTCGGCCGCGAAGGCCTGCGCTGGTCGATCGAGGACATGACCGAGCCGCGGCTGCTGGCCTTCGCTCGCCCCATCTGAGTGACGCAGGCCGCAGCTCGCTTCGTCCGCATCCTGCCGGCGGCCGCCCTGCGTGACGGGGATCTGATCCCGGTCGCGATCGACGGGCGGCCGGTCGTGCTCGTTCGTCACGGCGGCGAGTTCTTCGCGGTCCAGAACAACTGCACGCACAAGGACTACCCGCTCTCAGAAGCCGGATTCGATCCCCGCGATGGCGTCCTGGTCTGCGCCTGGCATGGCGGCTGCTTCGACGTTCGGACCGGAGCGGCGGTGGTGCTGCCGGCCGTCGAGCCGGTGGAGACGTTTCCGACGCGCGTGGCCGAAGGATGGGTCGAGATCGGCCTGACCGGCAGCCTGGTGCCCTTGTGAAGAGCGTCGACTCATGAGCCTCCAGGCTCTTCCCTTCGTGAACTGGATCCTCTGGGGAGCCCTGGCGGGCGGGAGCCTGCTCGCGGTTGGCATTACCGAGTGGCTGGGTGGCACGACACGGGGATATCGGCTGTTCATGGCGTGGCTGGTGGCGATAGGCGGCGTCGTCTGGCTCGTCTCCGAACTGAACCTCGCTCCCGTTCCAGTCGTCGGAGGGACCTCGGGCCTCCGTCGCACGTTGGTGTGGGCCTTTGTGGTGGCCGCGGGCGGATACCTCGTCGCGTCATTGGCCAGCTGGCCGCGTTCCGGCCTGGCGGTCGGCGGGGGTGTCATCGGCATCCTGGCACTGGTGACCCTGGCCGCAGCCGGAGGCACCGCCAACCCCCCGATCCTTGCCGCGGGCCTGGCGAGCGCCGCGCTGGCGTTGGGGTCGGTGAACGCCGCCATGCTGCTGGGCCACTGGTACCTGGTCACCCCAAAGCTGTCGCCGGCTCCTCTGCAGCGCCTGATCTGGCTGCTCATCGGAGCCCTCGCTGTCCAGGGCCTCCTGGCCGCCTGGGCCGTTGTCGTCGGGTCCGACGTGCTGCTGGCGGAAGGCCTGGCCTGGCTCACGACGCTGCGATTCGGGGTGGGCATCGTGTTCCCCTTCATGATCGCGATCCTGGCCTTGCTCGCCACCCGCGCCACCTCCCTGCAGGCGACGACCGGGCTGCTGTACGTGGGTCTGGCCACGGTCATGGCCGGCACCATCGGCGCCGCCTCGCTCAGCTACCTGAGCGGGACCCCGGTCTAGACCGATGCGCGTTCGCGCCCGATGCTTCGCCACGTTGCGCGAGCTGAGCGCTGCCCGGAGCAACCTGGATCTCCCCGCAGACGCCTCGGTGGCCGATGCCTGGGACGCGCTCGTCAGCCGCCACCCGGGGCTGGAACCGCATCGGCCCTACACCCAGCCCGCCCGCAACGGCACCGCGGTGGGCTGGGATGAGCGACTCGCCGACAGCGACGAAGTCGCGTTCCTGCCGCCGGTCTCCGGCGGATCGGAAGATCCCCTGGTCGGCTTGACCGACGACCGCATCGACATCGATGTCCTGGAGCGGGTCGCTGGCTCGTCGCACGGCGCGGTGGTCACCTTCGTCGGCCGCGCTCGGAATCAAGCCGATGACGGCCGCGAGGTCCTGGAGCTGGAGTACGAGGCCTACCCCGAGATGGCAGAAGCGACGCTGCGGGCGGTGGCGGGGGAGGTGGTCGAACGCTGGCCCGGGTGCGTGGCGGCGGTCGTCCATCGCACGGGAGTTGTGCCCATCGGCGAAGCGGCGGTGGTCATAGTGACCGCCGCACCGCATCGTGCCGACGCCTACGAGGCGAATCGGTATGTCATCGAGGCCATCAAGCAGCGGTTGCCGATCTGGAAGCTGGAGCGCTTCGCCGACGGCACCCAGTGGAAGCGCCCAGGCGCCTAAGATCGGGGCGTGGACACCCAGTACCGCGAGCCGACCTGGCGCGCGGTGCTGCTGACCCTCACCGCCACCATCGTCGTCACTGCAGCTCTGGTGCTGCTGGCGTCGTGGTTCCTGCAGCAGAACTGCCTCCCGGTCGCCGAGCAGGTCGACTGCGTGCAGGAGACCTCGGAGCCTGGCGGGGAGACCGAATAGCGGCCAGGAACCGGCGGGCATCCCTCGGCGAGCGGAGCCGGACGAAGCGCACGTCCGGGTACTCCTTGTACAGCCTCGGGTAGTCGCGCCGCTGTCGCCGATAGGTGGTCAACGCCCACAGGATGATCGAGTCCCGGCTGAACGCCCGGCGAATGCTCTCCCGGTTGCCGCTCCACAGCTCGTCGCCCCGAATGCTCCGGCGCAGGGTGCGGACGATCACGCGCCACATGACGAGCGCGAACGGGAAGTCGAGCCACACCACGGTGTCAGCCCGGGTCCGCACCAGATCGCGGGTGGCGCTGTAGTTGCCATCCACGACCCAGGCGTCGGCGGCCACGGCACCAGCCACCCGCTCACGAAGGACGGTGGGCTCCACGGAAACCCAGTTGGGCTGGTGGCGCCGAATTGACGTTCCGGGGCACAATGCGCGCCGATGCCTGACGCACGTGGCGATGTGCTTTGCCCTACCTGCGGCCGCTGGACGCCGCCGGCCCCGTTCTGCAACGAGTGCGGAGCCGCGCTTCAGGGCGCAACGCGCGATCCCGCGGGAGGGCAGGGCTCCAACGTCTTCCGCCGCGGGCACGAGGTGGACCAGCCCGGCGCCCCATGGTCAAGCCAGGCCGAGCGCTTCCAGCCGGAGCCCGAGGACGAGGCAGTCCGGGCGGCCGCCGCCGCACGGGCCGCGGACGCTCTGCCGATCGACCACCTGGCCGAGACCGAGGACCAGCCGCCGGCATGGCCGGCTGAGCCGGGCTTTGGCGCCGAGGAGGTACCGCCGGCCGGCGGACCGTCATCCGAGGAGGCCACGGCCACGGAGACGCCAGCGGCAACCAAGGCAGCAGCCGCTGCAGCTTTGGCCGCCGCGGCAGCCGCTCCGGCAGCTGCGCCCGATCCGACTGCGGCAGCCGCCGCAAAGGCGGGGAGCCGAGCCAGCGCCCAGCCACCGATTGCGGAGCTTCCCCCGCCCTCCGCTCCACCGCCCCTCTCCGCACCTCGCTCGGCAGACGCCAACGGTGGAGTCTCGGGCGTCGTGTTCGTGGTGTTCCTGGGGCTGGGGATCCTTGCTCTGCTGGGTGGGGCGATCCTGGGTGGCGTCTTCGACTCGGGCCCCGTGGCGGAGGGCTCGCCTTCGCCGACGGCGGACATCGCCACGCCGAGCCCGGAGCCGACACCGGGGGCCACCTCCGCCGAGCCGTCGCCCACGACGGCCGCTCCAACCGCCGCTCCATCCAATCCTCAACCGTCCGCGTTCCCCGACGGCTTCCTGGCTCGTACCGAGGCGTGTGACGAGTTTCCCACCGGCGAAACGTGCGGGAACAGTGGGGCCGTCAACAACGGCCACGTCTACATCCTGGTCACGTTCCGCCACGCCAAGCCAACCGACGTCATCGCGGTGACCATCCGCGACATCGGCGGGGATGTCGAAGGCGAAGATAGCCTGACCCTGGGCTTCTGCGGAGATAACACCGACTGCGCCGGGTACACGATCTTCGAATACACCAACCTCGACACGGGTGCCTACACCGTGCGCGCGGATCGCAACGGGACCCTGGCCGCGACGGGGAACTTCAGCGTCGAGTAGGGCGGGTCAGCGCTCCGTGGGCCTGGCCGGCTCCCGTTGGTCGCGGCGCCGTGCCGCGAGGGCGCTGAGGGCCTCGAGCACGCAACGGTGGGCCGCGGAGGAGGTCACCTCGGCGACGTCATAGACCGGCGCCACCTCGACCACGTCCATCCCCACCAGGGTGACCGCGCCGACGACCTGGCGGATGGCACGCAGAAGCTCGCGGGTCAGCATCCCGCCCGGCTCCGGCGTGCCGGTCCCCGGCGCCATTCCAGGGTCGAGGACGTCGATGTCGACCGACAGATACACGACGTCTGGCCCCTCGAGCGCCTCCGCGATGGCGTCAGCTACCACGGCCTCGGCCCCGCGCGACTCGATTTCGGTCATGAGGTGCCAGCGCATGCCCTGCTCACGCATCCAGGCCAGGGTCTCGGCCGTGGGCCAGTACCCGCGCAGGCCGACCTGGACGAAGTTGCGGCCCGCCACCGCGCCCGACTCGATCAGGCGCCGCATCGGCGTGCCATGAGAGAGCAGGTTGCCCCATGTGCTGTTCCCGGTATCCGCGTGCGCGTCGAAGTGGACGATTCCCAGCCGACGCGGCGCCACGGCCTCCGCCACCGCGCTGGCCGAGGGATACGTGATCGAGTGATCACCGCCCAGGACGATCGGAATCGTGCCCGCCTGCGCCACCTGGAGCACCTTGGCTCGGATGACGGCGTGGCCCCGTTCGAGTCGGCCCGGCACGACCGGCGCGTCGCCGGCGTCGACCACGTCGAGCCAGTCGAATGGGTTGATGCCGAGCTGGAGAGAATGCAGCTCGCCGTGGTGGTAGGAGGCGGCCCGGATGGCCCTCGGGCCGAAGCGGGCGCCGGGCCGGTGGCTGACCCCGTCGTCCAGGGGCGCTCCCACGATCGCCGCGTCGGGGCGGCGTGCGGTGAGCGCGGCGCCATCGATCAACAGCGGGAGCTTCTGGAATGTCGTGCTGCCGATGTACGACGGCAGCTCGAAGTCCGCGTATTCGTCAAGCGGCTCCGCGCCGTTCGGGATGTCGGTCATGGCACTCGGGCCGGGTCCCGGGGGCGCCGTCGCGGCGCGGAGCTGGCCCGCCGGGCGGGCCGATCCTACCAGAGGAGGGTTACCATCCGGCGATGGCCGAGGGTGGGCGCCGATACACGATCGAGGAGGCCAATGCGATGCTGCCCGAGGTGCGCGCCGTGCTCCTCCAGCTGGCCGTGGAAAAGGGACGCCTGGAGACTGCAGTGGTGGCCTTGACGGCACACAGCAGTGAGAGCGCCACCAACGGCAACGTCGCCCACGCCGATGCGATGGCCCGCTCGGAGGCCGAGATGACCGAGATCGGCGGCGGGATGCGCGCGCTGGTCGAACACCTCGAGTCGCTCGGCGTGGAGCTGCGCGACCTGGAGCAGGGCCTCGTAGACTTTCCAGGCGAGCGCGACGGACGGCCGGTGTGGTTGTGCTGGCGCCTGGCCGAGCCCTCGGTGGCGTATTGGCATCCGCTGGACGAGGGCTTTTCCACGCGCCAGCCGTGGTGAGTGCTGCGCCGACCAGGTTCGTGGTGGTGGGCGATGCGACCCTGGACGTCACGGTCCGGAGCCCGGGGACGCCTTTCCCCGGATCCGACCAGGCAGCCAGCATCACCGTGGGACCGGGCGGGCAGGGAGCGAATCTGGCGGTTCGGCTTGCTCGGCGCGGGGCGCAGGTGACCCTCATCACCGCCGTCGCCGATGACCTCATAGGGGAGCAGCTGCAGGGTGCGCTCGCTGCAGCGGGAGTCGCCCTCGTGCCGTTGCCGGCCCCTCGGAGCGGGATCGTGGTCTCACTGGTGGATGGGGCCGGGGAGCGGGCCATGCTGAGTGACCGCGTCTCGTTTGAGCCGGACGCCCTCACCTCGCCTGCCGCGCGGTCGGCGCTGGCCGGGGCGACTTGGATTCACATCTCTGGATATCCGCTGGCCGATCCGGCCAGCGGCGACGGCCTGGCTGCCATCGCCGGATCGCGCATCGCCGGGCAGCTGTGCAGCGTGGGTGGCGGATCAATCGACGAGGGCAGCGACCTGCTACCGAGGCTCCGCATCGTCAGGCCAGACCTTGTCCTGTTTAATCGGGCCGAGGCCTCGGCGATCGCGGCGGGGACGTCCGCGGCGGGGACGTCCGCGGCCGGAGGCTCCGACAGCGCGGAGGCTCTCGCCGGACGCCTGACGTCGACGGTGGGTGGCGCCGCAGTCGTGACCGATGGCGCCGCCGGAGCGGCGGCCGCATGGGGCCACGGAACGGTCACGTTGCGGGGTTCGCGCGGATCGGCGGTCGACGCGACGGGAGCGGGCGACGCCTTCGCCGCCGGGATCCTGCTGGCCCTGGCCGCAGCGCCGTGGCCGCCGCCCCTGAACGTCCTGCGCAGCGCGTTGGAGCAGGGGATACGACTCGGGACCGAGGCGGCGGCAGTGGTCGGAGCCCAGGCCCCCATCCCTGCGGAGGCCGGGCAGTGACCGCGGAGTGGCTCGCTCCCAGCGACGAGGTTCGGCAGGCCATCGCCACCGGTCAGCCGGTGGTCGCGCTCGAATCGTCGCTGATCGCACAGGGCCTTCCGGTGCCGGACAACCTGACCACCGCCCTGGCTGCCGAAGCCGCGGTGCGTGCCAGCGGGGCCGTGCCCGCCACCACGGCAATCGTGGACGGGCGAGTGGTGGTGGGAGCCGACCGATCACTGTTGGAGCGCCTCGCCAACCCCGAGTCCCGGGCAGCCAAGGCCACCTCGCGCGACCTGGGACCGGTACTCGCCTACCGCGGGTTGGCGTCCACCACGGTCAGTGCCACCCTGCGTGCGGCGCACGGCGCCGGGATCGCGCTCATGGCCACCGGCGGCATCGGCGGTGTCCATCGGGGGGCGGAGCGCAGCTTCGACGTCAGTTCCGACATCGACGAGCTGGCCGCCACACCGGTGGCGGTCATGTGCAGCGGGGCGAAGGCCATCCTGGACCTGCCCGCGACCCTGGAGCTGCTGGAGACGCGCCGCGTCCCGGTGGTCGGGTTCCGGACGTCCGAGATGCCGGCGTTCTACAGCCCGACCAGCGGACTGCCGCTCGCTCATCGGGTCGATTCGGCCGAGGCGGCAGGTCGGACAGTCGCGACTCACCGATCACTCCTCGGTGTGGGCGGTCTCCTCCTTGTCCAACCGCCACCGGCCGACGTGGCCATCCCGGCCGAGGAGGTGGAACGGTGGATCGCCGAGGCCATGGAAGCGGCGGCCGCCGACGGCATCCGCGGCGCAGAGGTGACGCCGTTTGCGCTGCAGCGCATAGTCGAGGCCTCAGGGGGGCGCGCGCTGCGCGCCAACATCGGTCTGATTATCGCCAACGCTGGCGCAGCCGCCGAGGTGGCCGTCGCGTTGCGCGCGCTATCCTAGGCCCGGCCGATCCACCGGGAGACAACCCATGCGGATCTACGACGGGAGCCCGCGCCAGAACTGGGAAGAGGTCCTGCGCAGCATCGGGTCGTGGGCGGACCGCCAGCCCCTCAAGGAGATCCTGTTCCTGGAGCTTGACGGCGGGTTCCTGGTCCAGGGCATTGCGGAGTCCATGGGCGGCCAATGGTCGGAAACTGGGACGTTCTCCAAGCAGACGCATGAGCTCACCGATGACCAGGTCGGCGACCTGATCGGCGCCGCCGAGGCGCAGCGGGGCACGGCTGCGGCGGATCACCCGGAACTCGGACTGGCCAACTTCTATGAGCAGGCGCTGCGGATCATCGGGAAGTGGCTCGACGGCGTGCAACCGCGAGACGTGTTCTTCTTCGAGCAAGAGGGCTCGTTCGTCGTCCGCACATTCGTCGTCGCGGCCCATGGCAAGGTCGGCCACCAGCTCTCCGAATTCACTCGGGACGAAATCGTAGGTATGATCGAGGCCGCACCACTCGACCGCGGACGCGGCACAGCCCAACCGCCACCGGTCGAAGCGCCCTCCGAGGCGAGTGGAACGGAGATCGATACATGAACATTCTCAAGGCTCTCGCGATCGCCATCGGCGCCATCTTGGCGGCGCTGGTGATCGTCCCGCTGACCGTCTTGGCCGGCCTGTTCGTGTGGCTCAAGTTGACCGAGGAGGTCGACGAGGAGCCCTGGGAGATCGACGACGCGATCTAGGCCCGGGCGACCGGGCTAGCCACGGATCCTGGCCGAGGCTACCATTCGTCGCCCCGATCTCAAGGCGACACCGCCTGACACGAGCCCAGCATGGGGGGATCTGGCGCCATGAGCGGCCCGCTCATCCGGCGGTGGACGCTGATCGCCGCCTCAGCCATTGGCTGGGTGGCCTTCATGTTCACCACTGTCCGATACCTCGCGGTCAGCGTGGCCCTCGAATCACAGCAACCGCTGTTCATCTACCTCGACTGGCGCGCGTACGCTACCGGAGCCGGCCAGCTGCTGGACCGCACGCTGTACCGCATCCCGCTGGACGCCGGCGAGGCTCCGCTTCCGCTGGATGTATTCAACTTGCCGCCTCTCGCGGCCGCGGCTGCGCTCCCCTTCCTGGCGTTGGACTCGGATGGCCCGCTCGCCTGGCAGCTGCTCGCCGCGATCGCCGTGGCCCTCGCCGCGATCGCCCTCGGTCGCATGCTGGGGCAGAGCTGGACCGGCGCAGTGCTCTGGGCCGGAGTCGGGCTGGGTGCCTACGTGGCGTTGGACCGGCTCGCGGTGCGGGAGGAATTGAACTACTGGTGGGGCCTCGTGCTGGGCAACAACGGGTACCTGATGCTGGGACTCATCGCCGCCTTCGCGCTTGCCTACGCCGCGGGCCACTGGCGAGCCGCGGGATTGCTGCTTGCGGTGGCCATTGGCCTCAAGGTCTGGCCGCTCGCGCTTGTGCCACTGCTCGTCCGGGAGCGGAGCTGGACCACGATCACGTGGGCCGGTGCTGCGCTGGCCACCCAGGCTCTGGTCTTCGTGCTGTGGCTTGGCCCCGAGGCGGTGCCGTTCGCCCTGGCCGCCCTCGGCGAGCGCGCTGAGGTGGACACGCTGACCATCGGCGTCGCCTCCGTCGGAGTGTTCGTCAGCTGGTGGCCCGCTTGGGCGCCGCTCGCCGCGTGCCTGATTCTGGCCCTGCTGCCGGCGCGCGGCTTGACGGGTCTTGGCCTGGGCATCCTTGCCGGCCTCGCCGCCATTACAAACCTGTGGGGCCACTATCTGCCGACCATCATCTTCGGCCTGGTCCTGGTTGCCGGTGGACTCGTGACGGCAGCCCGAGAGCAGGGTGCACGCCGCGAACCGCGTTCGGCCGCGGAGGGAGCGATCCCCTAACCGCTGGAAGCGGAGGCCAATCCCCAGGCGATCGTCCATAGCACTGAAGCGGCCAGAATGCCTTGCCAGAGCCGCGCGACATCCGACGTCCCGCGCAGGACGGCGAGCAGGCCGAGACCGCCGAGCACGAAGCTGGCCGCGTCAAGCCGATTCTCCAGGGCAAAGCTGAGCCCGATCGCCAGCCCGACGCCCGCCACCAGCCCGACCGCCAGCCGATGGGCGTGCACTCGCCCGAGGACCTGGGCCAGGCATCGCGAGCCCAGCGCGGCATCGGATTCGAAGTCCCGCAGCGTGTTGGCCAGGTGGGCCGCGGCGGCGAATGGGGCCACCAGGACCACGGCCGGAGCCACGCGGTCGAGCGGGACGCCGACTCCGGCCGCCACCCACAGCGGCAGCAGGCCGAAGCTCACGAGGTACGGAACCACCGACAGTGGCGTGCGCGACAGCCAGAGGTTGTAGGCCAGGGCCGAGGCGCTGGCCGCCAGTCCCAGCACCAGTGGCAGCGTTCCCAGCCGACTGGACGTCGCGATCTGGAGGGCCAACCCGCCAGCCGCGATCCACAGCGCGGCGCTCGCCGACAGGTCTCCAGCCGGCAGCGGTTTCTCGGGCTGCACCACGGCGTCGCGAGCCTGGTCGGTCAGGTCGTTGGTGGCGCCGGTGAACACCTGAGTGCCGGCCACGCTGGCGGTCAGCAGGGCGATCGCCGCGGGGTCGATCGGGCCGCCGCGCTCGGCAGCCAGGATGGTGGCCAACGCGGCAGACAGCGCGGTCACCGCCGCGGCAGGGGCGGGGTGAACCAGGCGCACGGCGGCCCAGGCACGGCGCAGCACGAGCGCATCGTACGCGCGAGCCTCGACCGGTGGCCCTCCCGCCCGGTCGTATCGGTCGATCGGTGTGGCGCGAATGGGGTACCATCGGGACCCGGGTAGGCGAAGGTCGATCCCTTCCTGCGCGCGACCTGCGCGCTCCGGCAGCTCTCGCAACAGGCCCGTTGTACAGCCATGGCGAAGTACATCTTTGTGACCGGTGGGGTCACCAGCTCGCTCGGCAAGGGGATCACGGCCGCTTCGATCGGGCGCCTCCTGAAAGCCCGCGGCATCCCGGTTTCGATTCTCAAGCTCGACCCGTACATCAACATCGACCCAGGCACCATGTCGCCGTACCAGCACGGCGAGGTCTTCGTGACCGATGATGGAGCGGAGACCGACCTCGACCTGGGGCACTACGAGCGGTTCATCGACGAGAACCTGTCCCAAGCCAGCAACGTGACGACCGGTCGTGTCTACCAGTCGGTCATCGCCAAGGAGCGTCGAGGCGATTACCTGGGCGGTACGGTGCAGGTCATTCCCCACATCACGAACGAGATCAAAGAGCGGATCGCGCGGGTCGCCCGCGAGGGCACCGGCAGCGTGGCCGCCGGTGGCATCTCCTCCCACGGCGTGGTCGTGGTCGAGGTGGGCGGCACGGTGGGCGACATCGAGTCGCTGCCGTTCCTGGAGGCCATCCGCCAGATGCGCAAGGACGTGGGTCGGCGCAACGTCCTGTACGTCCACGTCACCTGGCTGCCGCAGATCGGCGCCACCGGCGAGGTCAAGACCAAGCCCACCCAGCACTCGGTCAAGGAGCTGAGGGGCATCGGTATCCAGCCCGATGTCATCGTCCTGCGCAGCGACGAGCCGATCGAGGACGACATTCTCGACAAGGTCAGCCTGTTCACCGACGTCGACGTCCACGCCGTCATCCCGCTCAGGACCGCGCGCACCATCTACGAGGTCCCCTTGCTCCTCGAACGGGCCGGCCTCGGCAAGCTCATCACCCACGAGCTCGAGCTGCCCGCCACCGAGCCGGATCTGTCCGACTGGCAGGAGCTGGTGGCCCGCATCCGCGCCCCGCGGCCCGAGGTCGAGATCGCGATCGTCGGCAAGTACACCGAGCTGCCCGACGCGTACATCAGCGTCAGCGAAGCGCTGAAGCACGCCGGGCTCCACCACCGGGTCGACGTCAAGGTGCGCTGGATCGGGGCCGAGCACTTCGAGCGCGTCGAGCCCGAGGACGTGGCCGCCGAGCTGGAGGGCGTGGCCGGCGTGCTCGTGCCCGGAGGGTTCGGATATCGCGGAGTGGAAGGCATGATCCGCGCCATCCGATGGGCCCGGGAGCAGCAGGTACCCTTCCTTGGCCTGTGCCTGGGCCTCCAATGCGCGGTCATTGAGTTCGCACGCATGGCGCTGGGCACCGACGACGCCAACAGCAGCGAGTTCAACGTCTTCACCGAGCACCCGGTCATCGACCTGATGCCCGATCAAGCCGACGTCACCGAGAAGGGTGGCACGATGCGTCTCGGTCTCTACCCTGCGCGCCTCGAGGACGAGTCCCTGACCCGCGCCGCCTACGGCGCCGAGGTCGTCTACGAGCGCCATCGGCACCGCTTCGAGGTCAACAACGCGTACCGCGAGCGCCTGGGCGAGGCCGGGATGCGATGGAGCGGCGTGAGTCCGGACGATCGGCTCGTGGAATTCATCGAGCTCCGGGACCATCCATGGTTCGTGGCCACCCAGGCCCACCCCGAGCTCAAGAGCCGGCCCAATCGTCCACATCCGTTGTTCCGCGACTTCGTCGGAGCCGCAGCCGCACGGATCGGCCTGCCAATCGAGTCCGCCGAGGTTGGCGTCGAGGCCACCGGATCGCCCAGGGGCCAGCGGCGAAGCACCCGCAAGACCCGCGCCGCGGCCGGGGCCAGCACCGCCGAGACCTGACCGGATCGGTGACCCGTACCGCTCCGCGGCGCGGCTCGACCCGCCGCCGCGCTACCGGTGCATTCGACCAGGCCGCGTACGAGGCGGAGGTCGAGACTTTCACGGCCGAGGAGGGCGAGGCGCAGTACGCCAACCTGGCCGGATTCCGCACCGAGCTTGACCTGGCGCCGGTCTACCGACGACACGCGGACCTGTTTTCCGAGGCCGCCATGGCGGGACTGCGGGCAGCCGCGGCGGGCAACGACGCCGGGGCCCGTCGGGCCGGCCGCCTGCTGGGATTTGCCATCGAGGGCCATCTCGAGCAGACGGTGGCCGACATCTCGGACCGCATCGCCGTCGCCGAGACCACCGCGGCGGTCATGTGGCGCGGCGAGCGGATCGGATATCGCCAAGTCCCAATCCGCGTGGCCGACATCACCGACCGGGACGAGCGCAACGCCCTCGATGGGCGCTACCGGCTGGCAATGGAAGCCATCAATCCGCTTCGGGAGGAGCGTTGGGAACGGCTGCACGCCGAATCCCGCGCCCTCGGCGCGCCGGACTACGTGGCTCTCACCCGCGATGCCGCTGGCTTCGATCCGGAGGCGGTGGCCGACGGCACCGCGGCCTTCCTGACCAATTCGGAGACGCTTTACTACGCCGCCCTTCGTCGTTACCTGGCCCTGATCGAAATCGAGGGCGGCGATGCCAGCGTCGCCGATCTGGCGCACCTGCTTCGCGGCCGGGGCTGGGACCAGCACTTCGAATCCGGCCGCCTGATGTCGGTGGTGGGAGCGACGCTCGGCGGGCTGGGCATCGACGTCGCCCGCCAGCGCGGGATCACGCTCGACCTCGAGCCGCGCCCGGGCAAGACATCCCGCGCGTTCTGTGTCCCGATCCGGGTCCCCGGCGACGTCCGCCTCGTTGTCCAGCCCCGCGGCGGGCACGAGGACTATGGCGGCGCGCTCCACGAGATGGGCCACCTCCAGCACTACGCCCACATCGCGCAGAGGCTGGCACCAGCCGATCGCTACATCGGCGACGCCAGCGTGACCGAAGGGTGGGCCTTCGTCTTCCAATACCTGCTCGCGGAGCCGGACTGGCTGGAGGAGGAGCTGCGCATGCCATCGGACGCCATCGCCAGCTGGCTCGACTTTGGCGCATTTCGGAAGCTCTACTTCCTCCGCCGCTATGCCGCCAAGCTCCTGTACGAGCTCCGCCTCCATCGCGGCGGCCCATGGACTGTCCACCGGGCGGAGTACGCCGGCCTGCTGGGCCTGCTGACCGGCGTCATCACCCCCGAGGCCAGCTACCTGGCCGACGTGGACGATGGCCTGTACGCGGCCAAATACCTTCGGGCGTGGCAACTCGAGGGAAGTCTGTCCACCTCCCTGCGCGATCGATTCGGTGTCACCTGGTGGCGGTCGACCGACGCCGGCACCTTCCTGCGGTCCATGTGGCGCAGGGGACTAGGACCATCGGCCGAGAACGTGGTTGCCTCCCTCGGGTATGATCACCTCGATTGGCGGCCGGTCCTGCGCCAGATCCGCGCGCAGCTGATCGGCCAGATGAGTGGCTACGGCGGGCCGAACATTACGACCCGAGCCGGAAGCCGCAAGGTCTGACCGGACGCCGACCTTCACCCCACCCGGAGCCAGCAGCGGCCGATCGGCCCGCCTTGCGCCCCGGTTCCCCTTGACGGAGACCTATCCCCCATGAATGACGAATCTCGCCAGCCCCGACGCGGACGGCCGCGCCGTCGCCCCGACGGGGGTGGGCCGCGCCGCCACGGTGGCGCACCGCGCGGGAACTTCCAGCGCCGCCGCGACTTTTCCGGCGGATACGCATCGGTCTATCCGGGTGGATACCCGCAGACCGCCGAGGAAGAGCCGGCCCTGACCCTGGGCGAGCTCCAGGAGAAGTCCATCGACGAGCTCCGCGACCTGGCCACCGAGTACGGCATCGAGGCCGACGGCCTGGAGCACTCGGATCTCGTGTTGAAGCTTCTCGACGCGGTGCCGCTGGCCCAGGCCAGCCGTCGCGAGGAAGTCGTGCCCGGCGAGGTGTCCGGCATTCTCGAGATCGTGGACGAGGGCTTCGCCTTCCTCCGTCGCCATGGGGTGATGCCTTCGCCGGACGACATCTACGTCTCGTCCAGCATCGTTCGTCGCTTCGGCCTGCGCACCGGGGATCGGGTAGTCGGCCTCAGCCGCGCCCCGAAAGACCAGGAGAAGTACTGGGGGCTGGCCCGCGTCGATTCGGTTAACGGGATCGACCCCGAGCTCGCCCGGCGCCGGCCGAATTTCGACTCGCTCGTCCCGGTCTTCCCCGACGAGATGTTCGACCTGGAGATCGACCAGAAGAACCTGACCCAGCGGCTCATCAACCTGATCGCGCCCATCGGCAAGGGGCAGCGCGGACTGATCCTGTCTCCGGCCAAGGCCGGCAAGACGACGGTGCTCAAGAACATCGCCCACGGGATCACCGAGAACCATCCCGACGCGCTGCTCATGGTCGCCCTCATCGGTGAGCGACCGGAGGAAGTCACCGACATGCAGCGCTCGGTGCAGGGCGAGATCTATGCCTCGACCTTCGACGAGCCCACCGAGAACCACACTCGTGTCGCCGAGATGACCCTCGAGATCGCCAAGCGCCAAGTCGAGACCGGCCGCAACGTGGTCATCCTGCTCGACTCGATCACCCGCCTGGCCCGGGCCTACAACCTGGCCCTCCCGGCGTCCGGCAAGACCCTGTCCGGTGGCGTAGACCCGGCAGCGTTGTACCCGCCCAAGCGCTTCTTCGGCGCCGCGCGGAACATCGAGGGCGGAGGAAGCCTGACCGTTATCGCCACCTGCCTGGTCGACACCGGCTCGCGGATGGACGACGTCATCTACGAGGAGTTCAAGGGCACCGGCAACATGGAGCTCCTCCTCGACCGGAAGCTCTCCGAGAAGCGGATCTTCCCGGCCCTTGACGTGCTCAGGTCCGGCACCCGTCGCGAGGAGTTGCTCCTCGACGACAACACCCTGAAGATGATCTGGACCATGCGCCGGATGCTGAGCGCGCTCGGCCCCAACGAGGGCATCGAGCTGCTCATGCAGCGACTGGGCAAGACGAAGAACAACGCCGAGTTCCTCGTCCAGCTCTCGAAGAGCGTCGAGGCCTCCGAGGGCCGATGAGGCCGCCTGGCGGCCTCCGAGGGAACCCGCTCCAGGCCCCGATCACCATCGCCGCGTGCATCGTCCTGGCGCTTGGTGCCTGCGTGCCCGCATCGGTAAGCCCATCTGCCTCGCCCGCGGGCTCGTTTGCGGACCCCGGCGCGACGCCGGAGTCGAGCACGACCTTCGGCCAGGTGGTACCAGCCCCGGGATCGGACAGTCGGATCTACGGCCCCAACCCGGGGGCGATCGTGGTCGCCATCGACCCTGGCCATGGCGGCTGCCTGGACTGGGGCGTGCCGAACCCCTATGACAACACCGTCGCCCGGTCAGAGAAGACGCTGACTCTGGCGATTTCGCTTGCGCTCCGCGAGCGGCTCGAGGCGGATGGTGTCACCGTCGTGATGACCCGCGACGCCGACCTGGCGCTCGCCGGCGACCTGTATCCCAATCTGGGGTGCCACGGCGAACCCTTCCGTGACGTCAACGGGGACGGCTACGCCGGGTACGGCGCCCTGTATCCCGAAGGGACCCGCACCAGGGATGAGCTGTCGGCCCACATCGACCTCGTCAACCTCGCGCGCGCCGACGTCCTCATCAGCATCCACATCAACTCGCTGACCGAAGGCGGCGAGGTGCTCGAGATTGCCGCCACCGAAACCTTCTGGACCGATGAGACGCCGTGGGGCGTCCCCGTCTCGGAACGGTTGGCGACCCTGGTCCAGGACGAGGTCGTGGCGGCCATGCGCGGAGTGGCCCCCTACGACCGCCAGGACCGCGGCATCGACGCGGTGAACTACTACGTCATCGCCCCTCCCACCGAGACCGGCGACCCGCGGGAGCCGCGGCGCGGCATCCTGATGCCCGGCGTCCTGGCCGAGGTCGGCTCTATTTCCCTCGCCACCGAGGCCGACCTGCTGACCACCGCAGCAGCCCAGGAGGCAATCGCCGAGGCGCTTGTCGGCGCGCTGGTCAGCTGGTTCGCCGACCGTCCCCTGGGCGTCCGCTTCGACCTGCTGGCCCCCGGTGGGATGGCGGGCGTGGCGCCCTCGGTCGAACCCGGCGACGGACCGATGTACTGGCCACTGGTCGTCAGCGCAGGCGCACCGCTGGGACTTCACCTCACCAATACCGGGACCCGGCCGTGGCCCGCAGGCGTACAGCTGGTGGCGGGTTGGGTCGCCACGACCGAACCCTACCTGGCCCGACCCCCGCAATTGGCGCCCCTGGATGTCGAGGTGCCGGCCCTGGCGCCAGGCGAGTCCGTCGACCTCCGCATCGTGCTGCCCGATCCTGCGAGCGAGGTTCGGTCGGTCGCCTGGATTACGTTGCGGGCGGGCACCACGACCCTCTCTGACCTCGGCGCGCCGGCCCTGCAGCTGGCATCTGGGACGTAAAGAATGTTGACCCGGCTTTGACGCTCTTGCTAGGATCGCCCGGCACGACGCCATATCTCCGTGCCCTCGCGGTCCGCCAGGATCGCCCTCTGGCGTCGAGTTGTTCGTCGAGAACACGCGCAGGAGCCAGCGCTATTGGTTGACCCGTCCCGGCCGGTGCGCCGTCGGATCCGTGCCATCCGTGCGGTGCTCGCTCGCGGCATCCTCCACTTGCTGGTGGTCGTGCTGTTGGCGGGCAGTGCCACGGTAGGCGCCTTGAGCGCCCAGGGTGCGCTCACCGTGGACGGCCCCACGATACGGGTCATCGCCCCCGCGCGTGGAGCGGTCTCCGAGCAGCTGGCCGCCGCCCAGGACGGTGAAATCTCCATCGAGCTCGTTCCTTCGGAGGCGGGGGAACCCATGACCGAGATTCGGGTCATGCCCACCCCGGCGCCCGCACCCGTGGCCGCGATTCCGCTGCCCGCGCCGCCGCCGGTCCGATCGGGCTCGGTAGGGACATCGCTGCCGTGGGCCGGTCCCACCGGGTACATCGACGGCGACGGCTCCCTGGCCTGGCCCGTACCCGGCGGATACGTATCGCAATACTTCTGGAGCGGCCATCAGGCGGTAGACATCGCCCACGCCTACGGCGGAGCGGTGGTCGCCGCCGACACCGGCACGGTCGTATCGGCGGGCTGGCAGAACAACGGCGGCGGGCTGGTCATCACCATCCAGCACTCCGATGGCCGAGTGACGAGCTACAACCACCTTGGCGCGGTCCTGGTCAGCCCCGGACAGGGCGTCGTGCGGGGCGAGCAGATTGCGACCGTGGGGTGCACCGGCATCTGCACCGGGCCCCATGTCCACTTCGTGGTGATCGTCAACGGCGTTCTCGTCAACCCGCTTCGCTTCCTGTAGGCGAGATCCGCCCCTCGCGCCTCCGCTCCTCGCGCGTCCGCTCCGTATGATCGGGGCACCATGTTCGCGGATCGTGTCCGCATCCACGTGACCGCCGGCGCGGGGGGCGACGGCTCGCCGTCCATGCGCCGCGAGGCGCACGTCCCGCGGGGCGGGCCCGACGGCGGGGACGGCGGAAGGGGCGGCTCGGTGGTCCTGGAGGCCAAGGCTGGATTGACCTCGCTCGGCGCCTATCGTCATTCACCCCACGCCAAGGCCAGCAGCGGAGGGCGTGGCGCGCGCCGACGAGCGCACGGCCGCAACGGGGTCGATGCGGTCCTCGCCGTGCCGCCGGGAACGATCGCCCGTCGCCACCCGGAAGGCGAGGTCCTCGGCGAAGTCCTCGGCCCAGGCGACCGGCTGATTGTGGCCCGCGGCGGCCGCGGCGGCCGGGGCAACGTCCATTTCGTGACCCCCACCCACCAGGCGCCTCGCCACTACGAGCGCGGCGACCCTGGCGAGGAGGGCTGGATCGAGCTCGAGCTCAAGCTCGTTGCCCAGATCGGCCTGGTAGGTGCGCCGAACGCCGGCAAGTCGACACTGCTCGCCGCCCTCACCGCCGCTCGGCCCGAGATCGGCGCCTATCCCTTCACCACCACGACCCCGAACCTGGGTGTGATCGCCGTCGAAGCCGGGGAGGCTGGCGAGCGGTCGGCGGTCATTGCCGACGTTCCCGGCCTCATCGAGGGCGCACACCGCGGACATGGCCTCGGCCACGAGTTCCTCCGCCACGTGGAGCGCTGCCGCGTGCTGCTCGGCGTGGCCAACGGCGCTGCCGACGATCCGGCTGCGGAGTGGAAGGCGGTCGTGGCCGAACTCCGACTCCACGACCCTGGTCTGCTCGAGCGGCCGCTCCGGGTGGCCGTCACCAAGCAGGATCTGCCCGAGGCGCGCCGCCGGTGGCGCGCCGTGCGGGCGGCGCTGCGAACCGAGGGGTACGAACCCATCGCCGTGTCGGCCCATGACGGGACCGGCCTCGACGCCCTGCGCACCGCCCTGGCCGATGCGCTCGCTGAAGCGGACCGCCGCGAGGTGGAGATCGGAGTCGAGCCGGCGCGTCGACTACATCGTTTTGACCCGGCCGCGGACGGGTGGGAGGTTGTGACCGAGGCCGACGGCCTCCGCATTCGGGGCACTTCCATCGAACGAACTGCATCACGCACCGATTTCGCCAACGAGGAGTCGCGCGAGCGCTTCCAGCGCCGCCTTGAGCGGTTGGGGATCGACGCCGAGCTGCGTCGCCAGGGGGCACGCCGCGGAACGATGGTCCGGATCGGTCGCCTCGAGCTCGAGTGGGGCGACGAGGGATGACGGCGGGCCCATCCGCCGCCCGAGCCCGGCCTAAGCTGGTGCCGGTCGGCCGGCCCATCCCGACGACCGGCTCGGAGCGGGTTGGAATCCTGGGCGGCACATTCGACCCGCCCCACATCGGTCACCTGTGGCTGGCGACCCTGGCTGCCGATGAGATGGGCCTGACCCGGGTGTTGCTCGTGCCGGCAGCCAACCCGCCCCACAAGCGGGGACGGTCGATCAGCCACGCCGCGGACCGGGTGCTGATGACCCGTCTCGCGATCGCCAACGACCCACGGCTCGACGTGTCGCTGGTCGAGCTGGAACGGGAAGGGCCGTCGTACACGGTTGACACCCTGGTCGAGCTGCAACGGCGCCAGCCGGATGCCATCCTGGTCCTGATCATGGCTGCGGACAGCCTCGGCCAGATCGACTCGTGGCGCGAGCCGGATCGGATCCTGGAGCTGGCGTCGTGGGCGGTGGGTCCCCGCTCCGGGACGCCTATGCCGTCGCGGGCCACGCTCGCGCGCCGATTCGGGAAGGCGGCAGCCCGCATCCATGTCCTCGGCGGCCCGGCGCTGGACGTCAGCGCCACCGAGATTCGGCGCCGCGTGGCGGCCGGCCGCGCCATCCGCTACCTTGTTCCCCGGGCAGTCGAGGATCTCATTCTCGAACGGGGCCTGTACCAGCCGTAGCCCACCGCAGCGGAGGATCGACCTGCAGCAGCCGACCCCCAATCTGACCTCCCTCCACCCGGAGCTCGACCCAGCCGAGCTGGCGCACCGGATCGTGGAGATCGTGTCCGACCACAAGGCCAGCGACGTCGTCATGCTGCGCACCGGGGAGCTCACCTCGCTGGCCGATTTCTTCGTCATCGCCACCGGCCGCTCCGACCGTCAGGTCGCGGCCCTGGCCGGTTCCCTCAGCGAGGAGCTGCGCGCGCAGGGCGTCCGACCCCTGGGCGTCGAGGGCCGCGGTGGGGCACGCTGGGTGCTGCTCGACTTCGGCAGTGTGATCGTCCATCTGTTCACACCCGACGAACGCGAGCGCTACGCCCTCGAGAAGCTGTGGAGCGCCGCGCCGGCGGTGGTCCGCCTGGTCTGAGCCCTCGCGCCGGAGGTACGCCCCCGGTCCCGGTCCGCGGTGCTCAGGCGCACCGGGCCCGGCCATGGTGTCTCTCTCGACGTGTTTGCCCCGAGTACCACGCCGGGGTACGGGGGTCCTATTGAGGTGGTGCACCAGCAACCGCATTGTCGGCGTCATGAGCACCTCTCGGAAGCGCGAGACGGCCGCGGTGGAGACCTGTCGCTATTGCGGCGGAAGCCTCCTGACCTCGGTGTTTGACACGTCCTTCCGCGATGAGAGCATCGAGGAGCGGCTGTTCTTCGCCCTCCCCGGCGCCCTGTGCCTGCCGTGCAAGCAGCTCTACATCGACCACCAGCTGATCGGGATCCTGGGCCTCTCCAACGCGCGCTGCACGTTCGCGATCGAGAGCGACCGGGTCCTGCGCGCTGGCGCTGCCTAGGCCTCCTCCCTCCTCCGTCCCTCCGCTACGTTCTTTCCGGGCCTGAAATCGCGCCTGCCGGCTTGTCAGGCCGGGCGGGAGCCGACCCGAGCATGTACTCACCGAGCCATGCGGTCAGCGCGGCCTCCGGCTCGGCGGCATTGCGTTTGATCGCGAGATCGGTTTCGAACAGGCCGCGCAGCATGGCCTCCAGCTCCGCCGCGTCGTAGCGTCGGGCAGCGCCCACCACCCGCTCGGCGCCCGACGGGTTGCCGGGCCGCAGCCGTTTCGTGATCTCTGCCGCACCGAACCCGCCATCCACCAGCTCGCGGGCGATCGTCAGATCCACCAGCCGGCCCTCGAGGGCGGCCATGATCCGGAGCACCGGCTCCCCCACGGCCAGCGCCCGGCGCAGCGCCTCGGCGGCGCGGATGGGGTCACGGCGCTCAACGGCGTTGGCGACGGCATTGACCGATGGCGGCCGGGTGTCGGAAATCAGTGCCTCCACGTCAGCGACCTCGATTGGACGGTAATCGGCGGCCAGGGCCAGCTTCCGGAGCTCCCCGTCGGCGACGCGCGTCTGCTCACTCCGCTCAACGTCGTTCTCCCACACGCCACCGATCCGTTCGGCCAGGGCGGCCGCCGCTGCCGGTCGAATGGCGATTCCGAGTTCGGTGGCATGCCGGGTGACCCACCCCCGAAGCTCGTCGCGACGCGGGGCGAGGCACCGCTCCACGACGCCTCCCACCGCCTCAACGGCTGACTCGAGCCGCTTGAGGAGGGCCGGCGGACGGCCCACGTCGCGGGACGGGCGGAGCTCCGCCAGGGCCAGCGCCGCCCCGTCGGGGGATTGCTCGACGAGGGCCAGAAGACGCCCTGTTGCGCTGCCTGACGTTCCCGCGGCGCGGAGCGGCTGTCGGACGACCACACAGTGGGCACCGAACAGCCCGACGGTGGCCACCTCGAGAGCGGCCCGGCTCAGGAGCGCCTCATCTGGCGTGCGGTCTGGAACGAGCACGACCCGGTCCGCGGCGCCGACCCGCGTCACAAACGTGGCCACCGCCAGGTCGATCAGGTAGGCGTCGTCGCCGTGGGCCAGCAGGACGGACCCACTCATCGATCGCCGTCCTCCCAGGCAGCACGCAAGCGTCCCTCGAGCCCGATCCGGCTCAGCCCGGCCGCACCGGCCAGCTTCATCTCGAGCGCTTCCGCCGCACCCTGCGCCGCCCTGATCTGGCTCGCATGCTCTGGGTAGCGAGCCGCCATGTCGTCCAGGCGGTCCGCGATGGTCATGAAGCGCATGCCGACACGGCGGTCGGCGACCGAGACGCAGATGGCCGGCCAGCTGCGTGGCAATCGTTCCGGGTCGAGCAGACAGGTGAGCGGATGAGAGGCGACCGCGTCGGCCAGCTCCCCGTAGCCCAGGGCGTTGAGACGCTCGGCGCCGTCCAGCCCGTGACGGCCATTTCCCCGGGTCTCGATCTTGTCGATATCGTGGAGCCTCGCCGCGGCCTCGACCAGCAGCGGATCGATCGCCACGCCGTTGTCGGCCAGGACCCGCGCCGCTTCGGCGGCCACTCTTGCCACGCCCTCGGAGTGGACGACCAGCCATTCAGGTGGAAGCTCGGCGGCGAGCAGACGGCGGGCGGTTGGGCGGTCGGGCACGGCCATGGTTCGATCCTACCCGCCTGGGCCGTGATCCATTCGGGGCTGTGCCCTGAGCCCCTTCCCGTCGGCGCTGGAGGGGTCTGGCCACGACGAGGGATGACCCAGTAATCCTGACCATCGGTCACGACCTCGACGCTGCCGTCCTGGTCGGTGCGATACACCTGCCCCGCCGGCACCCGCCCCAGGTTTTCCAGCGTGGACCGATGGGGATGGCCGTACTGGTTGTCGACGCCGGCCGAGATGACCGCCACCGCCGGGCCGACGAGGGACAGGAAGGCTTCGGTCGTCCCCGAGTCGGACCCGTGATGGGCCACCTTCAGGACATCGACCCGGGACAGCAGCCCACGCTCTGCGAGGATGGCCTCGACGGGCGCCTCGGCGTCCCCGGTCAGCAGGGCGGTGAAATGGCCGTAGCGCAGGAGGGCCACCACCGAGGCGTTGTTGATGTCGCCCTCCGGCAGCGGGCGCGCGACGTCGTCGACGCTGGGAAAGAGGATTTCGAGCTCTGCCCCGCCCCCCAGCGAGACGGTCTGCCCGGCGCGAGCTGCGATGACCCGGCCGCCTGGTTCCTGCTGGGCCGCCGCCAGCAGGCGCCGATGCGGCTCGCCCTCGACCGGGCGCCCGCCATCAATGAACACGGCCACCGCGTACCGGCGCAGGATCTCACCAAGTCCGCCCAGGTGGTCCTGGTGCGGGTGGGTGAGGATCACGATTTCGATCTGCCGCTCATGGAACGGGAGCGCCTGGCCGATGCGTCGCAAGGTCAGGTCCGGATCCACGCCTCCGTCAACCAGGGCGGTCTCGCCACCTGGCCCCTCGATCAGGATGGCGTCACCTTGGCCGATGTCGAGCACGGTCAGATGGAGGCGACCGTCCGGCCCGGTGCCCACCGTGGCCATGGCCAGGATGAGCACGAGGCCGAGCGCGGCGCGCCGGGGACGAACCACCCACCCGAATACCGGGGCGAAGGCCGCCGCCTCGGGCAGCATCACGCTGGGCAGACCGGCGCGATCCTGGACCTCGAGCGGCGGCACGGCAACGTTCGGGCCCGGAGTCGGGTGCCGGGCAAGCCGGCGCGCCGCCACGCCCAGCAAGGGGTACCACGCCAGGGTCAGCCACGGACCGCCGGTCGCCGGCAGCGCCGCCAAGGGGAGTGCGGCGGCTGCGGTTCCGGCGGAAATGAGGGCGCGGAGGGGAAGCCACGCCGCCCCGCCGGCGAACCAGGCCGCCGCATCAGCCAGCCCGGGGAGCGGCAACGCCGAGCTGAGACCGCCGACCAGGGCGGCCAGCGCCGAGCCGGCCATGACGGCCGGCACCAGCGGGACGACCACCACGTTGGCCAGTGGCGCCACCAGCGACACCTGCTCGAACGTGGCGACCAACACGGGGAGCGTCGCCAGCTGAGCCGCGAGGGTGAGCGCCACCGGTGTGCGGATCCAGGCCGGACACCGTTCCATCCGCAGCTCCAGCGGGCGGCCGAGCATGATCAGCCCGGCGGTGGCCAACGCCGACAGTTGGAAGCCCACGTCCCACAGGGCAGCCGGGGACGCCACCAGCATCACCAGCACGGCCGCCATGAGCGCGGCGCCGCCGTGGGCCGGCGACCCTCCCAGCCGGCTGATCAGCAGAGCCCCGGCCATCAGCGCAGCTCGCACCACGGCTGGCGAGGCGCCGACCAGAACGACATACCCGGCCACCGCCACCATGGCCACCACGGCCGGCAGCACGGGGCCCGCCCGTCGCCGGAGGCGCCGGGTCAGGGCGCCGATGGCCACGACCACGATCGCGACGTTCCAGCCACTGATCGCGACCACATGAGACAGGCCGGCCACCGCGAATGCGTCGCGCACTTCCGGATCGATTCCGGCCCGCACCCCAAGCAGGATGCCGGCCCCCAGGGAGGCTTCCGGCTCGGGCACGGTGGTGACCAGCCCGTCCAGGAGCCAGCGACGCAGGCCGCCAAAGGCATCGGTCAGCAGGTCGGACTGATGCTCGTTGACGGTGATGACGAATGCCCGACCGATGGCCCCCACGCCCTGCCGACGCAGCCGCTCGCGGTAGGCGGTTTCCTCGGCGTCGGCGGCATCCGGAGGCCGGATGCTGACCTCGGCGGCCACCTGGTCGCCGGCGGCGACCGCCGAGGAACGGGGGATGCGTACCAGCAGCCGGCCCTCCAGCGGGTCGCCGGCAACGTGCAGCTCGTCGAGCACCACGTCGAGCCCGTCGCCACGGGGCGTCGGCTCCTCCACCAGGACGCCCGATACCGGCCATGACGCGCCGCCGGGCAGCGTCTCGACGGTGCCCGGCCCGCTTGGTGGGGCAGCCGCGGCGCCTCGGATTCCGCCCAGCACCAGCCCGCACACGAGCGCGACGGTCGCGACGCCGGCCGTACCGAGCCACCGCCGAGCAACCGCGGCCACGACCAGCCCGCCCACCGCGGCGGCGACCACGGTCGCGACCAGGGTTACGCTCAGCCACCCTGCGTCCGCTGCCGCGATGCCCGCCATGTGCCCAGCCAGGAGGCCGGGCAGCAGCCACGCGCCCGGCCGGTCCATCGCTCTGACGCCTAGGGAACCGTCACCAGGTCGGCGATCTGTTCGAGCTGACGAGCGGTGAGCACGTCACGGGTCACCAGCTCGTCCAGGGTGGCGAATGGCTGCTCCTCGCGAGCGGCGATGATCTTCCCGGCTGTCACCGGACCGATGCCGGGGAGGCCCTCGAGTTCGGACTGGCTGGCTCGATTGAGATTCACCAGGCCGTTCCCGGTTTGGTCCCCGCCGTTTCCTGGAGCTTCCCCCAGTACCGGCACGTAGATCTGCTGCCCATCCACCACGGCAGCGGCCAGGTTGAGGGTCCGCGCCGCCGCCGCCAGGTCAGCGCCATCGGCATACCCACCCGCCGCCACCAGGGCATCGGCCACTCGTGAGCCGGGGGGCAGGCGGTGGATGCCAGGCGCGGCGACGCCGCCTTCGACGTCCACGACCAGATCGCCCCCGCTGCTCTCCTCCGACGGTCCGGCCGTGGCAAACGGATCTCCGACGACCGATGGCCGGGCCGCCGGATTGGCGGCTCCCGCCACCAGGGCGAAGCTCGCGGCGCCGGCCAGCACAGCCGCGGTCCCCACCGCGGCCAGGGTCACCAGGTCGAACCGGGTCATGCGCCTCCCGATGGGAGGCGAGCGCGAGATGGTCTGCGTCCGAGACCCGAACGCCCGGGCACTCGACGCCGGGCCCCGGAAGCAGACGGGCAGGCTACGGGCGGGCGGGTTACCCCTCGGTTACCGCACCGTGACGATGTTCACGAGCCGGCCCGGAATGTGAACGACCCGCGCCGGGGGCCGGCCGTCGAGGTGGGCCTGCACCCGCGGCGATGCGAGCGCGAGCCGTTCGATGTCGGCCGGCGAGGTGTCGGGCGCCACGAGGAGCCGGTCGCGGAGCTTGCCATCGACCTGGACGGGCAGCTCGATCTGGTCCGCCGCCGCCACGGCGGCGTCGGCCACCGGCCAGGCCTGCTGATGGATCGAGTAGGCCCGCCCGCGCCGCGCCCAGAGCTCCTCGGCGATGTGCGGCGCTGCCGGCGCCGCCAGCAGGAGCATGGTGTCCACGGCCTCTCCCACCGCCGCGTCGCCAGCTCCCGCCGCGACCCCCTCCGCAATCGCATTCGACAGCTCCATGAGCTTCGAGACCGCGGTGTTGAAGTGCAGGGCTTCATAGTCCTCGGTGACCGCCTGGATCGTCTGGTGGGTCGTGCGCCGCAGCGTGCGCGCCGCCCCCTCATCGGCCTGGACCGATCCCTCCGCGGCGGCCGGCGCCGGCAGGGCCTGGTGCCAGACCCGACCGAGGAAGCGGGACACGCCCTCGATTCCGGTAGGGGACCAGGGGCCTCCTTGGTCCCAGGGCCCGATGAACAGCAGGAACAGGCGGACCGTATCGGCTCCGTACTGCGCCACCAGGTCATCAGGATTGACCACGTTGCCGCGGCTCTTGCTCATCCGCTGATGGTCGGCGCCCAGGATCTGGCCCTGGTTGCGGAGGGCGAGGAACGGTTCGTCGAAGGCGAGGTGGCCCATGTCGCGCAGCGCCTTCACGAAGAATCGGCTGTACAGCAGGTGGAGCACGGCATGCTCTGCGCCGCCGGTGTACAGGTCGACCGGCATCCAGTGGCGCATGGCCTCCGGGTCCCAGGGGCCGTCCGTGTATCGCGGGGAGCAGTAGCGCAGGTAGTACCAGGATGAGTCGACGAAGGTGTCCATCGTGTCGGTCTCGCGTCGCGCGGGCTCTCCGCCGACCGGGCAGATGGCCGCCAGGAATCCGGGATGCGACTGCAGCGGCGAGACGCCGGTCGGGGCGAAGTCCACGTCGGGCGGCAGGAGGACCGGCAGCGCGGCCTCCGGCACTGGCTGCGGCCCGTGGACGTCGCAGTACACGATCGGGATCGGCGCGCCCCAGTACCGCTGCCGGCTCACCAGCCAGTCGCGGATCTTGTATGAGACGGCCGGCCCGCCCTGTCCCCGGTCGGCGAGGTGGGCGGTGATGGCGCGGATGCCTTCCGCCGCGCTCAATCCGGTGAACGGACCCGAGTTGATCAGCACCTCGTCATCGGTGTGGGCCACGAAGGCAGCGTCCTGCACCGGCTCGATGCCCTCCGGCGCCACCACGTAACGGATGGGCAGCTCGTACCGGCGCGCGAAGTCGAAGTCGCGTTCGTCGTGGGCCGGCACGCCCATGATCGCCCCGGTCCCGTAACCGGGCAGCACGTAGTCGGCGATCCAGATCGGGATCCGCTCATCGGTCAGCGGATTGACCGCATGGGAGCCGATGAAGATGCCGGGCCGGTCCCGCTCCGCACTCAGCCGCTCGATCTCGCTTTCGCGTCGGGCGGCCGCGACGTAGGCCTCCACTTCCGCCCGTCGCTCGTCGGTGGTCAGCCGCGGAACCAGCGGATGCTCGGGGGCGAGGACCATGAAGGTCGCGCCAAAGATGGTATCCGGGCGGGTGGTGAAGACTCGGATTGGCTCCACCGCATCGGTATCCGCTCCGTCTGGGGCCACCGGGAATTCGATCTCCGCCCCCTCCGATCGGCCGATCCAGTTCGTCTGCATCAGCAGGATCGGCTCGGGCCAATCGAGGCCGGAGAAATCGCGCAGCTCGTCGGCGTAGCGGGTGATCCGGAAGAACCACTGCTCCAGGTCCCGCTTCTCCACCGGCGTCCCGCACCGCCAGCAATGGCGATCGGCCCCTTCCACCTGCTCGCGGGCCAGGACGACCTGGTCCTTGGGGCACCAGTCGACCGGGGCCATGGCCTTGTACGCCAGGCCGGCGCGGTAGAACTGCAGGAACAGCCACTGGGTCCAGCGGTAGAACTCCGGGTCGGAGGCGATGACCTCGCGCGACCAGTCCCACGATGCGCCCATCGTCCGGAACTGGGCCCTCATGCGGTCGATGTTGACGCTGGTCCATTCCGCCGGATGGACGCCGCGGTCGATGGCCGCGTTCTCGGCCGGCAGCCCGAACGAGTCAAAGCCCATCGGCAGCATCACGTGCTGGCCCTGCATCCGGTGCATGCGGGCCACGACGTCGGGTCCAACCGAGGCGTACCAGTGACCGATATGGACGTCGCCGCTGGTATACGGATACATCGTGAGCAGGTAGAACGGGCCTGGGGCCTCTTCTCGGGCGCGGTACAGCTCGTCGCGCTCCCAGCGCTGGCGCCATTTCGCCTCGTAGGACGCAGGGTCGAAGCGCTCTACTCCGTCCGGGCGGCGGCTCATGGCGCGTCCCCCCGGGCCTGCCATCGGTCTGCCGCTTCCCCGCCCCCCGGGAACCAGGCCATCAGCAGCTCGTCGCGGTACGTGCCGTCCGCCTGGCGGTACTGCTGGCGGCGCAGCCCCTCCCGCACGAACCCGGCCCGAGCGTAGACCGCGATGGCGCGCGCATTGTCCGGGAAGACGCTGAGCGCCAGGCGGGTCAGGCCGCGGTCGCGGACCCAGTCCTGGGCGGCGGCCACCAGGGCCGTGCCCAGCCCGACGTCGCGCCAGCCCTCGGCCACGGTGACCGAGAGGATCCCGACGTGCCGGGAGCTCACGTCACGATCCGACATGACCAGGGCGTTGCCCACTACCTCCCCGCCGGCCTCGGCCACCAGCACGGCTGCCTCGTCGGCGCGGATCAGCTCCCCGATGAAAAAGGCCTCGGACGGTGGGTTGAGGGCAGTCGGCGGGGTGACCAGCCAGCGGCCCTCGGCCCGGACCGCGACGTACAGCCGAGCCAGCGGCTCGGCGTCAGCCGGCCGCGCGGCGCGCAGCAGCCAGTGGCGGCCGTCGGCCGCGGTGCGCTCCGAGATGAAGGGGCTTGCCGTGGTCACCGCTGGGGTCCCGTCCGTATCGGTCCATTCCGCGTTCGTTGATGAAACGCGACCCCGCTTCGTCAGGACGAAGGGGGTCAGCCTCGCGGTACCACCATGACTTGACCGATGATGGTGGAGCTGGGGGGACTCGAACCCCCGACCCCCTGCATGCCATGCAGGTGCTCTCCCAGCTGAGCTACAACCCCACGGTCGGTCCACTCACTGGCGCGATATCGGACGCCGCCCCGGCCTTGCGGCTGCTCGGCGGGCGAGTTCCGCGCCCCTCCGTCGCCGGCTTCCACCGTCCCGGCTCGCTGCAGACGAGGCGATGCGCCTACTGCTCCCGCGTCAACGCGTTCATCCGGAGTATACCCAAGGCGCTCGCCGCCTCTCAATCCTGCCTGGATCTGTTGCGCATGCGTGGGGCGCATCCATCCGCCAACATCAGCCGCTTCCCTGGCCGCCGTATGCGCGTCGCGCACAACTGGCCGAAGAAACCCCCGAAATGGCCTGATTCCGCCGCCTGCTTGGCCGATACAGGCGTAGGTCGCATTGGGCGCGATGCGGTGTGCCTCCCTGAGGCGTCAGAGGAGGGTGCGGAGGCCGGCCTCGAGGTCGCGCGGAGCGTAGCCCAGCTCCCGCCTGGCCTTGGCATCGGTGAACCAGTACGTCACTCCCACCGAGCCGCGGACAATCTCGGCGAGGTTCGGCTCGCCGCCCAGGGCGGGACCAACTAACGAGGCGACCGGCGCGGCGGCCCGAAGCAGCCATGATGGCGTGGTAACTCGCGGTGGCCGCTTTCCCGCTAGTGCTGCCGCCCGCCGAACGACTTCGCCGAGGGTGGCGATCTCCCCACCGAGGAGGTACGCCTCGCCGGGCGCCCCACGAGCGTGGATGAGCACCATCCCGGCCGCCACGTCGTCGACGTGGGCGAAGGTCCCGCCCAGCTCCGCGGCGCTCAGCGCTGCCAGCCGTCCTGCCATCGCCTGGGCAATGACCCCGCCCACCTGGGAGGGGTCGTCCGGACCGTAGGTCATGCCGGGCATGGCGATGAGGATCGGGGCGCCGGCCCCGGCCCGCTCCCGGGCCGCCAGGTGGGCGAGGTACTTCGTCTCGTCGTAGTACGAGAGGTAGGCCGGTGGTTGCGGCCGTTCGTAGGACTCGTCCACCACCCGCCCATCGGTGTTGCCGAACACGTTTGCGGTGGACGCGTAGACGATCCGCCCCACCCCGGCGGCAATCCCGGCATCGAGCACAGCCCGGGTGGCCACCACGTTGGCCGCGAACATCGGTGCATGCTCGGATTCTGGGATGCCCACACGGTAGCTCCCCGCCAGGTGGAAGAGCGCATCGGCTCCGTCCATGGCCGCGGCCAGGCGATCGGCCGGCATCGCGGCCAGGTCTCCCTCCACCAGGGTGCAGCCGAGGTCGCCCAGACCCGCGGCGCGAGCCTGATTGCGAACGATGGCCACCACCTCGTCGCCGCGGCCGCGCAGCTGGCGCACCAGCGCGATCCCGATGAACCCGGCCCCGCCGGTTACCACGGCCTTCATCTGGCATCTCTCACGGTGAGCATCTTGACGGGCCGGGACCATCGGTCAATGGCGGGAATTGGGCCACCGGCTATCCTGCCCGGTGATGAGCGCCATGAGCTCCCGGGCCCTGCCCTTCGCGGTCATCGCCCTGAGCGTCGTCTTCTTCGGGGTGCTGGTCTGGTTTGCCGTCGCCGGCGGCGGGTCACTGACCGATCCAGCCGAGATCCTGACCCGCGGCGTGGAAGCCACCTCCGAGGCGGACAGCTTCCACCTGGCGGTGGCCGTGTCGGGGAGCGTCACGGACCCCGAGTCGGGCACGGGGGTGCCGCTTGACGGGGTGACCGTGGAAGGCGACGTGGACCTGGCGAACGAAGCCGCCCACATCAGTCTTGCAGTGCCATTCATGCTCGGCTTGAGCGGGGAGGCCATCGTCCTGGGCCAGGACACCTACCTGAAGACCTCGCTGACTGGGGTGAAGTGGATCCACACCCCGGCCACGGATGAGGGCGAGCCGCATCCGGAGCCGTCTGACCCGGCGGAGATCGCCGACAAGGTGGCCGAGTTTCTGGCGACGGAGGGTGTGTCGATCGAGAAGCTGGCCGATGAGCCCTGCGGCGACGATATCTGCTACCACCTGCGGCTCACGGTCTCAGCGAGGGCCCTCGCCGCGCATCCCGACGCCCTGCCGGACATGGGCGAATTCGGAGACCTCTTCCCCGTCGACGAGCTCCTTGGCCCGGCGGTCGTGGACCTGCTGTTCGATCACAACGGCCTCTGGCTGCGCCAGGTGTCTACCGCCGCGGCGGATCCTGAGTCGGGAGACGTGGAGCTGACCGTGGCCCTGAGCCAGTACAACGAGTCGTTTGACATCAGCGCGCCGCCGCCGGACGAGGTGACCGACGAAGGGGAGTTCCCCTTCTTCCCGACCGACTGAGAGCCCTATACGGGGGACGCCTCAGGCCTTTGCCCGGCCGCTAGAATGGGGGACCGACGCGATCCGAAGCCGTGTCGCCCCATGGCGTCGCGTCAATGATGGGAGGTAAGCGTCATGAGCAGACGTGTCGTCGTCCCCGTCGCGTTCCTCGCCGTAGCGCTGATCATCGCCGCGTGCGAATCGTCGCCCAGTCCCTCTCCATCCGTGGCGGCCTCGGGAACCGCTGCGCCGACACCGGCTCCGCCCCCCGCCGAGGGACGCCTGGCCCTGGTGCAGGAGCGCGGGATGTTGATCTGCGGTATCAACGGCAGCCTGCCCGGATTCAGCTTCCTGGATTCCGCCACCGGCGAGACCACCGGCTTTGACGCCGACTTCTGCCGCGCGGTGGCCGCGGCGGTGCTGGGCGATCCCACGCTCGTCGAGTTCCGACCGCTGAACGCTGACGCTCGTGGCCCGGCGCTGCAGAGCCAGGAGATCGACGTCCTCATCCGCAACACCACCTGGACCGTCACCCGCGATACCGATTGGGGCCTGTTCGCCCCGACAACGTTCTACGACGGACAGGGAATGATGGTCCGCGAGGCAGACGGCATCGAATCGCTGGCAGACCTGGAGGGCGCAACCATCTGCGTTCAGACAGGTACCACCACCGAGCTCAACCTGGCCGATGTCTTCGGGGCGGAAGGCATTGACTACACGCCACTGCCCTTCGGAGAGATCGAGCAGACGTACTCCGCCTACGACGAGGGCAGCTGCGACGCCGTCACCAGCGACCGCTCCCAACTCATCGCCCAGCGCACGACGTTCAGCAACCCCGATGACCACGTCATCCTGGAGGTCGTGATGTCCAAGGAGCCCCTTGGCCCCGTGGTTCCGCATGGCGACGAAGCGTGGTTCAACGTCGTCAAATGGGTCGTCTTCGCGACCTTCGAGGCCGAAGAGCGCGGGATCACCCAGGACAACGTTGCCCAACTGGTCGGCAGCGACAACCCGGTCATCGCTCGCCTGCTTGGGGCCGACGGAGATCTTGGCCTCCGGCTGGATGCCGATTGGGTCGTGAACGTGATCTCGGCCGTGGGCAACTATGGCGAGATCTACGACCGCAACCTGGGTCCCGGGACGCCGTTCGACCTCGCACGCGGACCGAACAGCCTGTGGACCGATGGTGGGCTCTTGTACGCACCGCCGTACCGATAGTCGAACCGATGGCCTCGGGTCGGAGCCTGCTCCGCCCCGAGGCTGAACAGACCGCCAGGCCATGACACCGGCCAGGCACCCGGAACACGAGCACGTCGCGCCACCACCGTGGCGCGACGTTCGCGTCCTGCGCGTCGTCACGCAGGTGGTTGTCCTCCTGGCCGTGGGCATCGGCGCGGCCTACCTGATCAGCAACCTGACGACGGCCATGGCAGAGCGGGGCCTGTCGTTCGGGTACGACTTCCTGGACCGGAGGGCCGGGTTCGAGATCGGCGAGAGCCCCATCCCGTATAGCGCGACGGCCAGCTATGGGCAGGCGTTCGTGGTGGGGCTGCTGAACACCCTGTTCGTCTCCGTGGTCGGGATCATCCTGGCCACGGTCCTGGGCGTGATCATCGGCGTGGCGCGCCTGTCGCCCAACTGGCTGGTCAGCAAGGTTGCCGCCGGATACGTGGAGGTCATCCGCAACACGCCGCTGCTGGTCCAGCTGTTCGTCATCTATTTCGCTGTCCTGCTCCAGCTCCCCGCGGTTCGCGACACGATCGCGCTCCCCGGGTCCATCTTCCTCAACCAGCGCGGCCTCTTCGTGCCGTCACCCCAGCTCGGCCCGACCTTTGGCCTCTGGCTGGCCATCCTGGGCACCGGTATGGCGCTCGCCGTCATCGGGCGGGTGGTCGCGGCCCGCCGAGATGCAGCGGGGCTCCCCACCTACCGCCTCGGCCTGGCCGGAGCCCTGGTCCTTGTCGGCCTGGCGGTGGTCGGCTGGCTGCTGGTCGGTGACCCACCGCTGACGTTCGAACTGCCGGTGCGCGGCCGATTCAACTTCAGTGGCGGCCTCGCCCTGTCCACCTCGTTCACAGCGCTGCTGGTGGGGCTCGTGCTCTACACCGCCGGCTTCATTGCCGAGGTGGTCCGAGGGGGCATCCAGGCGGTGCGTCGAGGGCAGTTGGAGGCTGCGCGGGCCCTGGGGTTGTCGGAGGGCGACACGCTGCGGTTGGTCGTCTTTCCCCAGGCCCTGCGGGTGATCGTGCCGCCGCTGACCAGCCAGTACCTGAACCTGGCCAAGAACTCGAGCCTGGCGATCGCGGTGGGCTACCCCGACCTGTTCAAGGTCGGGACCACCATGGCCAACCAGACCGGCCAGCCGGTGCCCGTCATTGCCCTGGTGATGGGAACTTATCTCGCCATCAGCCTGGGGACCTCGCTGCTGATGAATCTCTACAACCGCCGGGTCCAGGTCCTGGAGCGATAGAGACCCGATGACCGTTGACGTCCTTCCTCCCCCTCCCGGCACCATCGGCCCGGTGGCCTGGCTGAGGAAGAACCTGTTCTCAAGCGTGGCGAACACCGTGCTGACGGTGGTGATCGCGGCCCTCCTCGGGGCCGTGGTCATCGCGATTGGCCAATGGGCCCTGACGGAGGCGCGCTGGGACGTCGTCAGCCGAAATCTGCGGCTGTTCCTCATCGGTCAATATCCGGCCAATCAGGCCTGGCGGATCTGGCTCAGCCTTTTCATCTTGTCCGCCCTGACAAGCCTTTCGGCGGGGAGCTTCGGGCGAACCACCCGGTCGCTGGCGGTTGCGCTGTCCTCGTTCCAGGCGGTGCTCGCCGGCCTGACGGCGGTGTCGTCGGTTGGTCCCCTGATCACCATCGGTCTGGCAGTGAATGCGGCCCTGATCTGGGCGGGGCTCGCGACCGGCTTCCGGCTGCGCCTACCCCGGCGCCCGCTGATGATCGCCTGGTTCGCCTCGATCCCGGTCATCTTCGTGCTGGTGAATGGGATCGGGGAATCGCCCGTTCCGGCGGTGAGCTCAAACCTGTGGGGCGGACTGCTGTTGACGGTGCTGCTTGCCGCCTTCGGCATCGTCCTGGCGTTCCCGCTGGGCGTGCTGCTCGCCCTCGGGCGCCGCAGTGCCCTGCCGGTGATGCGGATCCTGAGCACGGTCTACATCGAGGTCATCCGCGGCGTCCCGCTGGTCACCATCCTGTTCATGGCCGACATCCTGCTGCCGTTTTTCCTGCCCGGCGAGGTGCGAATCGACCGTGTCACCCGGGCCCTGGGCGGCATCACGCTCTTCTCGGCGGCCTACGTCGCCGAGAACGTGCGCGGCGGCCTGCAGGCCATCCCGACCGGCCAGATCGAGGCGGCCCAGGCCCTGGGCCTGAGCACCGCCCGGACCAACATCCACATCGTGCTGCCGCAGGCGTTGCGGGCGGTGATCCCCGCCAACGTGGGGCTCTTCATCAGCCTGTTGAAGGACACGACCCTGGTGACGATCATCGGGCTCATGGAGCTGCTGGGCATCGGTCGCGCGATCCTCGCCCAGCCTGAGTCGCTGGGAGCCCACCTGGAGGTCTACTTCTTCATCGGCGCGGTGTTCTTTGTGCTCTGCTACGCGATGTCGCAGGCCAGCTATCGGCTGGAAACGGCACTCGGGGTGGGTACGCGATGAACACCGATGCCAAGCCGCGCGACATCATCGTCGCCCGGGACGTCCACAAGTGGTTCGGACAGCTGCACGTCCTGCGGGGGATCGACCTGACCGTCAGTACGGGCGAGGTGGTCGTCATCTTCGGCGCATCCGGCTCGGGCAAGTCAACCTTCATCCGGACCATCAACCGCCTCGAGGAGCACCAGCGGGGCGAGATCTTCGTGGACGGCATCGAGCTGACCAACGACATCCGCAACATCGCCGCGGTGCGCAGCGAGATCGGGATGGTCTTCCAGTCGTTCAACCTGTTCCCGCACCTGACCGCGCTTCAGAACGTCACCCTGGCGCCGATGCGGGTCCGCAAGTGGGCACGCGAGCGAGCGGAGGACGCGGCCATGGCCCTGCTCAACCGGGTCGGCATCCCCGAGCAGGCGCACAAGTTCCCGGCGCAGCTGTCCGGCGGTCAGCAGCAGCGGGTGGCGATCGCCCGGGCGCTGGCGATGCAGCCCAAGATCATGCTCTTCGACGAGCCCACCTCGGCGCTCGACCCGGAGATGATCAGCGAGGTGCTCGACGCCATGCGCGAGCTGGCCGAGTCGGGGATGACGATGCTGTGCATCACCCACGAGATGGGCTTCGCGCGGGCGGTCGCCAACCGGATGGTCTTCTTCGACGAGGGCAAGATCGTTGAGGAAGGCCCCCCGCGCCAGATCTTCGAGGCGCCGGTCCACGCGAGGACCCGTAGGTTTCTCTCCCAGATCTTGCACTGAGCGACGTGACGGTGGCAGCCGAGCACCCCACCTGCAGCGGAGGGCCCCCGGGCTAGTCGACCGCGAGGTCCTCGGAGCTCTCCCGCTCCCCAGCCGGCATCTGGTCGACCGCGTACACCCGCCACTGCCCGGGCACGCCCTTGAGCCTGTGGCGACCGCGATCCTCGAAGGTGAGCCCGGAGCCGGCGACGAGGTCTCGCACGGTGCTCGACACGAGGACCTCGCTGGGCCGGGCGAGGGACATGACTCGCGCGCCGATGGCGACCGCGATGCCGGTCACATCATCGCCCTGCATGGTGAGTTCGCCGGTATGCAGGCCAGCCCTGAGCTCGACTCCCATGCGCTGGACAGCCTGCACGACGCTTTGGGCACAGCGGATGGCGCGGGCCGGGCCGTCGAAGGTGATCAGGAAGCCGTCGCCCAGCGTTTTGATCTCGCGCCCGCGGTAGCGGGCCACGTGAGCGCGAACGATCCGGTTGTGCTCGTCGACGATTCCCATCCAGGCCGCGTCGCCGAGCTGTGCGGCACGGTCGGTTGACCCCACCAGGTCGGTGAAGAGGATGGTGGCGAGGACCCGCTCGAGGTCAACCTCTTCCGCACGGATCGCGCCCACGAATCGCTCGATGGCCGAGGCGGCTCGCTCTGATCCGGGGATCCAGGGCAGCTGAGGCTCATCGGGCAGACGGAGGAGCTCGGCAGCCGGGATCAGATCAGCCAGATGTCGGCCGATGGCCGGGTTTGGGCGGCGGTCGATGACCAGGGTCGGAACGTGGATTGCGGGCAGGACATGACGATAGTCGGCATCAATCCAGACGCGGTTCTGCAGGACGGCCAGTCCTGGCGTCAGGCTGTGCCGCAGATAGCGTGCCGTCATGGCGACGTAGCTTGGATCCTCCGCCCGCGAGTCGCCCACCCGGGCCATGAACCATCGCTCAAAGGCGCCGGTCCCCCAGCCGCCTTCGATGTGGTCGGTCTCTTCGCGGTGGTACTCCGCGGTCTCGCCCCATGGATAGTCTTCGGCCCACGCCACCCGCGGCAGGGCGTGAATGAGAACCAATCCCAAGGCGCGTTCCGGGAAGCTGGCCGCAAACAGAGCCATCAGGGCGCAGCCAATGGTGAGTCCGACGAGCACCGCTCGGTCCGAGCCGGCGGCGTCCATGACCGCCCGGACATCGTCCATCATCGTGTCCAGGGCGGGCGCCTGGGAAACGGCGTCGGAGAGGCCCGACCCGCGGCGGTCGAAGAGGATCAGCCGATGCCCTCGGCCAAGGTGGCGAAGAAACGGCTCAATCTCCGAGTGCTCCCAGATGAGGTCGACGTTCGAGAACCAGCCGGGCGAGAAGACGATATCGACCGGGCCATCGCCGAGGACCTGATAGGCAACGTGCGAACCGTCGCCCGTGCGCGCGTACCGCGTGTCTGGGATCACTCCCGTAGTGTCGAGCCGTGATCGCGGGTCTGTCGAGCCCCCTGGGCCCACTCCATCAGGTCAGTGTCCGGTCGAGCGCACGCGGCGGTTCCTGTTTCAGATCCTGCACTGAACCCATCGCTCCGCGGCATACTGCGCGGACGATCAATCGACGATGAGGCCCAAAGGGACGCTGATGAGACCGAGGAGAACTGGCATCCGTTATCTGCTCGCCGCCGTGCTGACGTCGGGAATGCTGATGCCCTCGCCGGTGGCGGCCGCGCTCCCCGAGGACGCATTGCTGCCCGATCTCGGCATGGCGCCGCTCACCAATTTCCGTGTCGAGCGTCGCCCGCGTGGCGACCGCTGGCTGCGGTTCAGCGCGGTGATCGTCAACGTCGGCGACGGCCCATTCGACGTGGTTCGGTACACGAATCCAGCCGGGCAGCTGCAGGTCGACCAGCGGGTCATGACTGGCTCTGGGTGGGCCAACGAACCCACTGCCGCGGTCATGTACTGGTCCGGCGACGGCCACAACCACATGCATGTGCGCGACCTGCAGGAGTACGTGCTGGTTTCCCAGAACGGGCTGGTCCGCCGCTACGGCGAGAAGCATGGCTTCTGCTTCTGGGACAACTACCGCTACAACTTGTCCCTGCCCGGCGCACCCGCCAACGCGGTCTATACCGGCTCGAACTCGTGCCAGGTCCTCGCCAATGGCACGGTGTTGATGGGCCTCTCGGTCGGATGGGGCGACCAGTATCCGTACCACCTCGTCGATCAGTACATCAACATCAGCGGTCTGCCCGCCGGCGAGTACACCGTGACCGCCACGGCCGACTGGGCAGGCTGGTTCGTGGAGGCGAACACCACGAACAACAGCACCACAGCGCGGATCAGGCTCAACAAGAACGGCGTGACCGTTCTCGATCCGGGGACTGGCCCGTAGGGTCGGCCGCGAGGGCGTTACGCAGGCGGCGTGGATGGTGGAGATGAGGGGACTCGAACCCCTGACCCCCGCGATGCGAACGCGGTGCTCTCCCAGCTGAGCTACATCCCCACGGGGCGCCCATGGGGCGCCGGCAGGATAGCACGGCCCTTCCGCAGCCCCAGGCGGGGGATTGCCATAGAACATCTGTTCTATTAGACTGACCGATGTGCCCGTAACTGTCGCTCAGCCGCTCCCCGAGGTGCTCGAAACGCTCCGGGGACACGGCCTGCGACGGGGGGTGGCACCGCTCCCCGGGGAGGTGACCATCCCCGCTGTCCCCACCGGCCACGCCGCCCTGGACCTGGCTCTGTCCACGGGCGGCTGGCCCCGGGGCGCACTCGCCGTCCTCGATGCCGCGCCCGGGCATGGCGCCACCTCCCTGGCCCTCGACTCGGTGGCCGCCAGCCAGGCGTACGGGGGACTGGTGGCCTGGGTCGACCTGGCCGGCACGTTCGACCCGGCCC
>JBOGTA010000103.1:0-3195 GCA_050695855.1 Candidatus Limnocylindria bacterium
TCGCGGCCGGCGGTCACCTGCAGCCCGTCCCCGGTCGAGGCGGCCAGGGTGGCGGCCTCGGTGGCCAGCACGTCCATCTGGTCGTCGGTGCGGGCCGGGTCGTGATGGAACAGGACCAGCTTGCCCGTCTGTGCGCGGCGCGCGAAGCCGATGGCCTCCGAGATCGAGGAATGGCCCCAGCCCAGGCGCTCGGCGCGCTCCTGGTCGGTGTACTGGGCGTCGTGGATGAGCAGGTCCGCGCCCTGCGCCAGGCGGAGGCCGCTCACCCAGGTCGGGTCGCCGTCGCCGTTGCCGGTGCCCAGCGCCGGCTCGTGGTCACTCAGGTAGGCGAGGGACTGACCGTTCTCGCTGATCCGATAGCCCAGGGTCGCGCCGGGATGAATGACTTCGTCGGCCCGGACGGTGAATGGGCCGATCCGGAACGGCTCCTGCGGCGCGTCGTGGAAGTCGAAGTTCGCGCGCAGGTCTCGCAGCCGGATGGGAAACAGGGGTGGGGACAGGTATCGCGTCAGCCGGGCCCGGAGGTGGAGCGTGGGCGAGGGCGGGCCCCAGATGTGGATCTCGCAACCGCGCCGGAAGATGGGGGCGAAGAAGCCCAGGCCCTGGATGTGGTCCATGTGGAGGTGGGTGAGCAGGATGTCGATCCGGCCCGCGGATGTTTCGACCTCGGTTCCCAGGCGTTGGATGCCCGTCCCGGCGTCCAGCACGATCAGGGTGCCGTCCTCTCCCCGCACCTCCACGCAGGCGGTATTCCCGCCGTAGCGCGCGGTCTGCGGGCCGGCGCTGGCTACCGACCCGCGGGTCCCCCACAGGCGAATGATCACGCGTCCTTCGACTCCCAGAACATGGACACCGATCCCATGATGTCGCCGTGCCCGCCGGTGAGCGGGAAGGCCGAGACGCCGATCCGGCGCGCCACGCCATCCCCGCCGGTGATCTCCAGCGTCGCGTGCGCCGGCTCTCCCCTGCGCAGGGCGATGACCGGCGGGAGCGCGTCGGGCGGAAGCGGGTTGCCGTCCTCGTCCCGCGGCCGGAAGGACGTGGTCCAGGTCTCGAACGGCATCTGGTCCACGTCGTCGGCCCGGATCCCCAGGGTGGGTTCGGCGGCCTCATTGAAGAAGACCAGATCCCCCTCGGCGTCGATGACCCACATCGGGATTGACAGGTGCTCGGAAAGCTGGCGGAGCAGGATCATCTCGATCGGCTGCTGGGGAAGGTCGGTCATTCCGCGGGAGGATACCCCGAGGCCGGTTCGCGCCGCTCCTGACAGACTAGGCAGGTGATGGCTCGGATTGGGGTGGGGCTGCTGCTCGGTACGTGGATGGCCGGCGGGCTGCTCTTGACCCTCTCGCCGGTGTATCCGGCTGCCGGCCAGGTCGTGGAGCCGAACGTCGTCCCGCTCCGAACCATCGGTATCTACGTGGCCAACCTGGACTCCGGCTTCTGGCTCCGGAATCTGGTGGGCAACCTGCTCCTGCTGCTTCCCCTGGGGCTGGTGGGGCCCATCGTCTTTCCCTGGATGGACCGATGGCTCCGCGTCTTCGTGGCGGCGGTCGCGCTCAGCGCCGCCATCGAACTCGCCCAACTGTGGATTCCCGAACGATCGGCGGACGTCGACGACGTCCTGCTGAACGTCGCAGGAGCACTCCTCGGCTACGCGATCCTGTCATTGCTTCGGAAGGGATCGGGCCGCCCTATCGCGCGCGCGGACCGCGACTAATCTCGCAGTCATGCCATCATCGCGCCGTGGGGGCCGGATGGGAGAGTCTCCTGAGCCGCGCGATGGCCGCGACGTTGGTCGCGGTAGTCGCCGCATGCGAATCGCTCTCGCCTTCGCCTCGACCTTCCGGCCTCCTGTCGGCTCCCCCGTCGACCTTCCCTGCGCTGGGCGCTTCCTGGACAGAGATTCCGGTTCAGCCGCCTGGGGGTCCCGGGGACTTGCATGTCCGTGGCGGATACGCGGGGCCAATGGGGGTTGTACTCACCGGGCAGATCGCCGGGCCTCTGGCCGAGCAGCTGGGCGGCGTCAGGCCAGCGGCCTGGTACTCGCCCGATGGAAATCAATGGATGCCCGCCGTCATTGACGCGCCGGAGTCGCTGACTGTTGAGGCCTTCGACATCGGGCCGGTGTTCGAGTTTCGAGGCGATTTGATGGCGTTCGGGAACGGACGCCGGCGCGGCACCGACAGCTTGGTTGCGGTCCGCTTCCTGGCTCGAGACGGCGGCGTTTCCTGGCAGGCCACGGAGGACACGGGAATCCTCGAGGGCGTGTATGTGACCGACATAGTCGCCGGCGGCCCGGGGTTGGTTGCCGTTGGTTACATGCCCAACGCTTCGCCAACTCGAGCTGTAGTCCTCACTTCGGTGGACGGGTTCAGCTGGCTCCCAGCAGGCGGCGACCCGTCTCGAGTGACGTCTGTCGCATACGGGCAATTCAGCGCGGTGGCCTCTAACGGCGAGACGCTTGTCGCCGTCGGGGCCACCTTCGACGATGTCAATGCTCCGTCCAGCGGCAGCGTCTGGACGTCGACTGACGGAGTGGAATGGGTGCATCGGTCACAAGCGGACGAGCCACTCGCGTTCCCCAATGATGTCATCGCATTCGACGGGGGTTTCGTCGCCGTCGGATTCAACTCCGAGGGACCAGCTGCCCGGTGGAGCCCGGACGGCATTGAATGGACAATTGCGGACCTGCCCGTCAGCGGCGGCGCGCGGGCTGTGTCGGCTGTCACGGAGGCGTCGGGTCTGCTTGTAGCGGTCGGCGATCTCTCGGACCACGCCTCTGCCTGGACGTCGATTGATGGCCGGAGTTGGACGGCGCAGAGCGTCCTGAGCTCCTCTGCCAACGCTCAAGTTGTGTTCCCAGTCGGGCAGAACGTCCTGGTCGCGGGGAGTTCTTATCCCATCAGGGAGCCCATCGCGTGGATCTCCCCGAGCGACGCGCTTCCGGGCGCGCTTCCACGCCCTACACCGGTGTCGTCTCCGCCTCAGGCCCCTCTTATCGGGCAGACGCCATCGCCGGACGCTACGCCATACCCCGGCGGGATTCCGTTCTACGACCTTACGATCGATGCCGTCTTGCGAGTCGCGGGCGCCATCGGCATGACCTGCCAATCGCATCCAGCCACCATCCCTGATTCGCCCTATCGGCTCTTCGAGATGCGTTGTGCGGTGAGTCGGGGTATGGCTGAGCTC
>JBOGTA010000104.1:0-5916 GCA_050695855.1 Candidatus Limnocylindria bacterium
CACCACCCCGCCGAAGGCGCCTCCGTACGGGATCTCGACCAGGGCCGCCTTCCAGGTGTTCCACATCGCGTTGGCGCGCACGACGTCGAGGGTCAGGTCCGGGGTGAACCGCACCCCGCCAGTGGAAGGCCCGCGGTTGATGTTGTGATGGACGCGCCAGCCGGTGACGGCCTCGACATGACCGTCATCGAAGCGAACCGGGAAGTGGACCTCCAGCTCGCGCTTCGGGACGCGCAGCACGCGATGCATGCCCTCGTCCAGGCCAACTCGCTCGGCTACCGCATCCAGCTCGGCCTGGGCGGCCGCCCACAGCTGGGAGCCGTTCTCGGTGGGCCGCTCGGCGTTCATCGGGATCGAGTCAGAGGATCATCGTGGGCGCCGCGGCGGCGGACCGCCGGGCGCCCACGATGGTGTCGTGCGCGGGAATGCCGCGTGGCTAGGCCTTGTCGTCCTCGCCGCCTGCGTCCGACTCGCCGCTGGTCGATCCGCTCCATGACGTAGACGATGGCTCGCTCATCGGCGGCTCGCTCATCGGCGGCTCGCTCATCGGCGGCGGGCTCATGGCCGGCGGTTCCATGGGCGGGGCCGGAGGCGGAGCGGCTGCGGTCGCAGCAGAGCCTGCGCCGCCCATGCCGAAGGCCCCCATGACCGCGTCCATCATGCCACCAGAGGTGGATTGTCCGAAGGCGGCGCGGACGGCGGGGGTGGTCAGGTAGTAGATGATCGCAAAGCCGATCACGATGCCGACGATGTCCAGGCCACCGCCTGTGACTGCCCGAAGAACGGCCAGAACAATGGACGCCGCAGCCACCCAGATTCCCAAGCGCCATGCGCTGGGTTGCAGTCGCCAAAAGCCCCAGCCAACGTACACCAGCGCCGCTCCGAGAATGATGTACAGAATTCCCCAGATCGTGGCAAAGCCGCCGACCACCGGGCTGAAGGACGCGAATATCCCCCCAAGCAGCGCTCCTAGGCCGCCGAAGAAGATTGACAAGATCCCGCCAACAAACGCCAGGATGGCGAGGACGGTGACCCCTGTAGGCCGCTGATTCATCGTCCACGGACCTCCAATGGTTGTGGGCCGTCAAGAGTTGGGCGGCCGTCCGTGGTGTTGTAGCACTTGCCGATCATCCGGGGTAGCCCTTTTGCGCGTCCCGGGTGCGGAGTGGCAACATGGTCGCGCCAACCGTCCCCAGACGCCGGCGGCTCGCTGATCCCGACCGGCGCCCCCGAACCGAGGTACCGCCATGGCCCCCCGGGTGATGACTGTTTCTGGACCAATTCCACCGGAGCGGGTCGGGTTCGCTCTCCCCCACGAGCACACCAGGATCTTCCTGTGGCATGTCCCGGGCCGGTTCGACTACTGGGAGCTCGCCGCCGACGAGCTGATGGTGGCCGAGGAGCTGCGTGACTTCCGGCGGCGCGGGGGGCGCACCCTGGTGGACCTCACCGTGCCGGGCATCGGCCGAGAGCCGGAGCGCCTCCGCCGTCTGGCGGGACGGACCCGCGTCCAGATCGTGATGGGCTGTGGCTGGTACCGGGCGCCGTACTACCCCGCTGAGGCCCGCATCGATCAGCGCACGGTGGATGACCTGGCCGACGAGCTGGTGGCGGAGTTCGAGCAGGGGGTCGGCGAGAGTGGCATCCGACCCGGGATCATCGGCGAGATCGGGACCGACAAGCCCTGGGTCAGTGCCCTCGAAGAGCGCGTGCACCGCGCCGCCGGGCGTGCCGCGCGACGGACCGGAATGGCCATCACGACCCATGGCGTCCAGTCGACGGTCGGCCGCGACCAGCTGGCCATCCTCCTGGACGAAGGCGTCGATCCGGCGAGGGTGGTCATCGGTCACGCCGACTCGTGGCCGGACCTCGATCACCACCTCGCCGTCCTCGAACGAGGCGCGAACCTGGAGTTCGATTACCTCGGCCACCGGTTCAATCCGGTTGACGAGGCGCGCGAGCCGCGGATCGTGGAGCTGCTGGTCGAGCTGCTGGACCGCGGGTTCGGCGCTCAGATCCTGCTCAGCCAGGACGTCTGCCACGACATGCAGCTCAAAGTGAATGGCGGCTTCGGGTACACATACCTGCAGCAGCACTTCCTGCCAGCGATGCGGACTGCCGCCGTGGGGGAGGGGGAGTTGGAGCGGATGATGGTCGATAACCCGCGACGCATCCTGACCATCGCCGAGCCCGGCGCCTAGACTAGGCCTCCGCGCCTGTGGAGGAGGACAGACCGATGTCGGTTGCCAGGGTTACCGAGCTGAGCTGCACATCGAACGAAAGCTTCGAAGACGCCGTGCGGCAGGGCATCGAGCGCGCACGACGCACCCTACGGGGCGTCAAGAGCGCGTGGGTCAAGGAGCAGCGGGTCAGCGTCGGGGCGGACGGGGAAGTGGAATTCCAGGTGAATATCCTGGTGACGTTCGTCCTCGAGGATTAGCCTGCCAGGCTGATCTTTCCTCCGCTCCGCATGAATCGGCTCCGATAGCGGGGGTTCGAGACCCGCACGCTGACTGCCGTGGCGTCCAGCGCTTTGCCGCTGCGCGGTGGCGCGTAGATCCCCCGCGCGGTCACCGCCTCCGCAAGCTCCGCGGCGGACAGCGGTCCGCGCTCGGCCAGCACCGCGGCAATCTCCTCATGGAGGGGGACCGCCGGGTTCTTCCCCCGCCCGCGCTTGGCCTTCTTCGCCTTTCCGGCGGTGGGCGCGCCCGCGCTGGACTTGGGTGGGCGGCCACGCCGCCGGGCGGGAGCCGATTCGTCGTCGGCCGCCACCGCTTCGGCGACAACAGCGGTGGCCCTGGCGCCGGCCAGGGCGTCGACGCGACGGGACAGGGCGTCGATCCGGTCGTTGAGCGATTCGAGCACCGGCCCGATGTCGAGGGGAGACGGTGCGCCGCGGCGCTCGGCGTCCAGGCGCTCGGTGACCCAAAGCGTCACCAGCTCCCCGGGGCGCACCCCCGCCTCCGAGGCGAGGGCCCGCAGGGTGCCCAGGTGGCGCGGGTCGAGGCGAATGGACATGGCCCCCTCGTCAGGTCCCCCCGACCGTGGCGGCCGTGGTCCCGATTGGTACGGAGGCCGCGGTCCCGATTGGAATGGCGGCCTTCCACGGCGCGGGCCAGGCCGGTCTGTGGGCCGATAGCGGTCGGAGCTCGGTCGCCGATCGTCCGGTCGTCGGGGGCGGCGGTCGCGGTCATATGTCATGGCACGACCTTACCAATAGTTTGAAAAATGTGCTACCGAGTTTGTAATTGGATTAGGTACGCCGGACCACCAGCGTCTGCGACCACTGGTCATGCAGCCCCTGTTTGGTCGGACTGATCGCCGTCGTGACGAGCAACGCTATCCACCAGCCGATCGCCAGCAGGACGACGAGGCCCGACGCGCTGGGCACGATCAGAGTGATCAGGGTCGGAATCGGTCCAAGCGTCAGCAGGAGCCAGCGAATTGTCGCCGCCCCCCACGTGAGCCTTTCGCCGTCGGCCTGGTTGCCAACGATGAGTCCAAGCCACTTCTGGCCCAGGGTGGCGCGCCGCTGGCGCCAGGCGAGGATGAAATACCCAGCGGTGACAACCATGGTGAGAACGAAGTTCATGTAACTGGTTGTCGGGTCGTTGACGTCTATTTGCGTTCCGGTGACCGCCAGCACGATGGCGAGCAGGATTCCGAAGCCGACCACGGCAATAACGGCAAGGACGACGTCAATGATGAACGCAACCAGGCGGCGCGGCACGCTGGCGTAAGCCAGTCCGGCGACAGGACCTGGAGGCGGCCGGACCTCTGTTGTGGCTGCCCAACCCGCCGGCGCCGACGCGTCCGGCCCCGCGGGTGGCGCAGCGGATGATTCGGTGGTAACGGGTGATTCCGGCGGCATTCCGGTCATTCAGAGACCCTCCGTTCCGCTGGGGTCCCCGCCGCCTGGGGAGGGTCTTCCCTCGATAACCCAGAAAGCACTCAGCGTGCCTTCGGAAGGTAGCACAGCGAAACGTGGATTCCCATCTCGACGAGGAAGACCGTCTTGGGCGATCTGCCCGTGCGGCTAGAAACCGCCGCTGGCGCCCCCACCCCCGCCGCCTCCGCCGCCACCAAACCCCCCACCTCCGGACGACGACGAGGGCGCGGATCCGATGCTGCCCAGGGTGCCCAGCATGCCGCCGACATCGGGCATCCCGGAGCCGGAAAACAGGCTCCCGCTGCCATCTCCCGAGCTGGCCTCAGCGGACGAGCCCAGCCACATCGGGTAGTAGGCGCCCGATGCCTGCGAGGCGGCCCGGCTCTGCGGGTCGGCCATCTCGCGAGCCAGGACCGCACCCACCTCCTGGTGCAGCCCCAGCGCCACGCCCCACACGACGGCCTTGTCGGGCGTGTCGGCCAGGACGCGCACCGTCGGGTCCTGGACCACCTCGGCCATGGACCGCGCCTGTTCCAGCGTCTTCTCGAGCGTGCGCCGATAGGCCTTCAGCATGGCGTCCACATAGGCGCCGTTCGGCGTCCGCTTGGACATCTGGCTGCCGAATGCCGCCGTGACCAGGCCGCCGAGGATGAGCGCGCCCCCGACCAGCGTCAGTCCGCTCATGGGGATGGTGAAGCCAAGGAAGATGGCGCCACCTCCGATCACCGCTTCGCCGACTCCGATCACCAGCCAGCGCGTGATCTCGGGCGTGGGAAGCCGGGTCAGCCACCCGAGACGAACGGCCTCTTGCTCGAGCTGGCGCTTGATAGGATCGAGCCCTTCGTTGAGGCCCCAGAGCGTCTCGCGCCGCAGCGAGCGATCGGACCCGCCGCGGATGACGAGCTCGCGGTAGGCCTCGCCCAGTGGTCCCGAGGGCTGGGGGAGGTCGCCCGGCGGATCCAGCAAGTCGAGGGCCGGATCGGTCAGGGGGTCCGGTTCGTCCGTGCGCTTCACCTCTTTCGCGCGGTCCAGGTTCCGGAAGCGGATGAGCCCCCTGCCGGCGAGCTCGACCAGGACCGTACGCAACGCATCGGATCCAGCCCGACCCTCGCGCAGGACCGTGGCCAGCGGCGGGTTCATGTCGGCCGGCGGACCGGCCATCAGGACCGATGGCGAATCCACCAGCTCCGGGTCGTCCCCGTGGCGCCGCCAGGCGACGATGGCCGTACCACTGGTGAGAACCAGGGCCGCAAAGGCGCCCGGGATGCCAACCAGAGCGTTGAGCTGGCGATACGAGTTCAGATTCGCGGTGGCCTCCGCGGTCACCTGGGTGTCCACCTCATCCAGGGCGGCGGCCAGCCCGCCGTCCCAGTCCCCGGCTCGGAAGTGGGGCGCCATGACCTCGTCGATGAGGCGCTCCTGTTCCTCAACCGACAGATATGCCACCTTGAAGCCGCCGCCCGCGTAGGTGCTGATGACCCCGTGCTGGCGGAACTCGTCGAAGCTGACCAGGATCACCAGCCCGTCGTCGTATCCCTGACGCCCGACGCCCCACGCGTTCAGGAGGCTTTCGGCCGCCGCCAGGTTCGTCTCGACGTCCTGGCTGGGATCCACCTGGAGATAGATGGCGACCTCGGCTCCGCTGCGTGCCTCGATGGCATCGATGCGCTGCTCGAGGGCCGCCTCCGTCCCGGCGTCCAAGACCCCCGCCTCGTCGTACACCGCCTGGTCGACGACCGGGTCCGGGAAGGGCGCGCCGGCTGCCACCGGGCCGGCCACCACAATAGCGGCCAGCCCGGCCACCAGCACGCCGATGCTGACCCGGATGGTCATCGACACCGCACCACAATGCGTGCTGGGTTGGTTGCCATGCCGGGAATCTGTGCATCGAACGCTACCAATTCGCCGGGCGGTACCTCCGGCGACAGGACAACGGTCCGCGCCAGCGGGCTGCCCACGCCATTCACCGCGGTCAGCTCGCACCGGGCCCGCCCGGCTCGGGTGCCCTGGTTGTCCACCTGCACGGT
>JBOGTA010000105.1:0-29573 GCA_050695855.1 Candidatus Limnocylindria bacterium
GTGCAAAGACGAGCCTCTATACTCGGAGTTGTCCACCGCCAGCCCCGTCGGGCCCATAGCTCAGTGGTTAGAGCATCCGGCTCATAACCGGCTGGTCGCAGGTTCGATCCCTGCTGGGCCCACCATCGCTGTGGAGGACTGGTGTCGACATCGGACAAGCTCGACCACCTTGCCGAACACCGCCGCGCCGCCCAACGCGGTGGCGGCGACGAGCGGATTGACCAACAGCATGCGCGCGGCAAGCTGACCGCCCGCGAGCGATTGGAGATCCTCCTCGACGAAGGATCGTTCGCCGAGCTGGACGCCTTCGTCACCCATCGAACCACCGAGTTTGGGTTGGATGACGAGCGGTACCTGGGCGATGGGGTGGTCACCGGTTGGGGCACGATCGACGGGCGAACGGTGTTCGTCTACGCGCAGGACTTCACCGTCTTCGGCGGATCCCTGTCCGAGGCGCACGCCCAGAAGATCTGCAAGGTGATGGACCTCGCGGTGGCCAGTGGGGCGCCGATCATCGGTCTGGCGGACTCGGGTGGCGCGCGGATCCAGGAAGGGGTCGATTCGCTGGGCGGGTATGCCGAGATCTTCCTGCGCAACACCCTCGCGTCTGGTGTCGTCCCCCAGCTGTCGCTGGTCCTCGGGCCCTGCGCCGGTGGGGCGGTGTACTCACCGGCGATCACCGATCTCACGATCATGGTCGACGGGACGAGCTACATGTTCGTCACCGGACCCACCGTCGTGAAAACGGTGACCCATGAGGAGGTCGATTTCGAAGGGCTTGGTGGGGCGCGCATCCACAACGAAGTCAGCGGGGTCGCGCATTTCCTCGCGTCATCGGAGACGGAGGCCCTGCTGCTCGCGCGCCAGGTGCTCGGGTACCTGCCGCAGAACAACGTGGATCCGGTGGCGCCCAAAGCTGAATGGGAGCCGCCGGCGTTCGGCGAAAGCGAAATGGACGGTGTCATCCCGGACTCGCCACAGCAGTCCTACGACATGCACGACGTCGTCCGCGGAATCGTGGACGCCGACTCGTTTCTCGAAGTGCACGCCGGGTTTGCACGAAACATCATCTGCGGCTTCGCGCGGATTGAAGGTCGATCGGTCGGGGTCGTGGCGCAGCAGCCTGACGTGCTGGCCGGTGTCCTCGACATCGATGCGTCCGACAAGGCCGCGCGCTTTGTGCGGACCTGCGACTGCTTCAACGTTCCGCTGCTGACGCTGGTGGATGTGCCCGGATTCTTGCCCGGCGTCGACCAGGAACACCGCGGCATCATTCGCCACGGCGCAAAGTTGCTGTATGCATTCGCGGAAGCAACGGTTCCGAAGGTCACCGTCATCACCCGCAAGGCCTACGGCGGTGCATACGACGTCATGAGCAGCAAGCACATTCGGGGCGACCTGAACTTTGCGTGGCCCACGGCCGAGATTGCGGTGATGGGCGTGGAGGGTGCGGTGAACATCGTGTTCCGCGATCGCATTGCGCTGGCTGCTGACCCGGAGACCGAACGCAGTCAGCTCGTCGCTGAATATGAAGAGCGATTCGCGAATCCGTATGTAGCGGCCTCGCGTGGATACATCGACGAGGTGATTCGCCCATCCGAGACACGCGGTCGGGTAGCCGGAGCATTCACCGTCCTTGATGGCAAGCGGCAGGTCGGCCCGCGTCGCAAGCACGGCAACATTCCGCTCTGACCAACCAGCCGCCGTCCGTCTTTCCGCAAAGACAGTGACGCCACCGTTTCGCCGGGTCCTGGTCGCCAACCGCGGCGAGATCGCGATTCGAATCATCCGCGCCTGCCACGAGCTGGGGATCGAACCGATTGCCGTCTACTCCGATGTCGACCGCGACGCGCCGCACGTCCGCGCCGCTGACCGGGCGGAGCGGATCGGCCCCGCGGCTGCCGACGCGTCGTACCTGTCGGTCGACGCACTGCTCGACGCCGCCCGCCGGTCGGGCGCCGAGGCGGTGCATCCCGGCTACGGGTTTCTCAGCGAGAGCGCCGCATTCGCTCGCGCCGTGGAGGCCGCGGGACTGGCATTCGTTGGCCCGCCGGCCGAAACAATGGATGGGCTCGGAAACAAGCTGGCGGCGCGGCGTACCGCCGCCGACGCCGGTGTCCCGGTCACCCCGGGATTGATGGTCGCCGTCGACGAAGCGCTCCCCGCCGACCTGGACGACGTGGGCTATCCGTTGCTGGTGAAGGCCGCAGCCGGCGGCGGCGGCCGTGGGGTGCGACGGGTGGACACCCCCGCCGACTTGTCCGAGGCTCTGGAGGTTGCTGGGCGCGAGGCGGCTGTCGCGTTCGGCGACGGGACGCTGTACGTGGAGCGCCTGATGGTTGGCGCGCGCCACGTCGAGGTTCAGCTCCTCGGAGACCGGCACGGCGGCTTGGCCGTTCTGGGCGAGCGCGACTGCTCGGTGCAGCGCCGCCACCAGAAGCTGGTCGAGGAGGCGCCCGCCCCGGGCCTGAGCCCCGAGACGCGGGAGCGCCTGGCGACCGATGCGCGTCGCGTGGCGCGGGCGGTCGCATTCCACAACGCGGCTACCGTGGAATTCCTGGTCGACCGTTCGCATCGGCACTGGTTCCTGGAGATGAACACCCGGCTCCAGGTCGAGCACGGCGTCACCGAGCTGGTGACCGGGATCGACCTGGTCGCCTGGCAGCTTCGGCTGGCGGCGGGGGAGCGGTTGCCGCCGGAGGTGCTCGACCTGGCACCGCATGGTCATGCCATCGAGGTGCGCCTGTATGCGGAGGATCCGTGGCGGGCCTTTGAGCCGGCGGCCGGGCGGATCGGCGCCTGGCGAATGGCGGACGGCCCCGGGGTGCGGGTGGATGGCGGAGCGGAGGCCGATCTCGACCTGCCCACCGAGTACGACCCACTCCTGGCCAAGCTGATGGTTCATGCCGCTGACCGCCCCCAGGCCGTGGCTCGCCTGCGGCGGGCGCTGGATGAAACGCGGATCGGTGGTGTTCCTACCACGCTCGGGTTCTACCGCTGGCTGGTCGACCAGCCGGGATTCGTCGCGGGCGAATATGACACCCGCCTCGTCCCCGGCGTCTGGGGCGCCGGGCCGGCGCCGTCCGAGGATGACCTCCGGTTGGCGGCAAGCGCGGTGGCCGGAGCGCGAGTGGGCGCTGGAGCGAGCGGGTCGCCACCTGCCCCATCGACACGCAGGACGGGGCCGACCAGCGAACGACCGTGGGCCCGCCTGGCGCGCGAGGAGGCTATCGACGGATGAGGGACGAGGTGGAGTTGGTCATCGGCGACCAGCCGATCGCTCCCGATCCCGGATGGCAGTTCGCCTGGGTGGACCGATCGCACGGCGAGGCCACTCTCCGGCGCGACGGCGAGCGGGCGTCGGTCCTGATCGAGGGCGGCCCAACCGAATGGATGGTGACGATCCGGGGACGCCGGATCCCCATCACGGTCCGCAGCCACCGGGATCGGCTCCTCGCCGAGTCCACCCAGCTCGCAGGGCGCCGCCACGGTCCCGCCGAAGTCCGCGCCACGCTGCCCGGGTTGGTGGTCACCGTGGCCGTGCATCTCGGTGACGTCGTCGCCGAGGGGGACGTCCTGCTGACCGTCGAAGCGATGAAGATGCAGAACGAGATCCGGGCCCCTCGCCGGGGGCTGGTCACCAGCATCGAGGTATTGCCCGGACAGGTCATCGCCACCGGCGCCCTCCTGGTCCGGCTGGCCGATCCCGAACCGTAGAATCGGCGGCGTGAGCAGCGCCGACGATCCCGTGGACGGCGCCGATGGCGCCGCGCGCCACAATCGGTCCAGCTCGGGCTTCGAGATCCGCGAGGTGTATCGGTCGGGCGACCTGGCGCCCGATCTCGAAGAGCGGCTTGGCGATCCCGGCGCGTATCCGTACACCCGCGGCATCCACGCCTCTGGCTACCGTGGGCGACCCTGGACCGTGCGCCAGTACGCCGGGTTCACCTCGCCCGCCGAGTCGAACCGCCGCTTCCGCGAGCTGCTGGCCGGCGGACAGCATGGGCTGTCGGTCGCGTTCGACCTCCCGACCCAGATGGGCTACGACAGCGACGATCCACGGGTCGCCGGCGAGGTTGGCCGGGTGGGCGTCCCGATCGACACCATCCACGACATGGAACGCCTGCTGGACGGCATCGACCTGGGCGCGGTCAGCACCTCGATGACGATCAACGCCACCGCCGCCATCCTGCTGGCCCTGTACGAGACCGTCGGCCGCCGCCAGGGCGTGGAGCCGGCCCGCCTGCGGGGGACGGTCCAGAACGACATCCTCAAGGAATACGTCGCGCGCGGGACCTACATATTCCCCCCCGCTCCCTCGCTGCGACTGGCCACCGATGTCATCGCCTACTGCCGCGCCGAGCTGCCCCAGTTCAACCCGATCAGCATCAGCGGCTACCACATGCGCGAGGCGGGGGCCACCGCCGTCCAGGAGCTGGCCTTCACGGTCGGCAACGCCATCACCTACGCCGACGCGGCCGTGGCCGCCGGGCTGGCCTTCGACGAGTTCGCGCCCCGCCTGTCGTTCTTCTTCGCCGCTCACAACGACCTGTTCGAGGAGGTGGCCAAGTTCCGGGCCGCGCGCCGGTTGTGGGCGCGGGTCGCCCGGGATCGCTACGGCGCCGCCGACCCGCGAAGCATGACCCTCCGCTTCCACGTCCAGACGGCCGGCTCTACGCTCACCGCCCAGCAGCCGGAGACGAACACCGTCCGGACGACGGTCCAGGCCCTGGCCGCGGTGTTGGGCGGCACCCAGTCGCTCCATACCAACGCCCTGGACGAGGCCCTGGGATTGCCCAGCCCGGCCGCCGCTCGGTTGGCGCTGCGGACCCAGCAGGTCCTCGCGCACGAGTCCGGACTGACTGCCCCCATCGACCCGTTGGGTGGCTCCTGGTACGTGGAGGCCCTGACCGATGAGCTGGATGCGTGGGCGTCGGCCGAACTGGCTCGGTTGGACGACATGGGCGGGCCTTTGGCCGCCCTGGAAGCGGGTTACCAGGCGGGCGCCATCGCCGACGCGGCGTACGCCGACCAGCGGGCGTTCGAGTCGGGCGAAGCGGTCGTGGTGGGCGTGAACGCTTTCGTAGAGCCGGGCGACGAGTCGGCCCGGCCGCAGCCGCAGCGCATCGACCCTGAGGCCGAGCGGAGCCAGGCGGAGCGGACCCGATCCGTCCGCGATGCCCGCGACGCCGCGACCTCGACGGCAACCCTGGATGCCCTGGGGGTGGCGGCGCGCGGGACCGAGAATCTTCTGCCCCGGATCCGAGCCTGCGTCGAGGCCGAGGTCACGCTGGGGGAGATTGCCGATGCCCTCCGCGCCGCGTGGGGGGAGCACCGACCGTGATCATCGATCACGTGGCGGTCGTCGTTCGGTCCATCGACGAGGCGCTGCCGCGGTACGGCGATCTCTTCGGCCTCACCGCGCCGGACGGCGTCCAGACCGTCGAAGCCCAGGGCGTACGGATCTGCTTCCTGCCCAGCGGCCCGCCGCCGGCTGCCCGCCTGGAGCTCATCGAGCCCACTGACCCGGACAGCGGCGTGGCCCGCTTCCTGGAGGCGCGCGGGGAAGGTCTCCACCACGTCTGCTTCGGAACCAGCAACCTCGCCGATGAGCTCACCCGGCTGGCCGCGGCGGGGGCAGAGCTGATTGACCTCGTCCCGCGCCCCGGCGCCGAGGGCGCGGTCGCATTCGTTCATCCCGGAAGCCTGAACGGGGTCCTCTGGGAGCTGCTCGAGCGGGGTGCCCCCACCGACGACCGCTAGCCGACCGGCCCTCGCAGCAGAGCCGGGATCTGCAGCGGGGAGTCGGCGACCCGAACGCCGGCTTCGCGGAGGGCGTCCCGCTTGGACTCGGCGGTGCCCGCTCCGCCGGAGATGATCGCCCCAGCATGGCCCATCCGCCGGCCGGACGGTGCGGTGCGCCCGGCGATGAAGGCGGTCACTGGTTTGGTCAGGTTGCGGGCAATGTGGGCCGCGGCCCGCTCCTCCTCGTCACCGCCGATCTCGCCGATGAGGACCACCGCTTCGGTGTCGTCATCCGCCTCGAACAGGTCGAGCACCGCGATGAAGCTGGTGCCGACGATCGGGTCACCGCCGATGCCGACGCAGGTGGATTGACCGATACCCTCATCGGTCAGGGCCTGGACGACCTCGTAGGTCAGCGTGCCCGACCGACTGACGACGCCGACCCGTCCTCGCCGATGGATGTTGCCCGGGATGATGCCAACCTTGGCCTGGCCAACGGACGTGGCGCCCGGGCAGTTGGGGCCTACCAGGCGCACGCCCTGCTGGCGCAGGAGATGGTAGACACGCAGCATGTCGAGCGCGGGGATGCCCTCGGTGATGCAGAAGATGAGTCCGATGCCGGCGCCGGCTGCTTCGAGGATGGCGTCGGGGGCGAAGGCCGCCGGCACGTAGACGACGCTCGTGTCGGCACCAGTCTCCCGAATCGCCTCGGCGACCGTGTTGAAGACTGGCACCCGGCCGTTGAACGTTGACTGCCCGCCCTTGCCCGGGGTGACCCCGGCGACGACCGGGGTCCCGTAATCGAGCATCGCCTGGCCGTGAAACTGGCCCTCGCGGCCGGTGATGCCCTGGATGAGCAGGCGGGTCTGCTGGTTGACGAGAATGCTCATTCGCCGCCCACCGTTCAGGCGGCGGCGACGGCCAGCTCGGCCGCTTCGTCCAGGCTGTAGGCAATCTGGAGGTCCGCCTGCTCGAGGATGAGCGCGGCTTCATCGGCGTTGGTGCCCACGATACGGACCACCATTGGTACCTGGCGCTCCAGTCCTGCCCGGGCCTCGACGATGCCGTGGGCCACCTCGTCGCCCCGGGTGATACCACCAAAGATGTTGATCAGGACCGCGCGCACGTTCGGGTCAGCCAGGATGATCCGGAATGCGGCCGCCACCCGGTCGTGGCGCGCGCCGCCGCCGATGTCGAGGAAGTTCGCCGGCTCGCCGCCTGCCAGCTTGACCAGATCCATGGTGGTCATCGCCAGGCCGGCCCCATTGACCATGCAGCCGATGGTCCCGTCCAGCTTGATGTAGCTGATCCCGGCCAGCCGGGCCTCGATCTCGGCCGGCTCCTCCTCGGTGAGATCGCGCATCGCCTCGAGATCGGGGTGGCGGGGGAGCGCCGAGTCGTCCAGCACGATCTTGGCGTCAAGGGCCAGGAGGCGCCCATCTCCGGTCACCGCCACGGGATTGATCTCGGCCAGTTCGGCATCGCTGTCGAAGAAGGCGTTCACCAGGCCGGCCACCACCGTTTCGAAGCTGGACCGATGGACGTCGGGGATGGCCAGGAACGAGCTCACTGCTTCGACGTCATCCGGCTGGAGGCCGAGGAGCGGGTTGAGGTGGTGGCGGAGCACGGCGCTCGGGTTGCTGTGGGCGACCTCCTCGATCTCAACCCCGCCTTCCGCGCTGGCGATCACCGCCACCGCCTTCGCCGATCGGTCGAGGATGACCGCCAGGTAATACTCGTGACCGATGTCGACCGCCGGGGTCACCAGGACGGTGTGGACCGGCGTGCCGGCGATGACCAGGCCCAGGATCTCGGCCGCGCGGGCCTCGGCTTCCGCCGGGTCGGCGGCCAGCTTGACGCCCCCGGCTTTCCCCCGCCCGCCGGCCAGGACCTGCGCCTTGACGACCACCGGCACCCCGAGTCGCTCCGCCGCCGCGCGGGCCGCGGCCGGAGTGGTCGCGATTTCGCCGGGGAGGGTGGGGATGCCGTGACGGGCGAGGATCTCCTTGCTGCGGAACTCCTGGAGCTTCACTCCGCTCTCCGTGTCAGTTGCGCACGACCGGTGCGCGACCGGCGGTCAGGGCACTCCCGGGGGCCGGCCGATGGTACCCGACCGGCCGCGCGGTCGACCGGCCACCGGGCGCGGGCCGGGCTGCCTACACTTGGCGGGTGACCTACGAGGTGACCCTCATCCCGGGAGACGGGATCGGACCGGAGATCGCCGCCGCGGCTCGCGACGTCCTGGAGGCCACCGGGGTGAGCTTCGAATGGGACGAGCAGACGGCGGGCGAGGCCATCATGGAGAGCGAGGGTACCCCTCTTCCGGATCGGGTCATCGACAGCATTCGACGGACCCGGGTGGCCCTCAAGGGGCCGATCACCACCCCGGTGGGCACCGGGTTCCGGAGCGTCAACGTGGCGCTGCGCCAGGCGCTTTCCCTGTACGCCAACGTGCGACCCGCGCGCAGCTTCGTCGGCGTCGAGTCGCGCTACGAGGACGTCGACCTGGTCATCGTCCGCGAGAACACCGAGGACCTGTACGCCGGCATCGAGCGGTCCATCAGCGAGGACAAGGCGGAAAGCATCAAGATCATCACCCGCGGCGCGTCCGAACGGATCGCCCGCTACGCGTTCGAATACGCGGTCCGAAACGGGCGGAAGGTGGTCACCGCCGTCCACAAGGCGAACATCATGAAGCTGACCGACGGGCTGTTCCTCGAGAGCTGCCGGCGGGTGGCCGCAGAGTACGAGGGGACGATCGGGTTCCAGGATCGGATCGTGGACAACATGTGCATGCAGCTGGTCCAGAAGCCCGAGGCGTACGACGTCCTGGTGGCCCCCAACCTCTACGGCGACATCCTCAGTGACCTGGCCGCTGGGCTGGTCGGGGGACTGGGCCTCTCGCCCGGCGCGAACATCGGGACCGAGGCGGCCGTCTTCGAGGCGGTCCACGGGTCGGCGCCGAAGTATGCCGGACAGGACCGGGCCAACCCGACCGCTCTGATCCTGTCGGGTGCCCTGCTGCTGCGGCATATCGGCGAGACCGCCGCCGGCGCGGCCGTAGAGGAAGCCGTGCGGGAGGTCATCGGCGAAGGATCGACCCGAACCGCCGACCTGGGCGGGATGGCCGGGACCCGCGCCTATGGGCAGGCAGTCGTGGCCCGGGTCCAGGCCCTGAGATCCGCCGCGTGACCATCGCCTCGCGGCTGGCCAAGGCGCAGGCCCGCGTGGTCAGCTACCGAGTTTCCTGGGCGCAGCTGGCGTGGTTCGGGCATCGCCTGTCGGGCATCGGCGTCCTCGTCTACCTGTTCATGCACATCATCGAGACCTCGACCGTCCTGTTTGGACGTGACGTCTACAACACGACCCTCGGGTTCTTCAAGAACCCGGTGATCCGCGCGGGCGAGATCCTGCTCATGGCGGCCCTCGTCTATCACTCGTTGAACGGCCTGAAGATCATCCTCATCGACTTCGTGCCGGCCGCCACCGCCGGGTACCGGCCGCTCACCTACGGCGTGGTGATTGCCACCGTGGTCGCCATGGTTCCGCTGGCCATAATCATGTACGCCCCGTTCTCGCCGTGGTGGTGAGCCGATGAGCGTCGGCCGCACGGTCTGGCTTGGCAACCCCCCGGCCTCTCGGCCCCGGCCGCCCGCCGGGGCCGGCCGCGAGCGCTTCTGGTGGTGGTTCATGCGCCTCAGCGGCCTGGCCCTCGTGATCCTGGCCCTGGGCCACATGCTGATCATGCACGTCCTCGTCCAGCTTTCCGGCCAGGAGGTCAATTTCGCGTTCGTGACCAGCCGGTGGGGGACGCCGTTCTGGCGCATCTACGATGCCCTCCTGCTGGTGCTGGCGCTCGTCCACGGGGTCAACGGGGCGCGAGTCGTCATCACCGACATCGTCCCTCGCGGCGGCATCCGGTCGATCCTTGTCGCCGGCCTCGGGCTGGTCGCCGTCGCCTGGCTCCTGCTCGGTCTGATGGTGGTGATCTTCTTCAATCCCGACACCGCGCCCGCCGTCGGCCCGTTCTCGTGAGGTCGCTGGCATGAGCGTTCCCCTGGTCGGGCGCGGGCCGGCCGCCGCTCCCCGGATCCACGTTCTCGACGCGGTGGTGGTGGGCGCCGGGGGAGCCGGGCTATACGCCGCCCTGGAGCTGAAGCGTGGCGTGGGCACCTCCGGCCGGGTGGGCGTGGTGTCGAAGCTGTATCCCACCCGATCCCACACCGGGGCGGCGCAGGGCGGTGTCTGCGCGGCGCTGGGCAACACTGAGGAGGACCACTGGGAGTGGCACTGGTGGGACACCGTCAAAGGTGGGGACTACCTGGTCGACCAGGATGCGGCCGAGGTCATGTGCCGTGACGCGGTGCAGACCATCCGCGACCTGGAGCACCTCGGGCTGCCCTTCGATCGCACGCCGGACGGGCTGATTGACCAGCGCCGCTTCGGCGGCCACACCCGGAACCATGGCGAGGGCCCCGTCCGGCGGTCGTGCTACAGCGCCGACCGCACCGGGCACGCCATCCTCCAGACCCTGTACCAGCAGTGCATTCGCCACGAGGTGACGTTCTTCGACGAGTACCAGGTCCTGGACCTGCTCATGCCCGACGGTCCAACCGGCCCGGTGACCGGCGTGCTGGCCCTCCACCTGGCGACCGGGGAGCTGACGGTCTTCCTGGCCCGCGCCGTGCTGTTCGCCACCGGTGGCTTCGGGATGGTCTACAAGGTGACCTCCAACGCCCACACCCTGACCGGCGACGGCGTCGCCATCGCCTACCGCCGCGGGCTGGCGGTCGAGGACATGGAGTTCTATCAGTTCCATCCCACCGGCATGTATCGCCTCGGTTTTCTCCTGTCGGAGGCGATGCGGGGCGAAGGCGGGATCATGCTCAACGGAGAGGGAGAGCGCTTCATGGAGCGCTACGCCCCGACGATGAAGGACCTGGCCAGTCGTGATGTCGTGAGCCGCAGCATCTACCGGGAGATCGCGGCCGGGCGCGGGGTGAATGGGCAGGACTTCGTCCATCTCGACGTCCGCCACCTCGGCGCCGATGTTCTCGACCATAAGCTGCCCGACATGGCGGGATTCATTCGAACCTACTTCGGGCTGGAGCCGCTCACCGATCTGGTGCCGATCCAACCGACGGCCCATTACGCCATGGGCGGCATTCCAACCGACGTGGACGGTCGGGTGCTGGCGGACGCGGCGGGGCGGGTGGTGCCCGGATTCTTCGCCGCCGGCGAGTGCGCCTGCGTCAGCGTCCATGGCGCGAACCGGTTGGGCACCAACTCGCTGCTCGACATCCTCGTCTTCGGCCGGCGGGCCGGGGCGGCCATGACCGATGCGCTGCGCGCCGCGCCCGAGCCCGCGCGTGATCCAGAGGCCGAGGCGCGGTCCAGCGCTCGGCTGCGCGAGGTGTTGACGGCCACCGAGGGCGAGCGGCCGGCGACGATCCGCACCGAGCTTCGCGAGCTCATGTTTCGCGACTGCGGCGTCTTTCGCTCCGGAGCTGGCCTGGCAGCGGCCCGGACCGGCGTGCAGACACTCACCGAACGCGCGCGGCAGCTGCGCCTCGATGACCACGGGGCGCGGTACAACACCGACCTTACCGATGCCATCGAGCTCGGCTTTCTGCTCGACTGTGCGGAGGCCATGGTCATCTCGGCCGAGGCGCGGACCGAGAGCCGCGGGGCCCACGCCCGGGAGGACTTCCCCGATCGCAATGACGGTGAGTGGATGCGCCACACGATGGCGACCCGGGGCGATGACGGGACCGTCGCGCTGACCTACAGGCCGGTGACGGTCACCGAATTCGCGCCGGCACCACGGGTGTACTGAACCGATGGACGTAGAGCTGCGGATCCGCCGTTTCAACCCGGAACTCGACGAATCCCCGCACTGGGAGTCGTACCACCTCCAGGCCGATCCATCGGATCGGGTCCTCGACCTCCTGCACCAGGTGAAGTGGTTCGAAGACGGCACGCTCACGTTCCGTCGATCGTGTGCCCACGGGGTCTGCGGATCCGACGCCATGCTGATCAATGGCCGCAACCAGCTCGCCTGCGCCGCACTCGTGCGCGACGCGGGGTCCACCATCTCGGTGGAGGCGATGCGCGGTTTGCCGGTGGTCAAGGACCTCCTCGTCGACCAGGAGGGGTTCTGGGCCAAATACCGCGACGTGATGCCGTTCCTGGTCAACGACGAGGTTCCGGAGGACGGTCTCGAGCGCCGCCAGTCGCCCGCCGAGCGCGAGCGGTTCGAGGACACCAGCCGCTGCATCCTATGCGCGGCCTGTACCACCGCGTGCCCCGTCTTCTGGACCAACCCTGAGTATGTCGGCCCGGCGGCCATCGTCAACGCTCATCGGTTCATCTTCGACAGCCGGGACACGGCACATGCCGAGCGGCTGGAGCTGATGGCCGATGCGGACGGGGTGTGGCGCTGCCGGACGGTCTTCAACTGCGTCGAGGCCTGCCCCAAGGGCATCAACGTCACGAGGGCCATCATGGAAGTCACGCGCGAGATCCAGCTCGCCGACCAGGCCGAGCTGGAGTCCGCCTGACCGATGACGGGACGGATCCTGATTCATACCGACGGAGCGGCCCGGGGCAACCCCGGGCCGGCCGGCCTCGGCGCGGTCCTGCGGGACGCCGAAAGCGGCGAGGTCATTGCCGAGCTGGCGCGGTACCTCGGGGAGCAGACGAACAACGTGGCGGAGTGGAGCGCCGTGGAGGACGCACTGGAAGAGGCGCTGCGGAAGGGCGCCCGCCAGGTCGATCTGCGGACCGACTCGCAGCTCGTGGCGCGCCAGATCAGCGGCCGGTATCGGGTCAGGCATGCCAACTTGAAGCCGATTCACGCCCGGGTCATGGCCCTTCTGGCCCAGCTCGACGCCTACACCGTGGGGCACGTGCCGCGCGAGCTGAACGCCCACGCCGATCGGCTCAGCAACGTGGCGATCGACGAGCGGCGGAGATAGGGTCTAGACTCGGCTTCCTGGAGGCGGCCGGACGGCCGCGGACGCGATCGTCGAAAGGCGGCGTCCGAGGAAAGTCCGAGCTCCACAGAGCAGGCTCGCGGGTAACCCCCGTCCGCCGTGAGGCGAGGACCAGCGCCACAGTGACGATGCCCGCGTAAGCGGGAGTGAAACGCGGCAAGCTCGAGCCGGAGCAAGACCGAATAGGAGGGCGAAACGCGGCGTTCGCGCCGCAGCAGGCTGCTCGCTCAGCCCTCGGGTAGGTCGCCCAGATGGATGGCCGTCCTCGGACTTCGGTCCGGGACAGAACTCGGCTTACAGGCCGCTCTCCAGGCTTCAGTCCTCGTCCGCCCGCCAGATGCCCTTGGCCGTGCAGGCGTTGCAGATCGGCCTGGCCTCGTCAAACCCGCCCAGCGCCAGCGGGTGATCGCGCCCGCCCAACAGGCAGCTGAGCTCCACCTGGCGCCCGCCGGGCACCGGGAGGATGGTGACGTGGCGCACCCCACAGCGGCGGATCTGACCGGCGCGAGGAATAGGGATCCGCTGCGGCGCGTCGCTACGTTCGACCGCCATGGCGCTCCGAGCGTGCGCGCCGAATGGGTACGGCTCAATGACGAGTTCGTACCAGGGGTCGCAACCTCGCCGGACCGGTCCAATCGAGGTCTCGGAGCGCTATCCTCCCCGCATGTTCAGGCGGGGCAAGGCCTCGGCCAAATCTGCGGCCGATGCTGCTGAGCGACAGGCGCTATTCGAAAAGCTCGCTCAGCGGCCGGAGAATGTCTGCCCATTCCTGGGCCTGGCCGATTCCCGCTCCGACTACCAGGACCAGGCTACTGACGACCACCGTTGTTATGCCTTCGGCGAGCCTGAGCCCATCTCCGGTGAGCAGCAACGGAACGTGTGCCTCCAGCGCGGCTATGCCAACTGCCCGCGATACCTGCGCGGCGTGCTCGTCATCCCGACCGATGAGCTGGAGGCGCTCCGGCGGGTGCCGCAACGTGTCCCTCCGCCACCACCTCCCTCGGCCAAACCCATGCCAGCGCCCACGAGCCGGAGTGGGGGACGACGACGGGGCGTCGCGGTGATGCTGGTTCTGCTCCTTCTGATCGGCGGCGGCGCCGGGACCTGGTGGGTCCTGGCCGGACCCGGAGCGGTGGCGCTGGAGACCCCGAGCCCCCTGCCGTCGCCGACGAGCGAGCCGAGTCCATCGCAATCGGAGGCCGAACCCTCCTTCCCGGTCACCCCGTCCCCGGGCCCGACGCCAGCGCCCGGCGACGTGTTCATCGGCTACGAGGTAACCGTGCTGGCGGGCAGCAACGACATCTTCCGGGTGAGCGAGGCGGGCGAGATCACCGAGGAATCGCACGTGTTCTTCTCTCGGTTCAGCCAGGCGCCCGTCGATCGGGTCGAGGCTCCGAACAGTCTCCTCCACTGGCGGGTCACCGCCGGCGAGGTCACCGGCTGGTCGTACATCCGCCCCGACTCGGGCCCATTCCTCATCCGCGAGGTCTACCGCGCCCCTGACGGGTCGTTGCGCTACATCGTTCTGGACCAGGACGAGACCTAGCCAGACCGATTCGGGCGCCCTCCCAAATGTGCCGAAAAAGTCCTTGACGGCGCCACATTGCCCTGTAAGATGGCGCCCTGTGGCTCAATGTGGGGCCAAATGGGGACCAGTGGTAGGGGCAACGAGTGGAGAGGACCCCATTCCTTACTGGCGAGTACCGCCACGTGCTGGATGACCGCGGCCGGATCGCGGTGCCGGTGCGGTTTCGCGCTCGCCTGTCGGATGGCGTGACGCTCACTCGGTGGCTCGACTCCTGCCTCGCGGTCTTTCCGCGTGATGCCTGGGCCGAGCTGGCGGAGAAGCTCCGCAGCCTCCCGCTGACCAGCACCAAGGCACGAGAGTTCGGCCGGTTCATGTCGTCGGGTGCGGTGGACGCCGAGCTCGATCGCCAGGGCCGCCTGCTCGTTCCGGGGTACCTGCGGAGCTACGCCGGTCTGCAGCCGGGGGAGGTGATCGTGGTCGGCGCCTTGAACCGACTTGAGATCTGGGCACCCACGGCCTGGGAGCCGTATCGCTCCCGGATCGAGGACGCCCCCGAAGCCCTGGCGGAGCAGCTGCAGGACCTGGGGATCTGAGGGCCGTGGCGCCATGACGCACGCCATGACCCCGCCATTCATGCGTCTCCGGGCCGCTCGGCCCGTCTACCGACCCTTGAGGGACAGTCGCGGATGGGAGAAGGGCACCTGCCGGTCCTCGTCGACGAGGTTGTCACCTCGTTGGCCCTCCGTGCCGGCGGCTCCATCGCGGACTGCACGGTCGGTGGCGGTGGGCACGCCGAGCGACTCTTGGAGGCCGTGTCTCCGGACGGCCGCCTTCTCGGCCTCGATGCCGACTCGGCGGCCGTCCGTGAGGCGTCCCGCGTCCTCGCGCGCTTCGGCGACCGCGCCGTCCTTCGCCACGCCAACTTCGCGCGGCTGGCGGACGTGGCGCGCAGCGAGGGCTTCCTTCCCCTCGACGGCGTGCTCTTCGACCTGGGGCTCTCGAGCTATCAGCTCAGCGACATGCGGCGCGGTTTCGCCTTCGCGGCGGACGCGCCGCCGGACATGAGATTCGATGAAACGACTGGTTTTTCGGCTCTGGATCTCATCAACCGCTCCTCGGAGCGAGAACTCGCCCGAATCATCGCGACGTTTGGTGAAGAACGCCGTGCAGGCCGCATCGCGAAGGCGATCGTGGCGGCGCGTGCGTCGGGCCGCCTGGTGACGGCGGCTGACTTGGCGGCCGTGGTGGCCGCATCCGTCCCGGCCAGGGGGGCCGACGTCGGACGGATTCACCCGGCCACCCGGACGTTTCAGGCGCTCCGGGTGGCCGTCAACCGCGAACTGGAGGCGCTGGAGGCGGGTCTCGCCGCCGCGCTCGATGTGTTGCGTCCGGGTGGCCGGCTGGTCGTGATCAGCTACCACTCGCTCGAGGACCGGATCGTCAAGCGCTTCATGGCTCGCGAAGCGCGCGACTGCCTGGAGGTCCCGTTGCCGCCGGTCTGCGCCTGTGGACATCGGGCCCAGCTGGAGGTCGTGACACGACGTGTCGTCCGGCCGTCGCCGGAGGAGATTCGCCGCAATCGCCGCGCGCGGAGCGCGCGGCTGCGGGCCGCCGAAAAGCTCGCGCTCGCGAGCGGATAGCCATCTCCCCGACAGGAGGGTGCACATGAGCCGAGGTCGTCCCAAACACCACGGGAGTCGGCGCCGCGCCTACAGCGTGCGGCAGCGAGAGGTCCGCGAACGTCGCCTGCGCCTGGCGCACGATGAAACGGACTGGGCGATCGATGGCCTGACCGCCATCGATCCCGAACCCCAGTCCGAACCCGACCAGCCGGCCTGGACCATGCGGCTCCACGGCCGCGCCACGGCCGCCTGAGCGACTGTTCGTAGCATGGCAGTCATTGGCGCCCGTCCGGCCGGCGTCCTCGGCGACCTGCGCTGGGGCGTCCGCCGCCCGCCGCGCGTTCGGACCGGACCGCCGGCCCGAGGCTATCGGCTGCGGAGAACATCATTGCGCCGGCGCCGGGCGGCAGGCCTGTCGCTGGCGCTGGTGGTCATCACCGTCGCCGCCCTGCTGGCGTCGCTCTATCTGGCCCAGTCGAGCCGGATCGCCAGCACCGGCTATGCGATCACGCGACTCGAAGCACGCCTCGATGTGCTCCTGGCCGAACGCCAGGAGCTGCTGCTCCAGATCGGAAAGGCGCAATCGCCGGCCACCATCGAGGCCCGTGCCGCGGAGCTCGGCTTGATTCCGCTGTCAGGCGCATCGGTTCAGTTCGCCAGCCCATTGTCTGATCGCCACCCGTAACCGTCGCACGCCCGGCGCGCGACCCGGAGACGCCATGCTCGCCAGAACCGACAGTCGAATCCGGGCCGTGGCCATGCTCATGGTGGCGGCCCTGGTGGCGGGGCTGATCGCGTATCGCCTGGTCTGGTGGCAGGTCATCGACCGGGAGCGACTGGCCGACATGGGCCTTGCTCAATTGGCCCACGCGCAGCAGATTCCCGCCACGCGGGGCGCGATCTTCGACCGCCACGGCCTGATCCTTGCGACTTCCATCGCCGCCGATTCGGTTTTCGCCACGCCCCCAACCATCGAAGACCCCGAGCGAGCCGCACTCCTGCTGTCCGCCATCCTGGGCATGGAGGCTGATGAGCTGGCTTCCATTCTGGCCGGTGACGCGGCCTGGACCTGGCTCAGCCGACGGGTGGACGTCGAGACGGCCACCCGGGTCCGCGCACTCGACCTCCCCGGTATTGGGCTGGTGGCCGAGTCGCGCCGGGTGTACACGATGGCCGGAGCCGCCCCGGGGACCAGCCTGGCCGCGCAGGTTCTGGGCTTCGTGAACGTGGACGGCATCGGTCAATACGGTGTCGAAGCGGCGGAGGACGCCCTGCTGGGCGGCACCCCAGGATCCGTGGTGGCCCAGGAGGACGTGGCGGGCCGGCTGATCGCCGGCTCGGTCCACGAGCTGGAAGCGCCGGTCGACGGCGTCGACCTGACACTGACCATCGACGCCGGGCTGCAGCACATCCTCGAGGAGCAGATGTTCGACACGTTCACCCGAAACCGGGCCAGGGGCGTCACCGGTCTGGTAATGGACGTGAACACCGGCGCGATCCTGGGCCTTGCCTCGTATCCGACCTTCGACGCCAACCAGTACCCGGTGACCGACCCAATCCTGTTCGGGAATCCGGCGGTGAGCCGGCAGTACGAGCCCGGATCGGTGCTCAAGGCCATCACCGTCGCGGCGGCGCTGGACGCCGGCGCGATTACGCCCAGCGATCTATTCCTCGACGACAACGACCTGCACATCTATGACGCGGTCATCCACAACGCCGACCGGACGTGGTACCCGTCAGGGCACGGCCTCCTCACCCCGGCCCAGATCCTGGCTCTCTCGAACAACGTGGGCGCCGCCACCATCGGCCTGACCTTGGGCGGAGATGGCCTGTACGACGCCCTGATCCGCTTTGGCTTCGGATCTCCAACCGGCGTCGAACTGTCCGGGGAGGCGGCGGGAGTGGTCCTCCACCCCGATGCCGAGGGCGCGTCGAAGGAGCTCACCACCGCGCAGAACGCGTTCGGGCAGGGGATGTCCCTCACCGTCCTGCAGTTGGCTGCCGCCTATGCGGCACTGGCCAATGGGGGTCGATTGGTGACGCCGCATGTCGTAGCGGGCTGGACCGATGCGAACGGCGCCTTCCAGCCGCGTGAGCTCCCGGCTCCGGCCCAGGTCATCAAGCCGGAGACGTCGGCCACCATCCTCGAGATGTTGACCGGCGCGATCGACAACGGCATCGCCAACGGTGCCTCGGTGGCGGGTTACTCGATCGCCGGCAAGACCGGCACCGCCGAGGTCGCCGGTCCGGTCAACGTTCGGGTCCGTACCGGGTGGGACGCGAATGGGCAGCCGATCTACATCGATACCACCCGACAGGCGTACATCGAGGGCTGGATCGACTCCAGCTTCGTGGGCATCTCCCCGGCCTCGGATCCACGCTTCGTGACGATCATCCTGATCCACCGGCCAGTCGTCAGCCCTTCCGGCATCGGGGAGGCGCCGGAGCGCGCGTTTGCCCAGCTGGCTCCTCTCGTCTTCGACTACTTCGGCATCCCGCCCGACCGGACCCCACCGGCGGTTGCTCAACCATGAGGCTGGTAGACTCCCGGCCGAAAGCCGCAGGGAACCGCGTGCCGCCGCCGATCCGCATCGACGACCTCCTGGCCGCCACCGGTGGCCGACTGCTGGCTCCCACCACCGTCCGGTCCTTCCGGCTCGCCGTCGTCGACTCTCGTCGGGTCGTTCCCGGATGCCTATTCGTGGCCCTGCGCGGAGAGCGTGACGACGGCCATCGCTTCGTGGCCGACGCCGTCGCGGCCGGCGCGGTGGCCGCGCTCGTCGAACGCGATGTGACGCTTCCTTCCGAGTCGATCGCGGCGATGGTCCGCGTCCAGGACAGCCTGACTGCCCTGCAGGACGTGGCGGCCTGGTGGCGCGATCGATCCGCGGCGCGGGTGGTGGGGATCACTGGGTCCACCGGCAAGACACTCGCCAAGGAGGTCACCGCCGACGTGCTGGCCCGCTCCCTGAGCGTGCTCCGCAACGAGGGCAACCTGAACTCGGAGACCGGGCTGCCGATGACCCTCCTGCGCCTGGAGCCGGGCCACCAGGTGGCGGTCCTCGAGATGGGGATGTACACGGTCGGGGAAATCAGCCGGCTGGTGGAGATCAGCCGCCCCGAGGTCGGGGTCGTGCTGGCGGTGCACCCCACCCACCTGGAGCGGGCCGGCAGCCTGGACCGCATCGCCCAGGCCAAGGCCGAGCTGCCCCGCGGGCTGCCGCAGGATGGGCTGGCGGTCCTCAACGCCGATGATCCTCGGGTTGCCGGGATGGCCGCCCAGACACGGGCCGCCGTCCGCACCTTCGGCCTGAGCGACACCGCCGACGTCCGAGCCGTCGACGTCACGTCAGACGGACTCCGAGGGGTGACCTTCACCCTGCACGCCCCGTGGGGAGAGCTCCGCGTCCGCAGCGCCTCGCCCGGTCGCCACCTCGTTCCGCATGCCCTGGCCGCGGCCGCCGTGGCGGAGCGCTTCGCGGTGCCGCTCGCCGATGTGGCCGCCGCCCTGGAGGCCGGCAGCCACGCCCCGCATCGGATGGCGATCGAGGAGATGCCCGGCGGGACGACCCTGGTCGACGACACCTACAACGCATCGCCGATATCGGTGGCCGCCGCACTGGAATTCCTGGCTGAGACGCCTATCGGCCGTGGCCGCCGGCTGGCGGTCCTGGGCGACATGCTCGAGCTGGGGCCGAACGAGCGGGCGCTCCACGAGGAGGTGGGGACCCGGGCGGCGGCCGTCCTCGACGGCCTGGTGGCGGTGGGTGATCGCGGCCGATGGATCGCGGATGCGGCCCGCGCCGGCGGGCTGCAGCGGGTAGAAACCGCGCCCGACGCGGACCAGGCGCTGTCCGTGGTGGAGCAGTCGCTCAACCCGGGCGCGCACGACCTCCTCCTCGTCAAAGGATCGCGTGGGATCGCCCTCGATCGGCTGGTGGCTGGGCTGCTCGGCCGGGCGCCGGAGGCGGAGGGCTAGCCGTGCTGCCGCTCCTGCTCGCCGTTCTGTTGGCCTTCGGTGGCGTGGTCCTGTTGGGACCGACCTACATCCGCCTGCTGCAACGCCTTGGGTTCGGGAAGCAGATCCGAATCGAGGGACCGCAGGGCCATGCCGTCAAGGCGGGGACCCCGACCATGGGCGGGATGCTGATCGTGGTGGTGGTCATGTTCCTGGCCATGGCCATGCGGCTCGAGGACGAAAGCACCCTGACGCCCATGCTGGCGCTGGTCGGAGTCGGCATCCTGGGCGCGATCGATGACTTCGTGAACGCGCGGACCGGATTCGGGATGCGCGGCCGGGTCAAGCTGGTATGGCAGACCGTCGTCGCGATCCTGGCCGCGATCTACATCCAGCGCCACTTCGACTTGACCGGCATCAACGTCCCACTGGTCGGCCAGTTCGAGATTCCGATCCTGCTCCTCGTCCTGTCCATCGCGTTCGCCATCGTCGCCGCGTCGAACGCCGTCAACCTGACCGACGGCCTCGACGGACTGGCGTCGGGTGTCCTGGTCTTCAGCTTCGTCGCCTATCTGCTGATCGCCCTGGTCGGGGTTCCGGGCCTGAAAGCCACCCAGCCCGAGCTGGCCGTGTTCTGCGCGCTGCTGATCGGCGCTCTGATGGGGTTCTTGTGGTTCAACGTCCACCCCGCCCAGATCTTCATGGGCGATGCCGGGGCCCTGGCCCTGGGGGCGACCTTGGCGGTGGTCGCGGTGATCACCGGCCAGCTCCTGCTCCTGGTCATCATCGGCCTAGTCTTCGTGGCGGAGACGGTATCGGTCATTCTGCAGATCGGCTCGTACCAGCTCCGCGGCAAGCGGATCTTCCGAATGGCTCCACTCCACCATCACTTCGAGCTGATGGGCTGGGCCGAGGAGAAGATCACGCTCCGCTTCTGGATCGTGTCGGCCCTGGCGGCATTGCTCGGGTTCAGCCTCTTCCTGGCCACCACCGGACTGTCGTGATCCCGATGCCGACACCGCCACTCAGTCCGACCCTCCCCACCCGCCGATCCGACCTGGCTGGGCGTCGCGTCCTGGTGTTGGGCCTCGCCCGATCAGGGGTCGCAGCAGCCCGATTCCTGGCCGATGCCGGCGCCGAGGTCACCGCCTACGACCGGCAGTCACCGGCCGCTCTGACTGACGCCGTGGCCGCCCTCGGCGACCGCCCGGTGGCCCTGTCCCTCGGAGCGAGCCCGGACGCGGTCCGCCGCCTTTTGGCCGACGTCGCGCTGGTAGTCACCAGTCCATCCATCTCGACTCGCTTCCCGACAACCGAGCCGTGGCTCCGCGGTGCTCTGGCCGACGCCGAATCGCGCGGCGTGCCGGTTGTGAGCGAGGTCGACCTCTTCCTCCGCCTCACCCGGGCGCGGGTGCTGGCGGTGACCGGCACCAAGGGCAAGACCACGACCGCCTCCCTGGTGGCCGCCATGATGGCCGCCGCCGATGTGCCGCACGTCCTGGGAGGCAATATCGGCGCGCCGCTCATCGAAGAGGCCGACCGCCTGGAGTCCGACACGTGGGCCGTGCTCGAGCTCTCCGAGCTCCAGCTGCCGACCCTGAGTCGCGGCGCGGACGTGGCGGTGTACACCAATGTCTTGGCCGACCACCTCGATCGGCACGGCAGCGTGGAGGCGTACCGCGCGGTCAAGGGCATCCTCGCCGAGCTGTCGGCGGACACAGGGGAGCTGGTTCTCAACCGCGATGACACTGGCTCCGTGGAGCTGGGCACGCGGCTGGCGGGGGCCCGCGTCCACTGGTACAGCCTCGACCCGCGGCCGGGTGCCGACGCCTGGGTGGAGGACGGCTGGGTGGTCGTCGGCGGCCAGCGGGTGCTCCAGACGATTGACGTCCCGTTGCGCGGCGAGCACATGCTCAGGAACGTCCTGGCCGCGGCGGTGGGTGCCCGGCTGGCTGGCGCCCACGACGCGGGAGTCGCCGACGGGGTGCGTGGATTCCAGGGCATTCCGCACCGGCTCGAAACGATCGGGCTGCGGAGCGGCGCTGAATACGTCAATGACTCGCAGGCCACCATTCCGGTGGCGGCGATCGCCGGCATCATGGCCTTCGACGAGGGCCGCGTCGTGGTCATCGCCGGCGGCCAGGGCAAGGGCCTGGATTACGCCGCGTTGGCGGACACGATCGCGGCCCGCTGTCGAGCGGCCGTCCTGATCGGCGACACGGCAGTCGAGCTCGAGCGGTTGATCGGCGGGAGGGTGCCGGTTCGCCGGGCCGAATCGATGGTCGACGCGGTGGCGGCAGCCGCCGCCGAGGCCCGCCCGGGAGACGCCGTGCTCCTCGCGCCGGCGGCCGCCAGCTTCGACATGTTCACCGACTACGCCGCCCGCGGCGACGCGTTCCGGACGGCGGTGCTGGCCCTGCCCGATGCGCAGAACAAGCGATGACGGCAGCCGTTGGGGCGCTGGGCACGACGCGGCGAGCCGCGCGGACTCGTGGCGTGCAGCGCGAACGACGCCGGGCGTCGATGCCGCTGCTCGTCGCCGTACTGGCGCTGGTGGCGATCGGGGTGGTGATGGTCTATTCGGCGTCCAGCGTCGGGGCCCTGCTCAACAGCGACGACCCGGCGCGCTACGGCATCGCGCAGGCCATCTTCGCCGCCATAGGCCTGACCGCCATGGTCATCGTGAGCCGGATCGACTTCCGGATCTATCGGTATTTCGCCATCCCCGCCTACCTGGGCGCGCTGGCCCTGCTGGCGGTGGTGCTGGTGCCGGGCGTCGGGGTCCAGGTGGGCGGTTCGCAGCGGTGGCTCTCGGTCCCGGTCATCGGCAACTTCCAGCCGGCCGAGGTCGCCAAGCTGGCCATCATCCTGTACCTCGCCCATTGGCTCGACCGCCGCGGTCGGGCGGCACATGGCCTTCGGGGCGGGCTCGTGCCGTTCGCCCTGCTGGTGGCGCCCGGATTCCTGCTGATCGCCCTCGAACCAGACCTCGGGACGGCGGGGATCTACGCCGTGGCGGCTTTGTCGGTGTTCTTCATGTCCGGCGCGAGCCTGGTCGGCTTCATGGCGATGGCCGGTGCCGTGTTCGCCGCTGCGGTCGTCTTCGTGAGCCGGACGCCGTACCAGCTGCAGCGGGTGACGACCTTCCTCGATCCCGAGCGCGACCCGATGGGAGCCGGCTACAACGCCATGCAGGCCCTCATGGCGCTCGCCATGGGTGGGCTGGCCGGGGTCGGGCTGGGCGCCTCGCGGCAGAAGTACCTGTATCTGCCCGCACCGTCGACCGACTTCATCTACGCCATCATTGGGGAGGAGTGGGGGCTCATCGGGACGCTGATCGTCCTGGTCCTGTTCCTCGTCATCGCCTGGCAGGGCTACCGCATCGCGGTCCATGCCCCGGACACGTTCTCCGGCCTCCTGGCAGCCGGCATCACGACCTGGCTGGTCGTTCAGGCGGTCATCAACATGATGGTGGTGACGGCCCTGTGGCCGGTTACCGGCATCCCACTGCCGTTCATCAGCTATGGCGGGACGGCACTCATCATCAACCTCGTGGCGGTCGGCGCCCTGCTGTCGATCAGTCGCGAGGCCCAGACAGGATCGGTGTTCGATGCGCTTGGTGATCTCAGGCGGCGGGACCGGCGGGCACATCTACCCCGCACTAGCCGTCGCGCGCGCCCTGCGCGACCTGCGCCCCGGGGTTGACCTCGACTACGTGGGCGGTGTCCGCGGATTCGAGCGCCGGCTGGTGGGCGAGGCCGGTGAGATGCCGTACCACCAGCTCAGGGTGCGCTCGCTGCGCTCGGCCGAGCGCGACGCGCACCTGGTCCTGGATCCCGTCCGCCTGGTCGCCGCTGCCCCGCAGGCCTGGCGGCTCCTGGGCCGGCTCCGGCCGGCCGCGATCTTCACCACCGGCGGCTACCTGGCAATCCCGCTCCTGGTTGCGGCTCGCGCGCGCGGCATTCCCAGCATCGTGTGGGAAGGCAACGTGACTCCGGGCCGCGCAACCCGCGCCGTGGGCCGGTTGGCCACCCGGGTGGCGGTCGCCTTCCCCCCGACCAGGGACGCCTTCGGCGATCGTGCGTTCGTGTCGGGCACGCCCATCCGCTCGTTCGCCGGGGTCGACCGCCACGCCGCCCGGGCGGAGCTTGGGGTGGGGCCCGATGACCGCCTGCTGCTCGTGTTCGGCGGCTCGCAGGCGGTGGCCCGCATCACCGCCGCCCTGGACCAGGCCCTCCCGGCGCTGGTCGGGGACTGGGTCGTCCTGCACCTCGCGGGAGAAGGGGGGATGACCGCCGCCCTGGCCAGCCGTGAGCGCCTGCCGAGGGCGCAACGGAACCGATACCGGCCCGAGCCATATCTGACCAACCGCATGGCCGAAGCGCTGGTCGCGGCAGACCTCGTACTCGGGCGAGCCGGTTCGTCAACGTGCGCCGAGGTCGCCGCGGTCGGCGTGGCCTCCATCCTGGTGCCGTATCCCCACGCCCGCGGGCACCAGGCGGCCAACGCGGAGTGGCTGGCCGACCTTGAGGCCGCGGCGATGGTGCCCGACGAGGCACTGACCGGGGAGCGGCTGGTGGCGGAGGCGAGCGCCCTCCGGGACGACGCCCGTCGGCTGACCATGGCGGCTGCGGCGCGGCAGCTGGGCCGGCCCCGCGCCGGCCAAGAGATTGCGACCGCTCTCCTCGAGCTGGCGGAGATGCCGCGCTCATGACCGCTGGGACCGCGTCGGGGAGCACGGTGGAGCTGGAGGCCAGCCTGGCTCGCCTCGACCAGCTGGCCAAGCAGCGTGGGATCCGCCTCCGCCGCGACGCCCCGATGGCTCCCATCACCACCCTGCGGGTTGGTGGCCCGGCCGACCGCCTGGCCGAGCCACGCACCGGCGAGGAGCTGCAGTCCATCCTGGACGCTGCCCGGGAGACCGGCGTCAGCTGGCTGGTCCTGGGCAACGGCAGCAACGTCGTGGTCGCGGACCGGGGCATCCGCGGGCTCGTCATCCGGAACCGGGCGCGCGCCGTCCGGATCGACGCCACGACCCTGTCCGCCGATGCCGGCGCCCCGATGGCGCTCCTCGTCAAGCGGGCGACCGCCGCCGGCCTGACCGGCCTGGAGTGGGGGATCGCCGTCCCCGGCACCCTGGGTGGGGCGGTGTGGGCCAACGCGGGAGCCCACGGCGGCGAGATCCGGGACCGGGTGGTGGAAGTGGCCGTCTGGGACCCCGACACCGGTCGCCAGAGCCGCCTGACCAATGCCGCGTGCCGCTTTGACTACCGCGATTCGCGGTTCAAGCACGAGCGGCTGGTGGTGATGGACGCCACGCTGGACCTCGCCCCGGACACGTCCCAGGCCGTCTCGACACGGGTCGCCGCGTTCCAGGCTCAGCGGGCCGCGACCCAGCCCCTCGCCGAGCAGAACGCGGGCAGCGTCTTTCGCAACCCGCCAGGCGACCATGCGGGTCGACTGATCGAGGCCGCCGGGCTGAAGGGGGCGATGGAGGGGACCGCCTCGGTCAGCGAGCAGCATGCCAACTTCATCGTCACCCAGCGCGCCGGGCGCGCAACCGACGTGCTTCGCCTCGCCGACCGGGTTCGAGCCACCGTGCTCGAAGCCACCGGCGTGCCGCTGACCTACGAGATCGAGTTCGTCGGCGACTGGGGGACGGACCGATGAAGCGACGACTGCGGGTGGGCATCTTCGCCGGAGGGCGCTCTGCCGAGCACGAGGTGAGCATCGCGTCGGCCGAGTCGATCCTGCGCGAGATCGATCGGGATCGGTTTGAGCCGTATCTCATCTACATCGACCCGGCAGGGGGCTGGCACCTGCCCGCGGGTCCCGCTCCCGAGCTTGGAACCGATGAGAGCCTGGCCAGACTGCTGGGTGCCGAGACGATCCCCGAGCACAGCATCCGGCTCGAGTCGGGCGCGGGGAACCTGCCGGTGGTCGCCGACGCCTCGACCGCCGTGCAGGCCCGCGCCGCGGTGCGGACCCTGGCCGAAGCCGTCGACATCGCGTTCCTGGCGGTCCACGGCCCATTCGGCGAGGACGGCACGCTCCAGGGCTACCTCGAGCTGGCCGGCATCAAGTACACCGGTGCGGGCGTGCTGGCCAGCGCGGTGGCCATGGACAAGGTCGTCTTCAAGGACCTCATGCGTGGGCACGGCCTGCCCGTGCTGCAGTACACCTCCTTCACCCGCCGCTCGTGGCGCAGCTCGCCCCAGCGGGTCGTGGACGAGATCGTCACCCGCCTCGGCTCCCGGTCGGTGGTGAAGCCGGCCCGTCTGGGGAGCAGCGTGGGAATGAGCCTGGCGCACCACCCCGACGAGCTGCCTTCCGCCCTGGAGGAGGCGTTTCGCTGGGACGCCAAGGTCATTGTCGAGGCCTACCTGCCTGGGGCCCGGGAATTCGAGTGCGGCGTGCTGGGCAACGAGGAGCCGATCGTCTTCGAGCCGGGTGAGGTCGTCAGCCACCACGAGCTGTACGACTACGAGGCGAAATACGTCCCTGGCCTGGCCGAGGTCATTCCGCGCGCCGATATCGACCCGCAGCTGGCGGCACGGCTCCGTGAGCTGGCGCTGGCCGCCTACCGCGCCGTCGACGCGCGCGGCATGGCACGGGTCGACTTCCTCGCCGCGCCGGATGCGGTGTTCCTTTCCGAGATGAACACGATCCCCGGCTTCACGACCACCAGCATGTTCCCCAAGCAGGCCGAGCTGGCCGGCATGCGGTTCGGCGACCTGGTGGCGCGCCTCATCGAGCTGGCCCTGCAGGAACCGGTCGAATGAGGCGGGAGCAGCTGTTCAGGCCTACCCGCCCGGTCGGCCGGCGGCGACGGGGAGCGACCAGCACGGCGAAGAGTCCGCGACCGTCGGCCCGTCCATCCTCCGGTGGCGGCCGCCCGAAGCGCGGCGCGCAGCCCCCGAAGTCGGTCCCCACCCCTCGCCGCCGGCGACGTCGCATCAACTGGACGCGGATCACCGCGTTCGCCATGTCGGTCGCCATCGCCGGCGGGCTGCTTGGGCTCACCGCCGGCCCGTGGCTGCGGGTTCGCACCGTGAGCTACGCAGGGGCGGGGTGGACGCCCCATGCCGAACTGGACGCCGTCATGGAGCCCATCGTCGGTCGCAGCGCGCTGCTGGTGGACACCACCAGCCTGGAGCTCGAGCTGGGCGACTTGCCGGCGGTGGAACGAGCCAGCGTTGAGGTCGGTCTGTTTGGGGAAGCGCAGGTGGCACTCGTCGAAGGCAGGGCGGCGGCGGTGTGGCGCACGAGCGCGGCGCAGCTCCTCATGGCCGACGACGGAACCGTCGTCGGCGTCCTGTCGTTGACAGCCACGCCGGGCGGGAAGCTCGGTCAGCTGCCGGTCATCGAAGACCTGCGCGACGCGTCGCACGACCTCAGCGTGGGGGATGCCATCCCCGCCAGCGAGCTGGACGCCGCGGTTGCTCTGGCGGCACTGCCCGCCAGTCGACTCGGTTCGCAGGCGGCGGTCCTCAGCCTCGCCCTGGATCCGACCTACGGCTTCGTCCTGTCGTCGCCGCAGTCCGGCTGGCGGGCGGCATTCGGGTTCTATGGGCTCGATCCCTCGGACACGGCGGCAACGATGGCCGCCCGGATTGCGGCCCAGGCCAGCGCGGTCCGCACCCTGTTCGCGTCACACCCCGAGGCCGCCGTGGCGTGGGTCGATGCTCGCAATCCGGGGAGGGTATATTTCCGTGCCCGGGGCTGACACCGCCGGCCGGCCGGCGGCGGCGCCCGAGCCCCGTCCAAGCGTGGGGTCCTCGAACCTCCGGATGTGGCTTCCCCTCATCGGCCTGGGGCTCGGCGTTCTGCTCGGGCTTACCCTCAACGTCAGCGTCAGCCCCGAGCTGGCACGGTACAGCGCGGTGGCCATCCTGGCCGGCCTCGACTCCATCCTCGGCGCCGTGCGGGCCGAGCTCGATGGCCAGTACGACAACCGCATCTTCCTGAGCGGGTTCGTGGCCAACACCGCGGTCGCGGTGGTGCTGACCTTCGTGGGTGACCGGCTCGGGATCGACCTGTACCTGGTCGCGCTGATCGCCTTCGGCCTCCGCATCTTCCAGAACGTGGCCCTCATTCGGCGCCACTTCCTGTAAGGTCGGCCGGCGTCCGAACGGAGCATTTCGTGGACAGAGAGACGGTCCTGGTCGGCATCGACCCGGGCAGCACCAAGGTCACCACCCTCATCGGCGAGGTCACGCCCGCGGGCGACGTGAATGTCGTCGGCTATGGCATCGCGCCCTCCATCGGCATCAAGAAGGGGATGGTCGCCAACATCGAGCAGACGGTGCAATCCATCGCCACCAGCGTCGAGAAGGCCGAGCGACTGTCGGGCTACAAGATCGGCTCGGCCTTCGTCGCGGTCGGCGGCAGCCATATCTCCTCTCAGAACAGCCGTGGCGTGGTGGCGGTCAGCGGGCACCGGCGCGAGGTCAGCAAGGAGGACATCGCGCGGGCCACCGAGGCGGCGCGGGCCGTGCAGGTCCCGTCCAACCGCGAGATCCTCCACGTCATCCCGCGCGGTTACATCGTGGATGGCCAGGAGGGAATCAAGGACCCGCTCGGGATGAGCGCCGTCCGATTGGAGGTCGAGACTCACATCGTTGCCGGCGCCAGTACCTCGCTCCAGAACCTGAGCAAGTGCGTCAGCTCGGCCGGCGTCCAGATCGACGAGCTGGTGATCGCGTCGCTGGCCGCGGCCGAGGCGACCCTGAGTGACACGGAGAGGGAGCTGGGGGTCATCGTCGCCGACGTCGGCGGCGGGACGACCGATATGGCCGTGTTCGTGGACGGTGCCGTGCACCACTCGGCGGTGATCCCCGTCGGCGGGATCCACGTCACCAACGACGTCGCGATCGGGCTGCGGACGAGCCTCAACCTGGCCGAGGACGTGAAGATCCGGCATGGGACCTCGAACGTGGCGGATGTCCAGCCCGAGGAGCTCATCAACGTGGCGGTCATGGGCGACGGCGGGGGCCAGACCCTCCAGCGTCGCAAGCTGAGCGAGATCATCGAGGCCCGGATGCGCGAGCTGTATGAGCTCATCCGCGAGGAGGTCGCGCGGTCCGGGCACGGCACCCCGCTGCCGGCGGGCCTGGTCCTGACCGGTGGTGGCGCCCGCCTGGCAGGCGTCGCCGAGCTGGCCCGCGACGTGCTGGAGATGCCCGTCCGGGTGGCCACCCCGCAGGGGGTAGGCGGCCTCATGGACCAGCTCACCAACCCCGCCTTCTCAACGTCGCTCGGCTTGCTGCTGTGGGGCGCCCGCCACGTGGGCGCCGAGCCGATTGGCTACACCACACGGACTCCGATGAGCGCCGGCCTGAGCCGGGCGGGGAACTGGATCAGGAACCTCTTCCCTGGCTGACCTCGGGCGCGATCGCCAGTTCGGGGTGCGCGATGTGGAGCGCGCAGCCGGTCATCCACCACTCACGACGAGGTTGTGGACAACTCGTTGCGAGGTTGTGGACAGATCGACTCTCCCTCTCTGGAGGCGGTCGGTAGAATCGGCCCAGGCCCGTTAACTCTGGGTTCGGACCCTTCCCGTGCCCGGCCATACCGCCTGCACCCAGGAGGATTCCCCCATGCCGCTCAGGTCCGACGCAGAGAACTTCGCCCTGATCAAGGTCATCGGCATCGGTGGCGGAGGCAGCAACGCCGTCAACCGCATGATCCGCGCCGAGATGATGGGCGTCGAGTTCATTGCCGTG
>JBOGTA010000106.1:0-20930 GCA_050695855.1 Candidatus Limnocylindria bacterium
GAGTGCCTCCGATGGCCGTCGGGAATCGGTGGGATATGGCGCCCTATCTCTCGAGGGTTGGGAGCGGGCGCCAAGGCGCCCGAGCTCAGGGTCTAGCCGACCGGTTCGGCAGCGACGCGCTCGGCAACCTCTCGCAGCCGCCGGCTCATGCGCATCAGCGCCTGGAGGCGATCCTCAACCCGGCCGCGCTCGGCGGGGGTGACCTCGTGGCGCAGGGAGAAGTCGATCTCCTGCTTATGCCGCGTGGCCAGCGTGAACAGCTCCTCGGCTTCCACGTGGTCGCCCGCCTCGCCCGCGTCGGCCGACTCGATGATCCGGCGCCGGGACTCGAGGATGTCGACGTAGTAGGACGTGGCCAGCCGATCGAGATCCAGCTGGTCGCCTTCCTGCCACGGCTCCGGCGGTCCGCCAAGGCCGTACTCGCGCCAGGTTCCGGGCTCAACAGTGGTCGACATGATCTGCAGGACACCCCCATTGCACGTAATTTCGTTGACGCCCTGACCGTACCGATATCTGCCGTTGCCGCGAAGTCGGCAGGTCGGCCTATTGCCACCCGGACGATCGGTTGCTGGGACCCGCATGGTCAATTTGGGTGTGTTCGAGGAGCCCTTTGCTAGAATCGCCGAGCCGCGCTGGGGTGTGGCCAAGCGGTAAGGCGCCTGACTCTGGATCAGGAGATCGAAGGTTCGAATCCTTCCGCCCCAGCCAACTTTCTGATCTCGGAACGGCCCCTCTAGGCTCTGCCGGAGGGGCCTCTCGTTGGGCCTGTACCCACACTCGTAACCACAGCCGCTAGCGAACCCTTTCGAACATCGGTTCGTTGGGTAAGGGTAAACACGCAACTATCATCGGCAGCATGGCCGCGCCGGAAGCAACGTCGTCTGCCGGGAAATCCCTCGCCCCAATTGATCCCCGACGTAGCCGCTGGCTAGGCGCTCTGCTCGCGTTGATGGGTGCCGTCGCGATCGCGCTCGCAATTTCGCTTCCTGTTGACGCCTTCTCCCATTCGACAGACAAGTACGTCCACTGGGTCTTTGGGCTTCGAAAACTCGGCTCAGGCCCAGAAGCGTGGGCCGCGATCGCCCGCACTGGTGTTCTCGTTGCTCCGGCTATCGCGTGGGCTTACGCCGCCCGCGACGTGCGCCTCAACCCGGATGGCGTTGGTATCCGGTTCGGTCTGGCCACCTGGCTGGTAGGAGCCTACGTCGTCGCCTACACCTTCGCTGTTGCCTACCTGACCGCGGATTCAGGTTCGCTCAACGAGGTGTGGCAAGGACTGGTCGGCAACCTCTTTCTTGCGCTGATCCCGTGGGTCCTCGGACTGCTTGTGCCCGGACCGCTTTTTGCGCTGATCGTCCTCCCCGCGGCGATAGTCTGGGGCCGGGTGCTGAGACGCGTGTTGGCAGAGCCGACTTTGGCTGCGTGGCTTGACGGACGGCTCGGCGACTTAGCGGATCGCTGGCTGGGTACTTGGCGTGTGGCCGTCGTTGCATTTCCCATCTGGGTATTGGTCCTGTACCTCTACCTTGCGGAGACCCCGACCCCTCAGCCACTGATCCCCTGAAGGAAATCGATCCGAGCCGCAAGCGGGTCCGGGTCATCCCCCGACAGCCTCCGCGCTGTCGGGGACCAAGATGGACTCCATTCGGGCTGCGGACCGCTCCAGCATCGTCGGCGTCAGGTGGGCATACACGTCCGCCGTGGTGGACAAGTCAGCATGGCCCAGGGTCCGGGACACGACGGCCAGTTCCTCGCCGGCCTGCGCGACATACGCTTGAGCCTGCGCGTGGTCTTCGCGTCCGATCGCGGTAACGCGTGCGATCAGCGCGTCCAGACGCGCCAGCACCGCTTCGTCTGTACCCACAGTCATACCCACAACACGCCATCACCAGCGAGCATCAGACGGACCAGGACGGACCAGTTGTACGATCAGCGGACATACTTGTGGGTGGCCGGGACGGACTCTGGATCAGGAGATCGAAGGTTCGAATCCTTCCGCCCCAGCCAGATCTCGCGCACGTGCCTACTCGAGCGACGCCTCGAAGAGTTCCCACTGGCCGGGGATCCCACGGAGGCCGACCGAGCCCATCGGTCTAAATGCCAGGTCGGTGCCGGTCGCCAGATCGCGGACTGTTCGGGTCACGACCACCTTTCCGGCCCCGGCTTCCGATAGCGCGCGAGAAGCGATGTGGACGCCGATGCCCCCGATATCGCCACTCCGCATCTCGACTTCGCCGGTATGGATAGCCCCTCGGATCTGCAGATCCAGCCCGCGGAGTGCATCGGCCAGACCGAACGCGCACCGCAGGGCTCGAGTCGGGGCGTCGAAGGTAGCCAGGATGCCGTCCCCGGTGGTCTTCACGACCGCGCCATGCCATCGGTCCACCTCAACCCGCGCGACCCGGTCGTGGCGATCGAGAACCTGGCGCCATTGGCGGTCTCCCATGGCCGCCGCGCGGCTGGTGGAGTCCACGATGTCCGTGAACAGGACGGTGGCCAGGACGCGTTCGGTGTCCTGGGCGGCCTGTAGCGACCGGACCTGCTCCTGCGTCCAGGCGTAGGTCTCCACGTACTCACTGGTGGGCATGTGTTGCTCCGGTTGGTAGGCCATGAAGACGACGCCCGTACTGAACGACCGCGTGCTGACGAGCCGCATCGCGCGAAGGTCGATCCCTTCCCGGAACAGGTGCTTGCCGCTGCCCAGGATCACCGGGAACAGGAACAGCTGATATTCGTCGACCAGGTCGTGCTCCATCAGGGTGGCCACGAGATCGGCGCTCCCGGTGACCAGGATGTCGCGGCCGGGCTGAGCCTTGAGCGCAGCCACCTCGATGCCGATGTCGCCCCGAATGAGCGTCGAATTGCTCCAGTCCACGTCTTTCAGCGTGGTGGAGACCACGTACTTCGGCAGTTCGTTGATCAGCCTGGCGAACTCCTGGTCGCCGCCCGCGGTCGGCCAGAATGCGGCCCAGATCTGGTAGGTCGTCCGTCCCAGGAGCAACGCGTCGATCGTTGCGTACTGGTCGCGGATGAACCGCTGCATCTCCTCGTTCTGGAAGCGCAGGGCCCACTTGTTCTTGCCATCCCGATGCTCTTCGAAGCCCGGTGCCTCCATGACGCCATCGAGCGTCACGAACTCCTGGACGATGAGCCTTCTCAAGGAGCGCCCTGGGGTGGTTCGGCGAAGAAGTCGGCCAGCACCGGCGCGATAACGTCAGGCGCCACGTTGTGCCCCTCGCCGTCCAGGATGCGGACCTGCCCGTACGGCATGGCGTCCGCAAGCGCCTTGGCCGATTCGCGCATCCAGGGCATATCGGCTCCGCCGGCGATCACGATGGTGGGGGTGTTGACAGCGGCTGCCCGCTCGACTGGCAGCGAGTAGTCGCCCATCACTGTCGCGTCATACGCCAACGTGTGCGCAATCCGCTCCTGCGCCGCCCAGAAAGGCTGCGTCCGGGCAAAGGCCACGAACTCCGGCGGGATGCCGACGATGGTGCCCATGAAGAACTCGACCGCGTCGCCGCGACGTCCCTCCGCGATCATCGCGTTGAACTGCTCGACGTGATCGGCCGGCGGTCGGGCATGTTCGTCGAGGATGAAGGGTGGCTCCCAGAGGGCGAGCTTCGTGATCCTGCCAGCCAGCTTCTCGGCCGCGGCCAGGGCCAGAGCGGCGCCCGAGGAAGATCCGTACAGGCCGGCCGCACCGCCGGCTGCTGCGACCACCGCGTCGATGTCCTCGATCTCCCGCCCGATGGCATACGGCAGGGTGTCGCCGCTGTCGCCCCGGCCACGCCGATCGAAGTTGAATACCGTGAAATCGGGCGCCAGGAGCGCCGCCACCGCGGCATTCGACTGGCGGTCGACCGAGCCGCCGCAGACCAGGACGACGGGCGGGCCATGTCCCAGCCGGTCGAAGGCGATGGTCGTGCCGTCCCGCGAGGTCACGCGATTGAGGGTCGAAGCGGTTTCGGTCATCGGGCGCTCATTCTCGGCGGGAGCCAACATAATGACCAGCGATATGGACGAGCAGGCCGTCCGCGCACGCGCCCAGGCGTTCTGCGAGGCGCTGCGCGCCGGTGATATCGGCCGCGCGGCGGAAGAGATGAGCCACGAGCTGCGTTCCAACCTCGGCCCGTTGGTGGCGATGCTGCCGCTGCCCCTGACCGAGGCCGTGGTCGCATCGGTTGACATGACGGGGAAGGGCTATCGGGCGGTCATGCGCCTGGTCGGGGAGACCGACACCTTTCTCCTCGAGACGCGTTGGAAGGACCGCGATGGCAGGCCGACGATCGTGGAGGCCAGCCGCGTTCACGAGGAACCGGTCGAGCTTGAGGCTGGGTCAGAGCCCGGGGAGGCGCAAGGCACCTGACCAGCCGCGCCGGACGCTACTCCGAGGTCCGCACCTCGACCAGGCTCAGGGTGCCCGAACCGCCGGCCACAATTTCCTCGAATACGACGCCGATCCCGGGCGCATACCACTTCCGCTCTCTCACAGCCGGATCGAGAAGTGACAATCCTCGGTGACCAGGACCTGGTCGTACGATCCGGCCACCTCCGGCTTGGACAGCCCAGGCCGGGGAGATAACACGGGATTGAGAACCGGCAACGAATCGAGAATCACTGCCCTTCCGGAATGTGGTACGGCACGTCGGCCACGATCGTGTTGCGCCGGAAGAACAGCCGCAGCTTGAGCCGAAGCGCCGTCTGGTTGTGGAGCAGGCTGTCCCACCAGTGGCGCGGCACGACCTCGTTGAGGACGACCAGGATCCGACGATCGGGGTCCTGCTGCTGGAGGGCGTCCAGGTAGCGCAGGAACGGACCCATCATCGCCCGATACGGCGACTCCACGATCACCAATTCGGTCCCGCCGCCGACCTCCGCCCAGTGCTCGCTGAGCTCGCGCGCTGTCTCGGGGTCGTGTCCCACATGAACCGCCAGCGCCTCGTTGCTGATCGAACGCGCGAATCCGAGGGCATCGAGGGCTGGGTTGTCCAGGCGGGCGATTGGGACAACGACGATGGGCTTGGCAGGGATCCGCCCGAGGAGGGGGCCAGGGCCAGTCACGGCGCGTGCCATGACCTGGTAGTGGCGCCGGATGGCGAGCATCAGCCCGATCAGGAGCGGGACCAGGATCATGACCAGCCACGCGCCGTGGAGGAACTTGCTGGACGCGACGATGAGGACGATGACGGCGGTCGTGATGGCCCCCAGCCCGTTGATGACCAACCCGCGGCGCCATCCGGGTTCGCGCCGATGCCACCAGCGTCGCACCATCCCGGACTGCGACAGGGTGAAGGCCACGAACACGCCCAGGGTGTAGAGCGGGATCAGTTCGGTGACACTGGCCTTGAAGGCGACGAGCAGGACGATGGCCAGGCCGGCGAGCGCCAGGTCCCGAACAGGATCACCGCCCAGGTCAAGGTGATGCGCGCGTTGCGCCACTCCGGCGGCTTGAAGGCGGGCACTCCATCCGAGATCGCTTCCACGCCGGTGAGGGCCACCGCGCCCGACGAGAACGCACGGAGCACCAGGAACAAGCCCAGCGCTTGGGTGCTGGTCTCCGCCTCCAGCCACGCCTCCGGCGGGGAGTAGGGCGGCAGCGCGCCGGTCGCCAGTTGGACGAGCCCAAAGCCGAGCATGCCGAGGACGACCACCAGGTACAGATAGGTGGGTGCCATGAAAATGGTCCCCGACTCGCGCACGCCACGAAGGTTGCCGAGCGTCAGGGCGGCCACGATGAGGACCGATATCAGGACCCGCTCGTCGAACAGTCCGGGGATGATGGAGGTGATGGCGGCCACTCCCGCCGAGACGGACACCGCCACGGTCAGGGTGTAGTCGATGAGCAGGGCTGCGGCTGCCAACAGCCCGGCCCCGCTCCCCAGGTTGTCGCTGGCGACGATGTAGCTGCTGGCACCGTCGGGATAGGCCTTGATCGTCTGCCGATAGGACGTGCCAACCACCGCGAGCACGAGCGCGATGATGATGGTCAGCGGCATGATCAGGCTGAAGGCGCCGACGCCGGCCACGACCAGGACCCGCATCATCTCCTCGGTGGCGTACGCCGACGAGCTGATGTTGTCGCTGCTGAACACAGCCAGCGCCTTGGCCTTGGTCAGCCGCTCATGCTCCTCGTGCTCGCTGGAGATCGGGCGGCCGAAAAGCACGGCCCGGATGCGGCCAAGGCGTCGCTGCCATCCGGCGCGCTCGAGCAGCGTCTCTTCGGTGGCCACCAGGTGCCCCGTTTCGGTCCGCTCGAACTCCTCCTCGAACGGACGCACGATGCGGACATAGGCATCCCCCGGCCGTCGCCCGCGGCGTTCCTCGCGGACTTCGAGGTACGGGTTGACGGGTCGAGGCTTGGGTGGTGGCGGGCTGTCGCTCAAGGAGCTCGCCGTCGAAGTGGACCTCGTACGCCGCCCCGTCGAGGCGGAGCTCGACCGCGAGGCCATACTCCATTGCCAGCCGCTCGGCCATGGACAGCATCGGCAGAGCGCCGGCTTCCGCGTCGGGAAGGCGCCCGCTGACGCTGATGGAGGTCAGTGGCTCGCGGGCATCGCGCAGGATGTCGCAGGCGGCCTGCAGCGACGCGAGCGCCTGCAGGGGGACATGCGAGGCATCGACCACGCGCAACGTTCGCTCAACGCCGGACCCCGGCGCGTCTCGATGGCCGGTCATGGCCTGATCGTCGTCCGGCGGCCCTCAACGAGGTGTCAACGCGCAGGCCGATCGGCTCAATATCGGCTCAATATCGGCTCATGCTCGACTCATCCGCCGGGTTCGACCTCCACCAGCCGATACCCGACCCCCGGCTCGGTGCGCAGATAACGCGGCTGCGCGGGGTCCGCCTCCAGCTTCTTGCGCAGGCGCCCCATGTACACGTGGAGGTAATGGTTCTCAGACCCGTACTCCGGGCCCCACACCCGCTGCAGCAGCGCCCGGTCGGTGAGCACGCCGCCCCCGGCCGCGATCAGTGCGCCCAGCAGCGCGTACTCGGTCGGTATGAGGTGCACTGGGCGGTGGTCAACCGTCACCACCCGCTGCGCGAGATCGACGGCGAGCTCACCGCTTCGGAACAGGGCTTCTGCCCCGCGTTGCGTCCGGGCCGCGTGGCGGAGCGCCACCTTGACCCGGGCCAGCAGCTCATCGATGCCGAACGGCTTGGTCAAGTAATCGTCCGCGCCCAGCTCGAGGGCCCGGACCTTGTCGCGCTCGGAGCCACGAACCGAAAGGACGATGATCGGGGTGCTCGTGCGGCTTCGGACCTCCTCGATGACCTGCGTCCCGTCAAGGTCCGGCAACCCGAGGTCGAGAAGGATGAGGTCCGGCTTGAAACGCGCCGCCGTGTCCATTGCCTCGTTGCCGCTTTCCGCGCTCCGCACCTGGTAGCCATGACCTTTCAGGTTGCGCGCCACGGTGTCCCGTATTCGCGGCTCGTCGTCGACGATCAGGATGCGGGCCCCCTGCCCGGCACTCATCCTGCGGCTGCGGGGCTGGGGATGGCGAACCAGAACCTGGCACCGCCTTCCGGCCGGTTCTCCGCCCCGATCCGGCCACCATGGGCCTCGACCAGGCCACGCGCGACCGCAAGTCCAAGGCCGCTGCCTCCGCCCCGTTGCGCCTCGCCTGCGCGGTAGAAGGGCTCGAACAGGTGCGGCAGCGCCGCCGCCGCCACCCCGGGGCCGGCATCGTCGACGGTGACCTCCAGCTGGCTGTCCGCGAGCCGCGCGGAGACGACGATCTCGGACTCAGCGGGCGAGTATTTGACTGCGTTCTCGATCAGGTTGGTCAGTACCTGGTCCATCTCCGAATAGTCAAGCAGGACCGGCGGCAGCTCATCGGTCGGCAGCACGACCTTCACCCGATGGCGGGCCGTGACCGGACGCAGGCGATCCAGCGTCTCCTGGACAAGGAGTGCCGGCTCGTACCACGACCGATCGGGCACGAGCATGCCGGCCTGGATCCGGCTCAGGTTGAGCAAGTTGCCGACGATCCGGTTCAGACGCTCGGCCTCCTCCTCGATCGTTTCGGCGAAGGAACGTCGTTCCGCGGCTGACCAGTCGACATCGGCCTGGCGCAGGCTCCCGGCCGAGGCCATGATCGAGGCCAGAGGCGTGCGGAGATCGTGGGACACCGCGTCGAGGAGCACCGATTTCGCTTCGTCGGTACGTCGCAGCACCTCCGCGGCAGTGGCCTCCTCGCGCAGCCTGGCCCGCTCGATGGCGAGCCACAGCTGGGCGGTCAGCGCGCCAAGCAGTCGCGTGGCGGCCTCGTCCAGCTCGGTTCCGAGGCGCGCCGCCAGGGCCACCTCGCCAACCACGCCGTCCGGGCTGCGGATGGGCGCACGTAGTACCCGCCATTCAGGGACCGGCTCGCCCGGCGGGTGGGGCGCCGACACCCGGATCCACTTGCCAGGTCGCCCAGCCTCCTCGCCGCTCGGCAGCTGGCCGCTTCCCAGGACCTCGGCGCTGCCGGCGCCTGCTCCCTTCAGGGCCACTAGTGCGGCCGGCTCCCCAACCCCGGCACTCCCCAGGCTGCGGTGGTCGCGGTTGGTGACCTCGATCCGAACGGCGGCGACCCCCAGTTCGTGGCGAATTCGCTCGGCCACCGCGCCCAGCGCCTTGGCTAGGTTGGGATCCGCCATGAGGACCGCCAGGTCATAGAGGAGTCGGGCCTGGCGGGCATGATCTTCGGCTTCCTGGGTTCGTTGCCGCTGGCTGGCCGCAACCTGGCTCGTGATGACGGCTGCCAGGAGGAACAGCAGCAGCGCGATCCACTCATCGGGGTCGTCCACGCGGAGCGTGAAGCGGGGTTCCACCAGGAAATAGTTCGACGCCAGGAACGCGGCAAACGACGCCAGGACGGCCGGCCCGCGGCCGAGGAGCGCCGCGGATAGGAGGACCACGACCAGATAGAGCATCGAGGCATTGCCCAGGCTGGACTGGCCCAGCAGGAGAGCGCCGATGGTGACGACCGCCACTCCGCCCAGGGCGAGGACGTGCCCCAGCACGCGCCGGATCAGCACAGATCGCACGAGCCGATGCTAGCGCTCCGGAATGAGCACCGCGGCTGCGGCCCCGATCCGTCCCGCAGCCAGGTCGGCCAGGGCGGCGTTGGCATCGGTCAACGCGTAGCGTCGGACCGACGTACGGATCGGGATCGCCGCCGCCAGGGCCAGGTACTCAACCGTTTCGCGGTGGGTGACGTTGGCCACGCTCCGCAGGCCTCGCTCTTCCCAGAGAAGCCGATACGGGAAGGCCGGGATCTGGTCGAGGTGGATGGCGTTGATGACCACGGTGCCACCGGGGGCGAGATCGTGCAGGGCGAACACCACCACCGAGCCGACCGGGGCGAAGGTGATGGCCGCATCCAGGGGCTCGGCCGGTGGCTCCGCGTAGCCGCCGACCGAAGACGCGCCCAGCTCCACGGCCCGCTCCCGCTCCTCCGCCGAGCGGCTGGCCACGTGGACGACGCAGCCTAGGTGGACGGCCTCCTGGATGGCCAGCGAGGCGGAGGCGCCAAAGCCGTACAGGCCCAGCCGGAAGGGCTCGGACCGGGGTTCGGCGCCGGTCGATACATCGCCCGCCAGGCCCGGCACACCCGCCAGTCGAAGCGCCCGATGACCGATGACCCCACCACACAGCAGCGGGGCCGCATCGGCATCGGCGAAGGCCTCCGGCAGGTGGACGGCGACCTCCGAACGGACCGTCATCTCTTCGGCGTAGCCGCCGTCGCGATCCCAGCCGGTGAACGTGGCCTGCGCGCACAGGTTCTGGCGGCCAGAACGACAGTAGGCGCACGTTCCGTCTGATCCGGCCAGCCAGGTGACGCCCGCCCGGTCACCGACCACCCAGTCCGTCACGCCCTCACCGATGGCGAGCAGTTCTCCCACCACCTGGTGGCCGGGCACGATGGGCAGCCGTCGAGCTTCCAGGTCGCCCTCGACCAGCTGGAGGTCGGTGCGGCACACCGCGGTGGCGTCAACGCGCAGCCGCAGCTCCGCGGGGCCCGGCTCGGGGGCCGCGCGCTCGGCGGCCACGAGGGGATGACTGGCGGCGGGCGCCGGTTGGCGGAGCTCCATGACGCGCATGGCTAGGGGGCTGCCTTCCCCTTCGATTCCGGGTCCAGGTCCCGAGCCGCCCGGGCGAAGGCCCACCACATGACCCGCGACAGGGTGGGGAAGGCATTGATCGTGTCGGCCAGGACTGCGAGCGGCGTCCTCAGCTTGACCGCCAATACCGCCTGGTGAATTGCCTCCGAGGCGCCGGGGCCCGCGAGGAACGCTCCGACCACCGTCCTGCTGGCCCGGTCGACGACGACGATGGCGTGGCCCTCGGCCTCGGCGGTGAACCCCTTGGCGCTGCTGCCCACGTCCTCTTCGTACTCGACCGCGTCGATGCCGGCCGCCTGCGCCTCTTCCAGCTGCAGTCCCACCGAAGCGGTCTCGGGATCCGTGTACGTGGCCCGGGGGATGGCCCGGAAGTCGGGCCGGACGTCGTCGCCCAGGGCCATGCGAACCACGATCTCGCCCTCGTAGTGGGCCAGGTGGGTGTGCAGCTCGGGGCCCGCCGGGTCGCCGGCCACCCACACGCCCCGCGCGACCTGGAGGCGCTCGTCGGGCCGAAGATGGCCATCGGACGCATGCACCCCGATCGTCTCCAGACCCAGGCCTTCGAGTGGCACCGTCCGGCCGATGGCCACCAGGACGGCAGACCCTTCCACCCGACTCCCGTCGTCAAGCTCCACCTGGTGGCGGCCGCCGACGCTGGCCGCGGGAATCACGCGGATTGCGCGCACACCCACCCGGACCGAGGCGCCCGCCCGCTCCAGCGCGCGGTGGAGGATGGCCGAGTTGCGCGGGTGATCGCGGGCCACGATCCGCGGGTTCGACTCGACGATCGTCACGGGCACCCCGTAGCGGGCGTAGACCTGAGCCAGCTCCACGCCGGTCGGACCGCCGCCCAGGATCAGCAGGCTCTCCGCGAGCTCACGCGCCGCGGTCCCTTCGCGGTTGGTCCAGTACGGGATCCGGTCGAGGCCCGGCAGGTCCGGGATCCGGGAGTTCGATCCCACGGCCAGGACGACGTTGTCCGCCTCCAACTCGTGCTCCACGTCCTCGTGACGGACGACTACCCGCCCCGGGCCGGTCAATCGCGCACTGCCGCGGACGACCACCGCGCCGACATCCTCCAGGCGCTGCACGTGCCCGGCGTCATCCGGGTACGGGATGCCCACGCGGTTGATATTCCAGTCGCGCCGATCCGACGCCCTGAACCACGGATAGTCGCCGCCGCCCGCATGCACGGCGGAAGAGTGAAGGAGCGACTTGGACGGAACGCAGGCCCAGAACGCGCAGGACCCACCCACCAGGTCGCGATCGACGATGGCCACGCTGGCCCCTCGCTGGCGCGCCATGTTGGCGGCGGCTTCGCCCGCCGCCCCGGCCCCGATCACGACGAAATCGAACCGATCCATCACGCCTCCCGGCTCAATTGAACGCTCGTTCCTCGCCCCTGATCCAGATCCGCGTCGGGCGCACCGCTCCCAGCCGGAGGGCAAACGCACCCTCATGCTCCGCGTCCCAGGCCACCAGGTCGGCGGCCATGCCCTCTCGCACCAGCCCAATCTCGTGTGACAGACCGATGGCAGCGGCCCCGCCCGCGGTGGCCGCCGTCATCGCCTCCATAACGGTCATGCCGAGCAGGGTGGCTCCCAGCCCGATGACCAGCGGCATGGACGGGTTGGCGTAGGTTCCGGCGTTGGCATCCGACGCCAGCGCCACGGTCGCCCCCGCGTCCAACAGCTGCCGCGCTGGAGGCATGCCGTCGCGCATGGCGAGCGCCGGTCCGGGGAGCAGGGTAGCGACGGTTGCGGACGCCGCCAGGGCGTCTACGCCCGCGGTGTCGAGCTGCTCCAGATGATCCACCGAGGTTGCGCCCAGCCGGACTCCCAGCTCCGCGGCCCCGGTCGGGGCCAGTTGCTCGGCGTGGAGCTTCAAACCCATTCCGTGGCCACGGGCCGCGCCCAGGATCGCCTCGGCCTGGGCCGGCGTGAAGAATCCACGGTCGCAGAAGACGTCGCAGAATTCGGCCTCGCCTGCCACGGCCGGCAGCATGTCCTCGATCACTGTGTTGACGTACGCCTCGGGCGACAGGGATTCGGGCGGGACGGCATGGGCCCCGAGGAAGGTGCGGACAACCCGGACGCCGATTGCGGCGGCCGCTGCAGCGATGATGCGCAGGGCGCGCAGCTCGTCGGTCACGGTCAGGCCGTAGCCCGACTTCGCCTCCACCGTTGTCGTGCCGCCGGCCAGGGCCGAGCGAAACCGTTGCTCGACCAGCGCCCGAAGCTCCCCGTCCGTGGCCTGCCGGGTCGCCGCCACCGTCCGCAGGATGCCGCCGGCGGCGTAGGGTTGCCCCTCCAGCCGGGCGGCCGCTTCATCGGCTCGATCACCGGCGAACGCCGGGTGGGTATGCGAATCCACCAGGCCGGGGCTGACCAGAGCGGAGCCCAGGTCCTCCCATCGGTCCGCGGTCGGCGCTTCGTCGGGTGACCCGACCCACCCGATTCGGCCGTTCCGAATCAGCACCGCCCACGGCGAGAGCATGTGTGGAGGCTCGGCGGCATGCGGCTGGGCCACGAGCAGCCGGCCCGTGCCCGACAGGAGCAGCCGTCCAGGTGGCATGCCGCCAACCATAGCCGACCCCTAGGGTCCCTCCGCCGCCTCGGCCACGGCCGCCTGCCCGCTGCGGGGAGCACGAGCGGTGGCCAGCACCAGCCCGGCCACCACCAGGCCCACCCCCAGCAGCTGGGTGGTCGACGGCGCCTCGCCCAGGATGAGCATGGCCAAGCCAACGGCCGCGACCGGCTGGATGAGCAGCACGATTGAGGTCAGCGCCGACGGCAGGCGGGGGAGCGCCACGCTGATGAGGAGGTAACCCACCACCTGGGCGCTGAGGGCCAGGGTGACGAGCCATCCATGGGCCGGCCACGAGGGCAGGAACGTGATCTGGCCGAGGACCAGTCCGGCCAGGGCGGATCCGCCCGCCGCGGACGCGGTGGCGTCGAACAGCGGACCGGCGGGCCGGCGCGGGTCGCGGTTGCCCATGCGCTGGACGAGGAGGAACCCGGCGTAGGCGGCGCCGGTGAACAGACCCAGGACGACACCGGCCGACGGGTTCTCGCCGTAGGCGTCGGAGCCGATGACGCCGGAGATCAGCACCACCCCGAGCAGCGCGACGACCAGGGCACCAACCAGCCGCGCGGTCAGGCGCTCCCCGAAGAACAGCCATGCGGCGACGGCCACGAAGACGACCTGGGTGTTGCCCAGCACGGTCGCCAGCCCCGCCCCCACCATGGCGATCGAGTAGTGCCAGGCGACCAGGTCGGCGGCGAAGAACAGGCCGGCGATGAACGCCAGCCGGCGCTGGCCCGGCGCCCGCGGGCCGAAGCGGCGTTGCTCCGCGCGAGCCAGCCACCACAGGACCGGCAGCGCGTACAGGCAGCGGAAGACGGCCGCGGTTGCCGGCTCCACATTGGCCAGCCGCACCAGGACCCCGGTGAACGCGATCGTGAGTCCGCCCAGCAGAGCGGCGAGCACCGGACGCGAGCCGAGCATGTGCAGGGGCGGGGCCAGCTCGTTGCGCATGGCGGCTACTCTAGGCGCCCCGATGCCCACCCTGCCGACCGGCACCCTGACCTTCCTGTTCACCGATATCGAGAGCAGCACCCGCGTCCTGGAGACGTTGGGCGACGCCTTCCGGTCGGTCCTGGAACGGCACCACGCGCTGCTGCGCGAAGCCATCGCGGCCGGGGAAGGGACCGAAGTCACCACCGAGGGCGACGCGTTCTTCGCCGTCTTTCCATCGGCCCCCAAGGCGGTCGCCGCCGCCGCCCAGGCCCAACGCGCGCTGGCAGCCGAGGCGTGGCCGGATGGGGTTGCGATCCGGGTGCGGATGGGCCTACACACCGGGGAGGGTGTCCTGGGCGGGGACAACTACGTCGGCCTGGACGTGCACCGCGCCGCCCGGGTGGCGTCAGCCGGCCACGGCGGGCAGGTGATCCTGTCCGGGGCGACCCAGGCCCTGGTTGCCGGCGGCCTGCCGCCGGGTGTCAGCCTGGTGGACCTCGGCCAACATCGGCTCAAGGATCTTTCGCGTCCGGAGCACCTATGGCAGATCGCCATCGATGGGCTGCCGGCCACCTTCCCCGCGCCGCGCACGCTGGATGCGACGCCCAACAACCTGCCCCTCCAGCTGACCTCGTTCCTCGGGCGCCAGCGAGAGGTGGCGGAGGTTGCGGCTCTGGTGGCGGAGCATCGGCTCGTGACCCTGACCGGGCCCGGCGGCACGGGCAAGACACGGCTCGCGCTGCAGGTCGCGGCCGAGGCCAGCGATCGGTACCCCGACGGCGTGTACTTCGTGGCGCTGGAGCCGATCACCCGCCCCGAGCTGCTGCTGCCAACAGTGGCCCAGGCGATGGGCCTGATGGATCCGGGGGCGGCGTCCGTGGACCGACTGGCGGAGCACTTCGCCGAGCGTGCCTTTCTGCTGGTCCTGGACAACTTCGAGCAGGTCGATGCGGCCGCCCCGCTGGTCGGCGACCTGCTGGCCCGGGCGCCGCGCCTCTCCGTCCTGGCGACCAGCCGCAGCCCGCTGCGGGTTTACGGGGAGCGCGAGTACCCCGTTCCGCCGCTGGGCCTCCCGGACCCGCGGCACCTGCCGGAGCTTCAGCAGTTCACTCAGTTCGAATCGGTTGCCCTGTTCATTGAACGGGCCATGGCCGTGCGCCCCGACTTCAAGGTGGACAACGCGAATGCCCCGGCGGTAGCCGAGATCTGCGTCCGCCTCGACGGCCTGCCGCTGGCCATCGAACTGTCCGCGGCGCGGGTCAGGGTGCTGACCCCACAGGCCATCCTGGATCGGCTCAGCGACCGCCTGGCCCTCCTCTCGGGCGGCGCCCGCGACCTGCCGGAGCGACAGCAGACCCTGCGCGGCGCCATTGCATGGAGCCATGACCTGTTGGAAGACGACGACAAACGCGCGTTCGCCCGGTTGTCGGTCTTTGCCGGAGGGGCAAGCCTTGAACAGATCGAGGAGGTGTGCTTCGAACCATCCGAACGGGACCACGCCCTGGACGTCGTCTCCTCGCTGGTCGACAAGAGCCTGCTCCGCGAAGAGACGCCGCCCGGCGGTGAGCCTCGCGTCCGGATGTTGGAGACGATCCGCCAGTTCGCCGCCGAGCAGCTGGCTGTGACCGGCGACACGGAGACCTACCGGCAACGCCACGCCGCGGCCGTTCTGGCATTTGTCGAGCGCGCCGCCGGCGAGGTCATGGGGGCAGAGGGCCGAACCTGGCTCGATCGCTACGAACTCGAGCGTGACAACATCCGAGCGGCCGTGGCCTGGACACTGGAGTCAGGCGCGACCGAACAGGCGCTCCGCCTGTTGGCCGCCTGTTGGCGCTACTGGCAGATGCGCGGCTATCTGGACGAGGCGCGCGACATCGCCGAGCGAGTGATGGCGCTCCCGGAACGGAAGACCTATCCGGCGGCCAACGAGTCGGCGCTGGAGGCTGCCGGCGGCATCGCCTACTGGCAGGGCGACTTCCAGGCGGCGCGCCCGTGGTACACCGAAACCCTCGACCTGGCGCACGCCCGAAACGATGATCGGGCCGAGGCCAACGCCATCTACAACCTGACCTTCACGTACGCCTGGGAACCCGACGAGCAGCAAGAAGCCCGCAGGCTGGCCACGCATGCGCTGGAGGTCAATCGGCGCCTGGGAGACCAGTCCGGGATCGGGCGTTCGCTGTGGGCGCTCGCGAGCACCGATTACTTCTTCAAGGACATTCCCGGGGCAATCCGGTTGCTGGAAGAGGCTATCAACATATTCCGGGCAATTGGGGATCGGTTCATGGTGGGATGGACGCTGTACATGCAGGGTCTCACCGCCCTCGGCACGGATCGTGACCGGCTCCACGAGGTACTTGTGGAGGCGCTCGCCATCTTCCGCGAGACTAACGACGTCAGCGGGTATGCCCTCGCCTTCGACGCCTTCGCCGCCGCGTTCCACTTCGAAGGGGACACGATCCGCGCCATGCGCCTGGCCGGTTATGCGGCGGCCACCGAGAAGCTGGCAGGGGGTGGCCTGGGGGCCCTCAATCGGTTGTACGCCGGGTTCCATCCGGAGCGGCTCATGGAGCAGCCCGAGTTCGCGGCTGCCTATGCGGAGGGTCAGCAGATGGATCTCGATCGGGCTGTCCGGCTGGCCCTCGGCGAGGAATGATAGGCGCCGGGCCCGCTCCCTAGGCCGGCGAGGCCAGGTCCCGACGTGGGAAGACGATCAGGGCCCAGACGACGGGTACGACGATGGCCACGGCGAGCAATGCCAGGTCGAACGGATCGAGCTTGCCGGTCACGATCTCGCCGGGGTTCCAGTGGTGGAACAACGAGTACTCCTGGGTCCAATCCAGGTCAGGCAGGAAGCTACCCAGGATCTCGAAGAAGTAGTTGATCCCCAGATAGGCCAGGCTCAGCCCGATGGCCGGACCGCGGCGGTCGAAGCTCACGCTGGCGGCCAGCGCGAAGGCGGCGAACGCTCCCCACAGCAGCATCCCGTTGACCCACACCATGGGCAACAGCGATTGGTCGATTTCGTCGGCCACGCCGAGGAGGTTGATGCTGACCACCTGACCGATGAGCAGGAGCGCCAGGACGCCGCCGAAGGCCGCGACGATCGCGACCCCCACCGATACATAGAGGCGTCGCCGCGACAGGGGTCGGGCGAGGAGCACCTCCAGGGTCCCGGTTTCGCGCTCGCCGGCCACGACGCCGGCGGCCGTCCCTACCGCGAACACGGCCACGAGGCCAATGCCGATTGGGTGCTGGACGCCGATGGTCATGGCGCCGCCCAGGGTGAACAGGCTGCCTGAGCCGAAGTTCAGCAGGTTTTCGGGGAATCCGCGTTCCACCAGGCCGGCGAACAGGTCCTGGAACGTCGTGTAGAAGGTGGGCACCAGGGCGCCCCATGCGAACGCGACCAGGCCCACGATCACCAACCGGGCTCGTTGCCAATACAGGGTCTGGCGAAAGACTCGCAGGCTCACTGCGCGCCTCCGGGAGTTTGGGCCTCTTCGCCGGCATAGAACTCGTAGAAGACCTCCTCCAGGCGGGCGGGCTCGATGAGCAGGTCCACCAATGAGGGGGAGGCGATGGCCCGCACGAACGGAGCCACGTCGCCGGAGAGGGTGGCCGTGATCCGATCACGGAAGACGACCACGTCGGCAATGCCGGGGATCTCGGACAGGTCGGGCGTGCCGCCGCGCCACCGCAAGGTGACCCGTCGCTTGCGCCGCGCAAGCAGCTCGTCGACGTGCTGGAGGGCCATCAGGTGGCCGGCCCGGATGATGGCCACCCGGTTGCAGATGCGCTCGACCTCGGACAGGTAGTGCGAGCTCATGAAGATCGTGCGCCCCTCGTCCCGGAGGTCCTCGAGGATTTCGTAGAACGCGAGCTGCATGAGTGGGTCCAGGCCCTCGGTCGGCTCGTCGAGGATGGCCAGCTCCGGGTCATGCTGGAGTGCCTGGATGACCCCCAGCTTCTGGCGCATCCCGCGCGAGTAGTCCCGCACCCGGCGCCGAAGGTCCGATTCGGGCATCTGGAGCCGCTCCGCGAGCGCCTCGCGGCGGACCGGTGCGCGCTGCTGGAGGTCGGCGTAATAGTCGAGCGACGCGGAGCCGCTCAGCGACCCGTAGGTCGCCATCCCGCCCGGCAGGTAGCCCACCCGACGGCGGAGAGCCACCGAATCCGCGACCACGTCCAGCCCGAGGACTGTGGCCGACCCGCTCGTCGCGTGCAGGTAGCCCAGCAGGGTCCGGATCATGGTCGTCTTGCCCGCCCCGTTGGGGCCGAGGAATCCGAAGATCTCGCCCGGCTCGACCTCGAGGCTGACCGCATTCAGGGCGCGAATCGTGCCGCCGCGATGGCCGGGACGATGGAGACCGCCGCCGTAGTGTTTGGTCAGCTGCACAGCCCGAATGACCGGCTCGGCTGCCGGCCCGGGGCGATGCGGAGCGATGTTCTCCACGGGTTCCGGCAGCCTAGCGCAACGGGAGTACAGACGCGGTTCAGTCTCGGTTTCGGCGACGGGATCGTCTGCGCCGGCGGCTCCGATACTCTTGGCCAGGGAACCGAAAGACGGCCATCGGTGTACCGAAGATGCCGGGTGGAGGGCTGTCCACTGTCCGACGCGGAGTTGATGGAGCGGGCGCGCCATGGAGATGTCGCGGCCTTCGAGGAGCTGGTCCGACGCTACGAGGAAATCGCCTTCCGTACCGCGTTCCTGGTGTGCGGCGACGCCGACGAGGCGCGCGACGCGGCCCAGGAAGGCTTCGTGCGCGCCTGGCGGGCGCTTCCCAGCTTCCGTGGCGGGGCCGAGCCACGGCCCTGGCTGCTGCGGATCGTGGCCAACGCCGCTCGCAACCGTCGGCGCGGCTCGTCCCGACACGCCGCCCTGGGCCTGCGCCTGGCGGAGGATCCCCTCTCGGGTGGTGCAGCCCCATCACCCGAGGGGTCGGTCCTGGCCCAGGAACGCCGCGAGACGCTCCTGGCGGCCATCGGTCGCCTGGGCACCGACGATCGGCTGGTCATCGGGCTGCGCTGGTTCGTCGAGCTGGACGAGGCCGGCATGGCGGCGGTGATGGACGTGCCCCGCGGAACGGTGAAATCACGCCTGTCGCGAGCCATGGCTCGTCTCCGGACCGAGATCGGCACTGATGTCTGACCGATACGACCCCGCCCTGGAGTCCGCCCTCGCCGATCTGGCGACCGCCGTCCGATTCCCGCCCACACCGTCGTTGGCGACCGCCGTCGCCTCGTCGTTGGTGGCCCAGCCGCCGATTGGCTGGGTGCCTCGGTTCGGTCCGCTCCGCCGTTCCCTGGTGCTGGCCGTGGCTGGGCTGTTTGTGCTGGCAGGGCTGGCCGGGGCCCTCGGCATCGGCATCGGCGCCATTCAGATCCGCTTCGCCGACGGTACCCCCCTGCCCACGCCCGTCGCGTCAGTCGGCAACCGTGGATTCGGGACCGAGACAACCTTGGCCGGCGCCCAGGCCGCCGTCCCGTTCCGCGTCCTGCTCCCCGCGGATCCGGCGCTCGGAGAACCGGACGCCGTGTTCCTGGCCGACGTGCCCAAGGGCGGAACGGTGTCGCTGGTCTGGGGCGAACGCCCCGGCTACCCGGCTGACGATGCTGGGATTGGCCTGGTCGTGACCCAGTTCAGCGCCGACATCGGTCCGGACACCTTCCAAAAGATGGTGACCTCGGGCACCCGGGTGGATCCGGTCTCGGTGAACGGGCAGCCGGGTTGGTGGGTCGCGGGCGGCACCCATGCCTTCTTCTATCGCGACGTGGACGGCCAGTATGTGGATGCCAGCCTGCGGCTGGTGACGAGCGCCCTGATCTGGGAGGAGGACGGTCTGGCGCTGCGGGTCGAGGGCGCTCCGAACCTCGAGGCGGCGCTGCGCGTAGCGGTGTCGCTGGAGTAGACTCGTGCTCCGGCCGTCGCCCGTTGCGGGCGCGGTCGTCCTTCTGCCCCTCCCACGTCATACCGCCAGGCTTTCGCCCGCATGAAGGCTGCTTGACGCCCGCATGAACATCGCCGTCCCGCGTGAGACCGCCGAAGGCGAGACACGCGCCGCACTGACCCCCCAGGTCGCAGGTCACCTGGTCGCCAGCGGCAACCAGGTGCTGGTCCAGGCCGGCGCCGGGGAGGCAGCCCATTTTCCCGATGCGGCCTATGTCGAGGCGGGAGCCACCCTCGTTCCGGATGTGGCCGCGCTGTATGGACAGGCGGAGCTCGTGCTCCGGGTGGGGCGACCCAGCAACGAGGAGATCGAGATGCTGCGGCCCAAGACCGTGCTGATCGGCACGCTGGGCACGCTGGCCAATCCGCGGCTCGCCGAGCGGCTGGCCGAGCGTGGCATCACGGCCATCAGCATGGACGCCATCCCCCGCATCACCCGCGCCCAGTCCATGGATTCGCTGTCCAGCCAGAGCACGGTCGGCGGCTACAAGGCCGTCCTCCTGGCGGCCAGCCGGCTGCCGAAGTTCTTCCCGCTGCTGACCACCGCGGCGGGCACCGTCCGTCCTGCCCGCGGCCTGATCATGGGCGCGGGGGTCGCCGGGTTGATGGCGATCGGGACGGCGCGCCGGCTGGGCGCGGTGGTCGAGGCCTTCGACGTGCGGCCGGTGGTCAAGGAGCAGGTCGAGAGCCTGGGTGCCACGTTCGTCGAAGTACCCATGACCGAGGAGGAGAAAGCCTCTGCCCAGACGGCGGGCGGCTACGCGCGGGAGATGAGCGAGGACTACCAGCGCCGCCAGCGTGAGCTGATCGCCGAGCGGGTCCAGGCCGCGGACTTTGTCATCACCACCGCCCTCATCCCCGGTCGGCCGGCCCCGCGCCTCATCACCGCCGAGATGGTGCGGACCATGCAGCCGGGGAGCGTGATCGTGGACATGGCCGCCGAGGCTGGCGGCAACTGCGAGCTCACGGAGCCCGGACGCGAGGTGGTTGTCGACGGCGTGACGATCATCGGCCTGACCAACCTCCCGGCCACCCTGCCGACGCATGCCACCCAGATGTACGCCAAGAACGTGCAGACCCTGGTCGAGCACCTGGTCCATGACGGCGAGCTGAAGCTGGACATGGACGACGAGATCACCCGCGGCGCGACGATCACCCACGATGGCAAGGTGGTCAACGAGGCGACGGCTGCCGCGCTGTCATCCCTGACCGGAGAGAACAAGGGATGACCGAAGCGCTCGATCCGCAGGCCCTCGTCGACGCCCTGCTCGTCCTGGTCCTGGCGGCCTTCGTGGGCTACGAGGTGGTGAGCAAGGTGCCCACCATGCTCCACACCCCGCTCATGTCGGG
>JBOGTA010000107.1:0-5209 GCA_050695855.1 Candidatus Limnocylindria bacterium
TTCGCCCTGCGGTCCCACCAGCGGGCCCTGGCCGCCATCGCATCGGGCGCCTTCGCCGATGAGATCGTGCCGGTCGAGGTGCCCGGCAAGAAGGAACCGACCGTGGTCGACACCGACGAGGGCCCCCGCTCCGACACCTCCGCCGAGGCCCTGGCCCGGCTGAAGCCCGCCTTCCAGACCGATGACGGGACCGTCACCGCCGGCAACTCACCGGGTATCACCGATGGCGCCGCGGCCCTGGTCCTGGCCTCGTCCGACTACGCGGAGCGCGATGGACTTCGCCCCATGGCCCGCATCAGCGGCTACGCCCAGGCCGACGTCGCCCCCGAGTGGCTGTTCGAGGCTCCCATCGAGGGCATCCGGCGCCTGGTCGAGCGAGTGGGCGTGCCCCTTCCCGAGTTCGACCTGATCGAGATCAACGAGGCGTTTGCAGCCCAGGTATTGGCCGACGGCAACGCCCTGGGATTCGACTGGGACAAGGTCAACGTCAACGGCGGGGCGGTGGCCCTGGGCCACCCGATCGGGGCGTCCGGGGCGCGAGTTCTGACCACCCTCCTGTACGCCCTTCGCCATCGCGGCGGGAAGCGCGGCCTGGCCACCCTGTGCCTGGGCGGTGGGGGAGCGGTGGCCCTCGCCGTGGAGCTGGCCTAGGCGGGACTCGGCGTTGGGCGACACCCCCCGTATAATCGGCGCGCTTTTCGCCGTCGACCCACCCGGCCGTAACCGAGAGCCACGCCCACCCATGACCGACCAGAAGTCCGTCGCCGAAGCACCCAACATCTGGGCTGTCGCCCAGCAGCAGTTCGACGAGGCTGCCGAGAGGCTCGACCTCGATGCCGGTCTGCGACGCGTCCTCCGCGTCCCCAAGCGCGAGCTGACGGTTCACTTCCCGGTGACCATGGACGACGGCCACGTGGAGGTCTTCACCGGCTATCGCGTCCAGCACAACTTGTCTCGCGGCCCGGCCAAGGGCGGAATCCGCTACCACCAGGACGTCACCCTGGACGAGGTCCGCGCCCTGGCCATGTGGATGACGTGGAAGTGCGCGGTCGTGAACATCCCCTACGGCGGTGGCAAGGGCGGGGTCATCGTCGATCCCAAGAAGCTGTCCGCGCGCGAGCTGGAGGGGCTGACCCGACGCTTCACAACCGAAATCAGCCCGCTCATCGGTCCGGATCGCGACATTCCCGCTCCCGACGTGAACACCAACGCCCAGACCATGGCCTGGATCATGGACACTTTCTCGATGCACAACGGCTACACCATCTCGGGCGTGGTGACGGGCAAGCCCATCGCCATCGGCGGATCGCTGGGTCGCAACGAGGCGACCGCGCGGGGAGCGGTCTTCACCCTGCAGCAGGCCTCGCGCCAGCTGCACCTGCACCTGGACGAAGCAACGGTAGCCATCCAGGGCTACGGCAACGCGGGAGCCATCGCTGCCCAGCTCCTCGCCGCGGAGGGGTCGACCATCGTGGCGGTCAGCGACTCGTCGGGTGGGATCCACAACCCGAGCGGTCTCGACCCGGCCAAGGTCAGTGCCTGGAAGCAGGAGCACGGCACCGTGGCCGAGTTCCCCGGCGCCGATTCGGTCACCACCGAGGAGCTGCTGACCCTGCCGTGCGACATCCTGATCCCGGCCGCCCTGGAGAACCAGATCACCCGCCGCGTGGCGGAGCAGATCCAGGCCAAGGTCGTGGCGGAGGCGGCCAACGGGCCGACGACGCCCGAGGCCGATGAGATCCTGTACGACCGCGGGATCTTCCTGATCCCCGACATCCTGTGCAACGCCGGCGGCGTCACGGTCAGCTACTTCGAGTGGGTGCAGGACATGCAGTCGTTCTTCTGGACCGAGGCCCGGATCAACGAGAGCCTGAAGGAGATCATGGATCGCGCCTTCGAAGCGGTCCACCGCATGAGCGACCTGCACGAGGTCCACATGCGCACCGCCGCCTACATGCTGGCGCTGTCGCGGGTCGCGGAGGCCACCACCTTGCGGGGCCTGTACCCGTAGAACCCATGCTCGACCACGAGGAGCGGTTTCTCTTCCGGGAGGAAATCCTGACCCTCAGCAACGCCCTGTCCGAGCCCGGCCAGCTGGACAACGTCGAGGACCTGCTGGCCGACGTGACCACCAGCCCGCGGTTCGACGCCGACGTCTTTACCCTCGAGCGCTCGCTCCAGGTCATGCTCGGCAACCGGGCCGGCTCTACCCTCATCGGCCTGTTGACGGTCACCCGTGAGGTGTTCGAGGAGGTGGGCCAGATCGGCCTCGCGCCGGAGATCGGCGAGCGGATCGTCAGCTGGCGGGCGCGATTCGGGCTGGCCATCGACAACGCGCTGAACTTCCTGAATAACCCCGACGGAATCCAGGGCCACAACTTCGGGACCCAGGTCCTCCACGGCGAGGCGGGGTCCAGCCTTCAGGGACGGCTGACCCTGGTCCGTTACAACAACGAGCCGCAGTTCTTCATCGCCGATGCCGACATCCTGCTCAGCATTGCGGCCGACCTCATGGAACGGCTGGGGGAGCACCTGGAGCCGGATATGGTGGACGCCGAGCTGGTGGCTCGCCTCCGCGAGGCAGTGGAGCGCATCGAGCGCCGAGCGGGCAGCGGAACCAGCGGGGCGGGCGCCGGGGAGAGCGGCTCAGGCAGCGGCGGCCGCGAGGCCTAGAGCAATGACCACCACCGTGGCACCGGTTCTGCCCTTCACCGACAACCCCGAGGCCAACCGGCTGCTGGGCGAGGATCCGCTGGCCCTGCTCATCGGCTATGCCCTCGACCAGCAGATCACCGTCCAGCACGCGTTCAGCGGCCCGTGGGAGCTGCGTCGCCGGATTGGTCATCTGGACCCGGCCCGGATCGCGGCCATGGACCCCGGTGAGCTGGAGCAGGTATTCCGCCAGCGGATGGCCCTCCACCGCTATCCGGCGGCGATGGCCCAGCGCGTAGCCGCCCTGTGTCGGGTGATCAGCGATCAGTACGGCGGCGATGCCAGCCGGATATGGAGTGAGGCGCGCGACGGGGCCGATCTCGAGGCGCGCCTTCTGGCGCTGCCGGGGATCGGGCCGATGAAGGTCGCCGGCCTGCTGGCCATCCTCTTCAAGCGCTTCGGCGTTGCCCTCCCGGGACTAGCCGAGCGGCTGCCGACCTGGCCAACCCTGGGCGACGTCGACACGCCGGAAGCGCTGGAGCAGTACCAGGCCCAGAAGAGGGCCTACAAGGCCTCGATGCGAGCCGCCGCAGCGGGACGTGGCGCCCGAACCAGCGAGGCGCGGCGACCGGCCCGCTAGCCCGGTCCGCCTCCATGGGAAAGGAGGCCGGACGTGGGCACTCGCCGGCCTCCCCAGCCCATCCTACCCATCCCGGGGCCTTGGTCAGTAGTACTTTCGGTCAGGCCGCCTGCCGCTGATCTCAGACAAGCGGCACGTTGTCCGTGAGCCGGGTCCGGCCGATCCACGCCGCAGCCATGGCCAGCGCCGGGCCGTCTACGCGCGACAGCTCGGCCAGGGTCTCAGCATCCGCCACGCTGACATAGTCCAGCCGCGCCATGGACTCGGCGCTGATGAGCTCGGTGATCCGTGCCCGAAGGACCTCGGCCGACCGCTCGCCGGCCAGATGGGCCGCCTCCGCCGCGGCGATAGCCGCGCAGAGGCAGGTCGCCGCGTGCCGTTCCTCGATGGAGAGCTCCATGTTGGCCGCCGACACCGCCAGGCCGTCCGGATCGCGGACGATGGGGCACACCACCAGCTCGACGTTGACGAACAGGTCGCGCAGCATGCGCTGGACGACCACCACCCGCTGGGCATCCTTCTGGCCCAGGTACAGGCGGGCGGGTCCGACCAGGTGGAGGAGCTTCATGGTGGTGGTGGCCACCTCGTCGAGGTAGCCCGGTCGTGACGCCCCCTCCAGCCGGCCGGTCAGGCCGTCCACCGTGACCCGGGTGACGTGCGGCGGGTCCACCGTCTGGGGGGAGGGAAGGAACGCGACGTCCACCCCCTCGGCTTCGAGCAGGCTCAGGAGGCGACCCTCCTCGGCCGCCGCCCCGGTCGGATCGGCCTGGTTGCTGACCACCACCCCGCCGTCCGTCTCCCGCGCGCGACGCATGAGCGAGAGCTGGCCCGAGTGCACCAGGCCGGTGGTCGGGACGAAGCCGATGGCGTGCCCGGCCCTCCGGAGCTCGAGGATCGCATCCCGCAGCTGGTCAACGCCGCGGACGACCTCCACGCCTAGGCGTCCTGTTGGCGGGGACGTCGCGCAGTGCGCGGGCGAGCGGAAGAGGTGGGAGCGGGCCGGCCCGGGCGACCGGACCGATAGCGATCGGCGATGAGGTCCCACAAACGCTCAGCCACCTGGCGCTTGGGGAGCATTGGCCAGTCGGTCAGGGCGCCCTCCACCCCGAAGACGACGACCTTGTTCTCTTCGGAGCCGATGGCGTCGAACGGACCACCCACCTTGTTGGCGACGATGAGGTCCAGTCCCTTGTCGCGCAGCTTGCCGGTGGCATTGACCTCCAGGTCGTCGCTTTCCGCGGCGAAGCCAACCAGGAACGGACGGACCTCGTCGGGCATCTCGCCGACCTCAGCAATGATGTCGGGATTGGGGACCAGCTCCAGGCGCAGCGAACCGGCACCCCGCTTGATCTTGCGACCGCTGGGCTTGGCCGGGGCGTAGTCGGCGACGGCGGCGGCCATGACCAGGATGTCGGCGGCCGGGGCGATCCGGACGACCGCCTCGCGCATGGCGGCCGCGGTGCTGGCATCCACCACGTTGACCCCGCGCGGGGCGGTCACCGACAGGGCGCCTGCGACCAGGGTCACCGCCGCTCCCCGGTCACGGGCCGCCTCGGCCAGGGCCACTCCCATCTTGCCGCTGCTCCGGTTGCCGATGAAGCGCACCGGGTCGATGTGCTCTCGCGTTCCGCCGGCGCTGATCGCCACCCGCAGCCCGTCCAGGTCGCCGGCCCGCGCGAACAGGCGCTCGACCGCGGCCAACACGGTCTCCGGTTCCGCCAGGCGGCCGATCCCGGTCAGCCCGGAGGCCAGGGCTCCCACCTCGGGCTCCACCACAAGGTACCCGAATCCCCGCAGGGTCTCGACGTTGCGCTGGGTGGCGGGATGAGTCCACATCCCGGCGTCCATGGCCGGCGCCACGACCACCCGGGCCCGGCTGGCGCACACGATGGCAGTCACCGCATCGTCCACCAGCCC
>JBOGTA010000108.1:0-7981 GCA_050695855.1 Candidatus Limnocylindria bacterium
CCATCGCGCACCACACGCAGGCCTGGCGGGAGATCATGTGGCGCGCGCCGCCGCCGATTTCCTCCGCCACCCGGTGCGGGATCTGGGGGATGGCGTACAGCTCGAAGTTCAGGTGCTGGGTCCGCGAGCCGGCCTGGCGACCGTGGGACTGGAGGGCCTGGACGTACATCGGCTCGTCCGGCGGCCGGGCTGCACCGCCAAGGGCCCGCATCTCGTCGCGCATTGCCCGCAGCAGCCGCTCGGCGAGGTGCGGCCGCGCGTCGGCAAACCGCTCGTGGTGGTCCCGCGGGCCGACCACGATCTCCCACGAACCGAGCGAGGCGGCCACCTCGGGGAGCATCGACAGCTGGGCCGGCGACTCGCGCCCCGGCTCCACGATCTGGAACGCGTCGGCGCGCAGGGTCACCCGCCGGACGTCGTCGTCGTCTCCCTCCGGCGCCTCATCGCAGTGGCGGCAGTGGGTCCCCTCCACCGGCGCGGCCTCGACCGTGAACGAGGCGTGCTCGAACGCCCGGTCTGTGACGATGGCCGACCACCAGCCGGTGACCGGGTCCCGGCGCAGCTCGAACATGCCGCGCAGCCCGGCGTCAGCCGAGCTCGTTCAGCTCCCAGGACCGGCGACGCTCCTGCGCCGCCCATTCCTCGCGCAGCAGGGACATGATCAACACGTCCTCGTGCTGCCCCTCGGCGAAATGACGGTGCCGCAACGTGCCCTCCAGCACGAAGCCGGCCTTCTCGTACGAGCGCTTGGCACGGGGGTTGGCGGCGTAGACCTGGAGCTCGATCCGCTCCAGGCGCAGCTCTCCGAATCCGAAGTCGCAGATCGCATTCAGGGCATCGGTGCCAAATCCCTTGTTCCACTCGGCCTTCTCGCCGATGGTGATCCCGAACTCGGCATTGCCGTTCACGAAGTCCAGGTTGCGCAGGTCAGCGACACCAATCGGCTCGCCATCCGCCAGCCGGCAGATGACGAAGTGGTAGAAGTCCTGCCCCTGTCCGGCAACCGTGCGCTCGAACCACTGGTCCTCCATGGCCCGGCTGAACGGGGCACGGAGGGCCAGGTGGCGCGTGGTTTCGGCATCGGCGAACCACTGGACGAACACATCCAGGTCCTCGCGCTCGGCGGGGCGCAGGTAGACCAGCTCACCGCGGAGGGCGCGGAGGGATCGATCTGATGGGCGGGAGTCGGTCATCGGGGCATCCGCTGCGCTAGGCTTGGCGCCTAGGTTACAAGGAGGGCCCTTTCCAATGACCACCCGCCGCGCGACCGCGTCGTGGAGTGGCGACCTGACGGCCGGCTCGGGTACGGTCACCGCGTACTCGTCTGGCCTGTTCACTGACCTGCCAGTCAACTGGGCGTCTCGGACCGAGGAGCCCGATGGCCGGACATCGCCTGAGGAGCTGCTCGCCGCCGCGCACGCCGCCTGTTATTGCATGGCGTTTTCGAATGGGTTGGCCAAGGCCGGCCACCCGCCTGAGCACCTCCACGTCGCGGCCGAGGTTGCGTTCGAACGGGTTGGCGACGGCTGGAGCGTGACGTCCTCCAGCCTCCAGGTGATTGGCCGCGTGCCGGGCATTTCTGGGGCCGATTTCGAACGGCTGGCGGAGGAGGCCAAAGACGGGTGCCCGATCAGCCGGGCCCTGAAGGGCAACGTCGAGCTCTCCGTGGACGCCACGCTCGAGGAGCCCGACGAGGGCTGAGTCGGTGACCGAGACGCCGACCATGCTCGATCAGGACCGATCGGCGGTCGGCGCCATCGGCCGGGTCCTGGCCGCCATCGGCAGATCCGGATTCGAACTCCAGCCGGCCCTGGACCAAATCGCCGCGGAGGCCCGAGTCCTGTGCGGCGCGGACGCCAGCTTCTGCCACCTCCGCGAGGGCGATGTGTTCCAGTTTGCAGCCGCCAGCGGCGGCGACCCGGCCCACTGGGCGTACGACCGGGCACACCCCGACCCGATCGATCGCCGTTCGATCGTGGGGCGCGTCGCGCTCGCCGGTGGCCCGGTCCAGATCCCCGATCTGGCGGCCGACGAGGAGTATGACGCGGGCGCGTACACGGTCGGGGGATACCGAACTCTGCTGGGAGTGCCGATCGGCGCGCCTGACGATCTGATCGGCGCGTTCGGTCTCGGGCGTCACGCCGTAGCCCCGTTCACCGAGGACGAAATCGCGTTGGTGTCCGTGTTTGCCGACCAGGCCACACTGGCCATCCGCCTTGCACGGCTGTTGCGCGAGGCGAACGAAGCCGTCGAACGCGACGCTGCGATCCGGGACGTGCTGCAGTCCATCAACCGATCGACGCTCGACCTGACCGCCATCCTGCAGACGGTCATTGACCGCGCGGTGCAGATCTGTCGGGCCGACCAGGGAAACATCGTCCGCCAGGACGGGGAGGTGTACCGCGTCACCGCGCACTCCGGGCTGGTGGCCCCGGAGTACCTCGACATGGTCATGAGACGCGAGTACCGGCCCGAGCGCGGCTCGGTCATCGGCCGAGCGGTGCTCGAGCGGGGGCTGGTCCACATCGCGGACATCCTCGAGGACCCCGAGTACGAGCTGCGTGACGTCCAGGCCGCTGCTGGGTATCGGACCATCCTGGGTCTGCCCATGCTCCACGATGGCGTCCCGATCGGGGTGCTGGTGCTCTGGCGACTCGAGGTTCGACCCTTCAGCGAGGCAGAGCTCCGGCTGGTGGCCACCTTCGCCGAGCAGGCGGCGCTGGCCATTCGCCTGGCCGGAGTCCTGGGAGAGACCCAGGAGGCTCTCGAGCGAGAGTCGGCCATCGGCGGGGTCCTGGCCGCGATCGCTCGCTCGACATTCGACCTGGAGCACGTCCTGCAAACAGTCATCGACAGCGCCACCCGGCTGTCCAATGCCGATGACGGGAACATCGTGCGGGGCGAGGCGGGCGCGTTCGGCTTGTCTGCGACGTTCACCAAGGGCATTCCCCCCGCGTTCCGCCAGTTCATCAGCAATCGCCGGTTCCAGCCTGAACGCGGGTCGGCCATGGGCCGTGCACTGTTGGAGATGCGACCGATCCAGATCGTGGACGCCCTCGCCGACCCCGAGTACACGCTTTTCGAGGCGCTGAACATCGCCGGCTTCCGGACGATCCTGGGCATCCCGCTCATCCACGACGACGCTGCTATCGGCGTCCTGTCGGTGTGGCGCTACGAAGTCCGCGCCTTCAGCGAGGCGGAGATAAGTCTGCTCAGCACCTTCGCCGACCAGGCCGCGCTGGCGATCTCCAATGTTCGGCTATTCGAAACGGTGGAGCGGCAACGGACCGAGCTCGCGCGATTCGCGCCGCAGGTCGCCGGGCTGCTCTCCACGCAGGAGGGTGAGGCCCTGTTGGCCGGCCACCGCCGCGAGATCACCGCCCTGTTCTGCGATCTCCGCGGCTTTACGCCCTTTGCGGAGACCGCTGAGCCGGAGGAGCTGTTCAGCGTCCTGCGCCAGTACCACGGCGCGGTGGGCGAGATCGCGGTGGCCAACGGCGGCACGGTCGAGCATTTCGCAGGGGACGGCCTGATGATCTTCTTCAACGACCCGACTCCGCTGCCTCAACACGAGCTGGCGGCCGTGCGGACGGCACTGGCCATGCGGGACCGGTTCGCCGAGCTCGCGGCGGGGTGGCGAAAGCGAGGCTACGAGCTCGGTCTGGGAGTGGGCATCGCCGTCGGATACGCCACCCTCGGGCGCATCGGCTTCGAAGGCCGCTACGACTACGCCGGGGTGGGGGTGGTGGTCACCCTGGCATCACGCCTCAGCACCGCGGCCGCCGCTGGCGAGATCTTGATCAGCCAGCGCATGCACGCCATGGTGGAGGACGGGGTGGCGGCAGAGCCGGTTGACGATCTGAGCCTGAAGGGCTTCACCCACGCCGTCACCGCCTACCGAGTAACCGGGCTGCTGGACACGCCGCTGAGCTAGACGGCGGCCAGGATCTCCGCCCGCAAACCGGGGAAACCGCCCAGGAACTCCGCCCGCTCCCGCTTCAGGCGCTCGACCCAGCGGCGGTACTCGTCCTCGCGGCCGGTCCGCTCGTAGAGGAGGCGCGGCCGCAGGAGCTCAGGGTCGTCGATCCCCGGGACTTCGCTCGCGACCTCGTAGCCAAAGTCGGGGTCGCGCTCCCAGCGGATGGACTCCTCGGCGATGGCCTTGACGATGGCGCCGGAGTGCTCGATCTCGAGCTTCTTGGAGCGTGGGTCGGTCTCCGGCCCGCCGACGCGCCCGGTGTTGACGAGGTACACGTCGAACGGGCGGGTTCCGATGAGCTCCCAGAACCGGTTGGCCTGCTCCTCGTCGCGATACGGGTAGAACGGGTTGGTGCCCGGGACCCGGAGGGCCTTGCCCTCTTCGGCCGCGCCGCCCGCCGAGGTTCCCTTGGTCTCGCCGAGCATGAAGTAGGCGGCGGCCTGCTCGCGCGACAGGCGGGCGACACCCGGAATGATGTTGTCGTTCCGGTTCAGGATCAGCAGCTCGCTGACAGGGCCGATGTGACGCGGGTCGCGCCATATGCCGAGCGAGGCCATCGGGAAGGTCGCCCGCCCGTTCCTGGTGTATGACGCATCGAAGAAGTCGACCGACCCGTCCACTTCTTTCTGGGACACGTTCTCGAGGTACGCGTCCGGCCTGGTCACCGCACCGTGGATGGCCGGCTCGTGGCGGGGGTCGAGACCGAATGTCTTCGCGAAGCACCCGTTCTCGGTGCCGACCACCTTGCCGCCTGGGAAGAGGCCGATGAAGTCGTCCTGCACCGGTTGCGACCCGTTCTGGCGGGTGAAGGTCGTGGTCGTCTTGCCGGTTCCGCTTAGACCGATGATGAGGATCGTCCGCTCTCCGGCATCGGTGGGCACGACCTTGCAGCCGGCGTGCATGGCCAGGCCGCCGGCGGCATACACCTTGGCGTTCCACATGCGGAGGCCGCCCTTCTTCGACTCCCCGAAGTAGTCCGAGTTCATCGCCCGGGTGATGCCCGATTCGATATCCACCGCGATCAGCCGATCGTCTTGGTAGCCGGCGATGGGCAAATTAGGGGTGTAGATGACCACGAATTCGGGTACCCACTCTGCGGCAAGCCGATCCGGCGGGAAGAACAGCTGCTGCTGCATGCCGGCGATGTTCGCGTTGGCGGCTTCGGTATACAGGCGGGCCCGCGATCGGTACTCCGGGTCGTTGCCGATGAAGCCGTCCACCACCACCATCTCGCGGTTCGCGATGTACGCGTCCTGGAGCGCGGCGATCCCTGCCCCTTCGGCGCGACCAATGGTCTGGTCGTCCGTGACGGACGGGTCATCGGTCACCAGGTACGTGCATGCCTTCGACCGGCTGACCACCCGGGTCTGCACGTTGTAGTTGCCAAAGGCCGTCCGACGGGCCTGCGGCATGCGGCTGGTGAGCTGCTGTAGCTCCGCGGGAGTCGGGTCGTAGATAACCGAGCGGGCGGTGGGGAGGCGGGTGCCGTTGGGCCCCGCGGGGGCGTGCGCCGGGTCGGCGACCACGTTCATGCGGCCTGATTTCTCCTGTGCGGTTTGGGTCGCGGACGCGCTCGCGGGGGGCGCCCGACGGGAGTTTACTGGGGCTTATCGTACCAACTCGGGCCTCCGCCCGACCCGTCAGTCCAAGGTCAGCTCCCAAAGATCGCCGAACACGCTCCCCCCGGCCTTGCCGCCGAACAGCAGGACGCGACCCCGCTCCGGATCAGCGACCAGCTCGGCTCCGGACCGCGACGATGGCCCCGCCAGACCCGGCGCGACCTGGGCCTGCGTGCCGTCGTCGGACAACAGCCATACATCGCCCAGGTAAGTTCCGTCCAGGGCTTGGCCGCCGAAAATGAGCGTCCCAGGCTCCCAGCGCGCGGCCGCGTAGAGGTTTCGGGCCGATGGCGGGCTCCCATCCTGGTCCAGCTCCTGCCAGGCGTTGGTCCCGGGGCGCGGGCCAACCGTCAGCTCCCATCGGTCACCGAGGGACGTCACGCCGTTGGTCTGGCCGGCGTACAGGGTGAATCGGTCACCCTCAGTCCACCAGCACGCGTGCAGGCAGCGGACGATGGGCACCTCGCCGGACGGCGTTTCATCGGTCCATGTCTCGATGCCGAAGTCGTAGGCCCTGGTGTCGGAGAAGCGCGTTCCTTCACTGGTGAACCCGTGGCTGATCCAGAGCCGCGCGTCGGGTCCCAGCGCGGCACAGCTGCCGTAACGGGGAACCGGTACCGCTCCGGCGCCCGGGAGCACCCGCCACCTGTCGGCGTCCGGGTCGTAGGCCCACAGGTCGTTGAAGAAGGTCACGTCCTGGCCGGCGAAGATAACAAGGCCGACCCCCCGCACCCACACGGCGTTGTGCCCGAAGCGGGCCGGCGGCCCGCCGCTCAGCTGCCGCCATGTGTCGGCGGTCAAGTCGTAGGCCCACAGGTCCCCATACGACCCCGGGCCCGTGTCATCGCGGCCGCCGAACAGGTACGCGAACCGACCGTCGCCGTCCACGGTCCAGGTGTGGTCCTCGCGGGGCGCCGGCGCGGCTCCCGAAGCGGGCAGCTCCCGCCAGCCAAGCGGTCGTTCGCTGGGAGCCGCAGTCGGGTTCGGAGTTGGTTCCACTGATGACGCGATAGAGCCGGCGGGCGTAGGCGATGCCGAAGGCGAAGGACTGCACGCCGCCGCCAGGAGGGCAACCGCGGCTACCGGGAGCAGGCTCCGCCAAAAGGCTGGGGGCCTAACCATTCCCATACAGCGGGATCTTCGCCCCGTTGACGGCCGCCGCCTCGTCGCTGAGCAGGTGCCGGAACGTGGCCGAGATCTCCTCGGGGGTCGTCCAGGAAGCGGTCTTGGGCGTCCGCTCAGCCTCCCGCTCGTGCTCCACGTCAATCGTCCGCACCAGAACCAGATTCACGGTCGTCCCGGTCCCCGCCACCTCGCGCGCCAGGGTGCCAAGGAGGGCCTCCTGGGCGGCCTTGCCGACGGCGTACGGCGCCACGCCTTTGGTTGGCGCCGATGCCAGGGGCGAGGACACCGCCAGGATCCGGCCCCAACCGCTCGTGGCCATTCGCGGTACGACCACGCGGACCATGTTGAGCGTGGTCCACAGGTGCTGGCTCAGCATCGCTGCGACCTCAGCATCCCTCGTGCCGACCACCGGCTCGCCACCGTGGTAGCCGCCCACCAGGTGGACGAGGATCTCCACCTTCCCGTACCGATCGGCGACCGAAGCCACGGCCTCATCAGCGGCCTTTGCCTCGCGGAGGTCCGCCGCCAGCGCCATCCATCGGTCCTGTGCCAACCCAAGCTCTGTGCCCACGGCCTCGAGCGGCGCCAGCCGGGAGCCGACAAGGGCCAAACGCATGCCAGCTGCCGCCAGGTCACGGCTGACGACCTTGCCCAGTCCGCCGGCCGCCCCGGTGATGATCGCGACTCGGTCAGGCAGCGCCGTCCGCGACCTCCTCGATCTCCGCGATCAGCCGGGGGCTCATGCCGTCCACGATCGGCCGGTCCAGCTGCTCGGACAGGTGCTCGTAGCCGGCCAGGTCGATGTAGTGGCCGGACCGGCTGGCCTTGGTGGACAGGTAGAACACGTTGTGCTCGTTGGGCGGCACGACCAGCGGAATCCGCCCCGTGATCCGGACGCCGTGCTGCTCCAGCCCCGCGATCTTGCGCGGGTTGTTGGTGATGAGCTGGATGGATCGGACCTGCAGCAGGCCGAGCATGTGGGCGGCCACGCCGTAGTCGCGCTCGTCGTCCCGGAACCCGAGGGCCTGGTTGGCCTCGACGGTGTCCAGGCCCTGGTCCTGGAGGGCATAGGCGCGAACCTTGTTCGCAAGGCCGATGCCACGCCCCTCCTGGCGGAGGTACAGGACCAGGCCCGATTCTTGCTTGCCGAGGAAACGGAGGGAGGCCTCGAGCTGGTCTCGGCAGTCGCACCGCAACGATCCGAATGCGTCGCCGGTCAGACACTCGGAATGGATCCGGACCGGGATGTCCTCTCCGT
>JBOGTA010000109.1:0-4795 GCA_050695855.1 Candidatus Limnocylindria bacterium
GCATTCAGCGGGGAGCTGTGGGACGAGCATCGGCCCGGCACGTACCGATGTGCGGGCTGCGGGGCGGAGTTGTTCGACGCGGCCACCAAGTTCGAGTCGGGCACCGGGTGGCCCTCGTTCTATGAGCCGGCGGCCGCCGAGGCCGTGGACACCGAGACCGACCGCTCGTTCTTCATGACCCGGACCGAGGTCAATTGCGCCTCCTGCGGCGGGCACCTGGGCCATGTCTTCGACGACGGCCCGCGGCCCACCGGCCTGCGCTACTGCATCAACTCGGCCGCCCTGAAGCTGGACCCGGACGAGACGCGCGAGGAGATGGAGCAGGTCTAGCGGCGAGCGCGCAGGTCCACCAGCCTCTCCCTTAGTTTCTGCTTGGCCTTCCCGGGGAGCCCCATCCGTCGCACCGCGATGTTTGTCTTGGGCTGGATGGAACTGTCGCCGAGGGCGAGCCCACCCTGGATCGCGCGGGAGAGGTTGGTCAGACAGCCGGGACACACGACTCCGTCGATGAAGAGTGCGCTGTCGCCGCACAGGCACGTGCCAGAGCCAATGGACTGGACGGCGATATCCAGTTCTTCCGGCGTCATGGCGTCGATCTCGCCGCGGGTGTAAAGGTCGCTGGCCAGCTGCAGGCGCTTCGCTAGGTCCTGCTCACGGCGAGCCGATCCCGAGAAGAGCCCTCGGATGTCCACTGCTGCCCTCCGTTGCTCCGCCGGAGATTTTCCCTCCCGCAGCCATGCGACGGTGGGATTATCGGCCCGCATCTCGCCCTGGGGGTCTATCGGTCAGGGACCGAGACCGTTGAAGAAGGTCCAGAGCTCCACGGAGGCATCCGGCTCAGGGAAGAACCAGAAGTGACCCTGGTTGGTCGCCGCGATGAGGAGGACGCGACTGCCATCGGCGCAGTCAGACCAGGCCGTCCGAGTCGCTTCCTGCGATTCCTCGGTGGTCGGCTGAGCGGCGCACCCATCGGCCTGAGCCCAACCCTCAACCGCTTCGAGGACGGAGGGATAGTCGATCCCGCGGGCTCCCTCGCCTCCATCGAATGGCACCGAGTTGTCCGAGGTGCCGTGCAGCGCGATGAGCGAGACCGGTGTGGCCAATTGGCAGTCCGTCATTCGCGCTCCGGCGACGACCCCGATGGCGGTGATGAGGTCCGACAGCTCGCAGCCGACGCGGTAGGCGAGCATCCCGCCGTTCGAGAATCCGGTGACGAAGACACGGCCCGGATCCACGGGGTATTCGGCTTCGAGTGCCTCGATCAGCCCGCGGATGAATGCGACGTCGTCGATGCCTTGGATGACCGCATCGCCGCAACAGGTGCCGGCGTTCCAGCTCTCTGACACGCCGGCCGGGAACGCCACCAGGACCCCGTCCGTCGCCGCCAGGTCCGCGAATCGGCTCGACAGCATCAGCGATTCGGGCCGCCCCCGGAACGGGTGCAGAGCGATCAGCAGCGGCATGGGACCGGCAACGTTGGGCGGCTCGACCAGGCGGTAGGACCGCTCCAGGTCGCCCACCACCAGGGTCCGACTCTCGATCGTGGCCGTGGCGGTCGGGGTCTGAGCGAGACTGGAGGCGGTGGGCGCGCCGGGGGACGCGGCTGAGCAGGAAACGCTCCCAGCCAGCGCGAGGGCCGCCAGTGCGCGGGGGATCATATGCGTGATCCCGATGTTATCGAATGTCGAGACCGGGATGGTGGTCGAAGATCCCGGTCACCGGACGGCGGGCCCCGCGGCGCCGTGCCGCGGAACCCGCAATTTTCGATCGGTGCGCGACCGCCTACGGGCCGCCGAGCTTCCTGGTGTTCGGGATACGCGCCGAATAAGCCTGCTGGTAGGGCGAGTAGCGTGGGTCATTGGGCGATCGGTTGGCCGCGGTGGTGTCCTGCCAGAAGGCGATCGCGACGTCGTCGGTGGCGACGATGCCCTGGTAGTCGCCGATGAAGTGGCCCGAGCCGCTGATCGGCGGGTTGACCGAGGGGTCCCACAGCTCGTGGGTCACCCGGAGTTCCCTCCAGGTGCTCCCCCCGTTGTTGGATCGGGCGAAGAACGTGTCGATGTAGAAGTTCTGCGGATCATTGCGCCGGTCGAACCACATCATGTTGAGCTGGCCTGACGCCGTCACCGCGAGGGCGTTCTGGAACTGGTCCTTGCCGTTGCCGACAGGATCCTGGTTGACGCGGATGGGCGCGCTCCAGGTGGCCCCGCCGGTCGTCGAGGCGACGAGCAGGATGTCGGCGTCGCAGACCTGGCCCTCCGGCACGTTGGTCGCCGGCGGGCAGCTGCCGCCCGGCACCGTTCGATGGTAGTCGGCCCAGCTGACGTAGACGGTGCCGTCGCCGGGATCGACGGCCGCCCACGGGATGGAGAGGTTGCGGAAGGCCGAGTTGGGGAAGAGGCGCGGGACCTGATTGATCGCGCGCACGGTCGCAGGTGGGCTGAAGGTCAAGCCGCCGTCGGTCGACTTGGCCATGCGGATGCGGCCGTTGCCCGCGAAGTCGAGCCAGAAGACGTAGAGGACACCCGGCCCCCCCGGCACGACTGACGGTCCGACGACGACGTGGCAGCCCAGGACTGTGCGGTCGGCGCCGGACACGGCGCTGGGGGTGGACCAGGTCGCGCCCGCGTCCGTGGAGCGGCTAACGAAGACGGCGAGGTTCGCCACGGCCGCGTCGAAGGACCAGCAGGTGTAGATGTTGCCCGTTTGGCCATCGCCGTCGGGGCCGGTGTTGTCGACGACCAGCGTGTTCTTGTCGTCGAGGAAGACGGTGTTGCTCACTGGATCGTCGTTGCGGTGGATCGCGACCGGCCCGCCCCAAGTGTGCCCGCCGTCGGTCGACTTGTGGGCTGACATCCCCCATCCGGCGCCGGTCGCCGAATCGGAGGTGTCCCGTGTATCGAGAACCATCGCGTAGGCGTTGCCCTCGTCATCGAAGTCGAACCAGATGTCGCTTGTGATGTAGTAGTCCTCCTCATCGCCGGTCTGCGCCGGGTAGCCGGGGAGGATGCCGTTCTCCGTCCAGGTCTGGCCGCCGTCGTCCGAGACGAAGGTGCCGATCTGGAAGCGGTACTCGGGCAGGTTCTGGTAGAACTTCGAACCGGCGACCAGGTTGTCGGGGTCCAGCGGGTTCATCGCGATGTGCGGCTCGGAGTACGAGAGGTACGGCCCAGACGAGGCCCGCACGGGCGTCACCAGACCGCTCGAGCCCTTGCGCGTGGCCGGGATGTCGTCGAGGGCGACGAATTCGGCCACGCCAGTGAACTGGTCGGCGACAACCGAGAACGGGTTGACCCGCACAAGGTAGGTGCCCTCAGGCTCGATCAACAGCACCTGCTCGCTGTTCGTGGCGCCCTGCGCCGAGGAGCCTACGAGGTCGCCCCGCGAACCATCCGGCAGGGCCTCGAAGATATACATGTCAAAGTCGTTGTCGACGCTCGACCAGCGGATGCTGACACGGACCCCACCGTTGTTCGTGTCCCAGTAGCCGGCCGGGACGGCGACCGTGAGGGTAAACACGTCGCAGGCGTGGACGACGGGAAGGCCGCCGACGTCGCCCTCGCAGATCTGGTCCCCGGTGGTGTTGGAGACATTCGCTCCAGCGGCGACGAAGTCGCCCGTCCAGCCGATGGGTCCGCTCTCCGGGCTGATCGTGCCGGCGGCCGGATCCGCGGCTTGGACGACGGGCCCGCCGAGCGCGCCGAGGAGGATGACTAGGACGGACAGGAAGGCTCCGACGGCCTTGGGCATGTGCGCTTCCCTCCAGACGTGGATGGCGTCGGGCGGTGGTGGCAGGTGCCAACGTAGCACTGCTGGAGCGCCGAATCAACCGCGTGTGGGGGCGGTAGTGCAGCAGTTTGAGCGGAGACAGCGGAGCCGTGGGCGACTCGGGCGACGCGGATGGCTTGCCGCCATCGGGATCGAGGAGCGAGGTTTGGTCGCCTGGCGACGACATCGGCCCGTGCCCGTCGTTCAGCTCCGCCATCCTGGCCGCAGGGAGGCGCCTTTCCCGTGCCGGGGGCCTCCGGCGTGATCGGCGTGGAGCCGGGGCGGCGTCATCGGTCCATCTGCCGCCATACCACGTCCCTTCAGCTCAGCCCAGGAACAATGGCAGGTTCACCGTCAGGTCCCACACCCCGACCGCCACCAGCGCGGCCCCGAGGACCAGCTGCAGGGGCCGCTCCCAGCGGCTGATGGCGCGTGCCAGCTGGGCACCGCGCACCTGGCCCAGGCTGCCAAGCACGAACAGCGGCAGGCCGAAGCCGATGCCGAAGCTCACGAAGAAGGCCAGTCGCCCCAGGGCATCCCCGATCGTCAGGCTGAAGGCGAAGATGCCGACCAGGAACGGGCCGCTGCACGGGACGGCGATGGGCGCGAACAGGAGCCCATACAGGAATGCCCCCAGCGTTGGACCGTGGCTGCCCAGCGCGCTGGGCGACGGCTGCGGCAGGCGGGCAAAGGGATTGACGCCGGCCAGCAACAGCGCGCCAAGGGCGATGAGCAACCCGTCGGCAACCGGCAGCACGACCCGGTTGAAATCACCAAGCGGGGTTGCCAGCGCCGCGATCAGGGCGCCGATGGCGACCATCCCCACCACCACCCCGGCCCACACCAGCGCCGCGGCGACTGCGGGCGCGAGCGCTGGACGGTCGATCGCCATCGACGCGCCGCCCGGGTCCGCCGACGACGGCGACTGCCTGGTCAGGTACGCCAGGAACGCCGGATACAGGGGCAGGATGCAGGGGGTGACGGTGGCGCCGATGCCCGCCGCCACGGCGCCGAGGTAGATCTCCAC
>JBOGTA010000110.1:0-4134 GCA_050695855.1 Candidatus Limnocylindria bacterium
CCCCTCCAGCCTGTGGCACCTGACCGGCAACCCCGGCGTGGCGGCGCCGTTCGACCCCTATCCGGTGATCGAGGAGGTCGTTCGCGCCTACGACGTGCGGTGGGTGATCGTGACCCTCCGCCAGGACGCGACCACCGATCCGCTGGGCCTGTGGAACGGCTGCGCGGCCCGGGACAGTGCCGATAACGCCGCGTGGACCGGCGGCGCGGACACGACGGCGACCTGGTTGGGCTGCGACCCCGCGTTCGAGGCGGAGGGCGTCAGAATCTACGCGGTGGTGGATGAGTAGCCGGCGGGCCGCCGAGGCGGGACCAGTGGCCTTCGTGCTGCTGGTCGCCGCCGGCCTTGCGGCCGTCGTTCGACTGGTTGCGGTGCTGCCAGGGCCTCTCACGCCAGGGGCGGTGGACTGATCGTGGTCATGGTCGATGACCTCCGGCGCGCCGGCTTTGTAATACCCCAGTTCACGACCTACAACGCGGCCGATATCCCATTCGTCTACCCCCCGCTCGGGCTCTATGGCACCGCCCTGCTCGCCGAGATGCTGGGGCTGTCCAGCCTGGACGGCGTCAGGCTCGTCGCCGCAATGCTGTCGCTGGCGACGGTCGGCACGTTCGGCCTTCTCGCCCTTCGCCTCCTCCCGGCAACTGCAGCGGCGGGCGCGGTCCTCATCTACGCGCTGGTGCCCCACGCCTATGACGCCATCGTGGCCGGCGGGGGCGTTACCCGCGGCGCGGGCGTCCTGTTGGCGATGCTGGCCATGTGGCTGGCGGCGTCGCCCGCGGGGGTGACAAGCCGACGGGCGGTGGCCATCGGAGTCCTGCTCGGCTTGGCCGCGCTCGCCCACCCGCAGACGGCACTCTATGGCGCTGCCGCCTCGACCGTGATCGTGTACCGGCCGCGCCGCCTGGCGGCGTCGGCGCGTCGGGTCGCGATCATGGGCGTGGCTGCCTTCTTGATCGTCCTTCCCTGGGTTCTGCTGATGGCGGGTATCCATGGGCTCGACACCGTCCTGGCCCCTGGCTATCGGTGGGACCCAGCCCTTGGCGTCCTCCTCCTGTTGGGCCTCACGTTCTCGGGGTCGGGCTTCACCGACCTGTTCCTAGTCGCTGGGGTCTTGGGCCTGGTGGTCGAGCTCCTGCGACGCCGGTGGAGGCTACCGCTCCTGCTGGGCTGCCTGATCTTCGCCGGCGAGGCGGACTTCATCGGGGCCGTACCCTGGTCGCTGCTGGGGGGCGCTGCGATCGCGTTCGTCCTGACGGGGATCGGCCCTCTGGTCACGCCGGGGGATCGGGCGCTACGGGTGGGCGTGGCGCTGGTCGCGCTGTTCGGTGCACTGGTCAGTAGCCTGGGGTCCGTTGTCGACGACACTTCGCGGTTGCAGCGGGTGAGCGCCGACCACGTGGCCGCCATGACCTGGATTCGCGATGAGGCAGAGCCGCACACCCGATTCATCGTCGCGACTGTCGTAGGTTGGGGAGCCGACGAGATCAGCGAGTGGTTCCCGGCCGTGGCCGAACGGCAGAGCGTGGGCACCGTCCAGGGCAGCGAGTGGCTCGGTCGAGCGGGCTTCCGGAGCCAACGCGAGCGCAATCGGGCGATCATCCGCTGCACCCCGTCGACGGATCAATGCATGTCCGGCTGGGCAGATTCCGAGGGGTTGGCTGATGCGTGGCTCTTCATCCCAAAGGGCCGGGTGAGCGGGCCGCTCTCTCCCGATGACTGCTGCCCGGCGCTCCGCGAGACGGTCCGCGACAGCACGGTCTACGAGGTCGTGTTCGACGGCGCAGGCGCCACAATCGCCCGCCCGCGTGACTGACTCGCGAGCGAACATTTCGGGCCGCACCAGCGCCGAGTGAATCGGCTGCAACAAGTGAAGGACTAGTACTTCCGGGTCCCGAAGTACTGTTGACCGCGCGCACAGCGCGCCGGGAGTATTGGGTCGAGGGTCCGGTCCCAGATGGACCCTGGTACTTCCCGGAGGATTGAGCGTGGCCCAGGCTGCCGATCGCACCGGCATCGTCCAGATTGACCGCCTCAACACCCAGGCCGCCGAGGGCTTGGGTCGCGAGGCGCGCCGCCTGCATCGGCACGCCGAGCGGGCGCGGGCGCTGTACCGGCGCCGGCTGGGCACCTGGCTTCAGCTCCGGGCCCGTCTCGAGCAGGGCACCCAGCGACGGGCCAGCAACGGCGCCGGGACCGATGACGCGGCGGACCTCCGCGCCGAGAACGAGACCCTGGTCCGCGAGCTGGCCCAGCTCCAGCACCGGGTCAAGCGGCTGGAGGTCGCCGCCCGGCAGCTGGACCTGGTGGTCCGCTACCTGTCGACCGCCGACCCGGCCGCGGCTGAACCCACCCTCGACACCACCGACGACTCGGTGGCGGGGATCGCCCTGCGGATCATCCAGGCCCAGGAGCAGGAACGCCAGCGCCTGGCCGAGTAGATCCACGACGGGCCGGCCCAGGTCCTGACCAACGCCATCTTCCAGGTCGAGTACCTCGACCGCGTGGTCGCCGGCGAACCCCGCCCGGCGACCGCCCGACCGGCTGCCAACACCCAGGCCCGCACTGAGCTGGCGTTGCTCCGCAACATGCTCCGCGACGGCCTGGAAGAGGTGCGCGGCTTCATCGCCTCGCTCCGCCCGCCGGCCGTCGACGTGGGCCTGGCCGCCGCGTTGCGGGAGGCCGCCGTCGAGTTCCAGGCCCGAAACGCCATCGCCGTCCGGGTCGATGTCGACGGCATCGACGCCGGGCTCACACCGCCGGCCCGGGCATCCGTCCTGCGCATCACCCAGGAGGCGCTGCAGAACGTGCGGAAGCACGCGGCCGCCACCGAGGTCCGGATCAGCCTGGACGGGACTCAGCTCGTCATCGCCGACAACGGACGTGGCTTTGACGTCATGCGCCTGGCGACCGGCGTAACCCGCAACTTCGGCCTCCAGTTCATGCGCGAACGCGCGGACCTGATGGGGTCGGAGCTGCAGATTGAATCGCGGCAGGGCGAAGGGACGCGGATCCTACTCCGCCTCCCGGAACCCGTCCGCTAACATCGGGGGCTGGAGATGAAGGTCAAGGAGGAGAACGTGGCACGAGCCAAGACAGCCCCGGTCGAGACCGATTCGGTCGGAACCGAGGAGATCGCGATGGAACGCCGAACCGGGCGCGACCGCCGCGCGGCAACCGAGAAGACCCGCATCGTCATCGTCGACGGGCACACCCTGTTCCGTCGGGGTGTGCGCAACATCCTCGACCTCGAGCCGGACCTGACAGTGGTCGGCGAGGCCGGCAGTGGCCGCGAGGCGATCGCCGTGGTCGAGGAGCTGACGCCGGACGTGGTCCTCATGGACCTCACCCTGCCGGCGCCCAACGGCATCGAGACCACGCAGCGCATCAAGCGTGAGCTGCCTCATACCGGCGTCATCGTCCTGGCCGGGGGAGACGACGAGGATCAGCTGTTCGACGCCATCAAGGCCGGCGCCGCAGCCTACGTCCTCAAGGACATCGACCCCACCGACCTGGTGGCCATCATCCGCCGCGTCCGGTCGGGCGAGTACCTGATCAACGACAAGGTCTTCAGCCGGCCGGCGGTCGCCAGCCGCGTCCTGAAGGAGTTCCGCGAGCTGGCCGTCTACGGCTCGGATGCCCAGCCCATCTTCGCGCCGCTGTCGCCGCGCGAGGTGGAGATCCTGGACAACATCGCCCAGGGCATGACCAACAAGCAGGTCGCCTACACCCTGGGCATCAGCGAGCAGACGGTGAAGAACCACATGTCGTCCATCCTGCGCAAGCTGAGCGTCAACGACCGCACCCAGGCCGTCGTGTACGCCATGCGCCAGGGGTGGATCAAGCTACCGGAGGACTGACCGATGGGGGCGCGCGGCAGACGCCGCGCGCCATCGGTCCGGTGGCGGTCGGTACGGGAGTGCCATTTCGCTTCGATCCGGGCCAGCCCAGGATTCAACCACGTCCTCCTGAGTATTCAGGAGGGCCTTCATCGGACGAGGATCGGTGGCAAACCCTGCCGGTCCTCGGGTCTCCTCCTCCGGTCATGAGAGCCGCGCAGCAGCAGGCGCGGCTCTCATGGTGTTCAGCGACCTGATCAACAGCGTCTCTGTCGGGCAGGTCGAGGGTTAAGCT
>JBOGTA010000111.1:0-7094 GCA_050695855.1 Candidatus Limnocylindria bacterium
CATCCGGGCCAACACGCAGTGGCCGCTCCTGACGGGGCTGACGAGCTGCCCCATCGAGATGATGAGCACCGCCACGAGTGTCAACGACGTCGACCGATTCGGGATGTTCCCCTTCCGCGCCTCACCGCGCCAGGCCGACGTCCTGATCGTGGCCGGCACGCTGACCACCAAGATGGCTGGACCGTTGGTCCGGCTGTGGGCCCAGATGCCCGAGCCCAAGTGGTGTGTGGCGATGGGCACCTGCACCACCAGCGGCGGGCGCTTCAAGCGTTCGTACAGCGTGGTCCAGGGCGTGGATCGGGTCATGCCGGTTGACGTGTACGTGCCGGGTTGCCCGCCGCGGCCGGAGGGCCTGATCTACGGAATGATGAAGCTCCAGGAGCTGGTCAAGCAGCGTCGCGGCCAGTGGGCCACCTACGCGGACCGCGGACCCGAGCTGCGCTCCTGGGAAGGAGACGTGCGCTGAGCGCACCAGCGGCGGCGGGACCTCTGGTCCGGCTGTTGGACGACCGCCTCGCCGATGCGGCGAGCGAGCTGTGGACCGACGAGGACACGGTCGAGATCCAGGTCCCCCGCGACAAGATCGTCGACTCGCTGCGCACCCTGCGCGATGACGCGGACTTCGGCTTCTTCTTCCTGGCCGATGCGGCCGCGGTCGACTACGGTGTCGGCAACTGGTTCGAGGTCGTCTACCACCTGTACTCCGACCGCCACCCCACCTGGCTGCGGATCCGGGTCAAGGTCGACCGCGACGATCCCGTGACGCCCTCCATCACCTCCCTGTGGGAAGGCGCAATGTTCCATGAGCGCGAGATGTACGACATGATGGGCATCGTCTTCGAGGGCAACCGCGACCTCCGGCGTATCTACATGTCCCCCGATTACAAGTCCTTCCCGCAGCGCAAGGACTTCCTCCTCCCCGACGACGCCGCCGATTCGGCCGCGGCCGGCAACAAGCCGCTGGAGCGGCCCGAGACCTGGGACCTCAGCAAGCTGGAGGACGCCGCCGCGCACCGCGACGAGCCACGAGGCCCGGCGTGACGACCACCAAGGAACCCGGCGCTCCGAAGCCGCGCGTGGCCAGGGCCACGGCCGAGGACGAGGCCGCCATCAGGGCGGCAGCGGAGGGGGAGCCGCGCATCCCGGACCCCATTGCCCTGGACGCCATGGCCACCAGCGCGTCGCGCCGCGAGTTCTTCGGCTTCGACCTCGTCCCGCCCCCCGACCGGCCGCCGCAGACCGAGCGCGAGGTGGAGGTCTACACCCTCGGCGACGGGGAGATGCTGGTCAACATGGGCCCCCAGCACCCGTCAACCCACGGCGTGATGCGCCTGGTGGTCAAGGTGCGCGGCGAGGTGGTCATCGACATCGACCCGGTCCTCGGCTACCTGCACCGCGGGATCGAGAAGCTGTGCGAAGAGGCCACCTACACCACGGTCCTGACCTACGTCGACCCCATGGACTACATGTCGGCCATGCACAACGAGCACGCGCCGGCCATCGCGTTCGAGAAGCTGTACGGGATCCAGGCCCCGCGGCGAGCGGAGTACATCCGGGCTCTGGTGGTGGAGCTGAACCGGGTGTTCAGCCACGGGCTGATGATGGGATTCCTGGCGCTCGACATCGGCGGCTTGACCCCCATCCTGTACGGCTTCATCAACCGCGACGAAGTGGTCGAGATGTTGGCCGCCATCTCCGGCCAGCGGATGCTGTTCAACTTCTTCCGGGTGGGCGGCGTGAACTTCGACACCAACGACGAGTTCATGTCGCGCCTCGGCCGGTGGCGGGCCAACGTCCTGGACACCATCGAGATGAACGAGAAGATCCTGACCGAGAACGAGATCTTCCGGGCCCGGACCAAGGGCATGGGCACCCTAACCGCCAAGCAGGCCGTGGACCTGGGCGTCAGCGGCCCCAACCTGCGGGCCAGCGGCCTGGCGTTCGACGTCCGCAAGGCGCACCCGTACTGCATCTACGACGAGCTCGAGTTCGACGTCATCACCCAGCCGGAGGGCGACACCTACGCCCGCTACATGCAGCGCATCGCCGAGCTGAAGCAGTCCATCCACCTCATCGACCAGATCGTGGACAAGATGCCCCACGGCCCGGTCCAGGCCCAGGTGCCGGGGATCATCCGCCCGCGCCCGGGGCGCGCATATGCGGCCATCGAGTCGCCCCGCGGGCTGTACAGCGTCTACGCCATCAGCGACGGCGGCCCCAACCCGTATCGGTTCCGAATGCGCGACCCCAGCTTCATCAGCCTGCAGGTCATGCCCAAGCTCATGCCCGGGCACCCCATCGCCGACACGATGGCGATCATGGCCAGCCTGGACCCGATCATGGGCGGCGTGGACAAGTAGGGCACCGAGATGGACTCCGCATTCATTGAATTGGTGCTCGGGGTCGGCCGCTTCGTGGTGGCCACGACCCTGCTCCTGCTCCTCACCGTGCCCACGGCCTTCATCGTCATCCAGATGGAGATGAAGATCATCGCCCTCATGCAGTTGCGCTACGGGCCGAACCGGGTGGGCCCGCGCGGCATCTTCCAGAGCACGATCCATGGCTTCAAGGTGCTGGCCAAGGAGGACACCACCCCGGATCGCGCCGACGTGCCGGTCTTCACCCTCGCCCCGTGGATGGTGTTTATGGCCGCCGCCGTGAGCCTCCTGGTCGTCCCGTTTGCGCCGGGTCTGGTGGCGTTCGACTCCGAGATTGGCGTCATCTTCTTCTTCGCCGTCATCGGCCTGTCGGTGGTCGGGATGCTGGTCGCCGGCTGGGCCAGCTACAACAAGTACGCGCTGCTGGGCGGGCTGCGGAGCGCGGCCCAGATGGTCAGCTACGAGATCCCGCTCACCCTGTCAATCGTGGGGGTGGTGGTCCTGACCGGGACCCTGTCATTCACCCACATCGTCGAATGGCAGCTGGAGCACGGCTGGGCCATCATCTGGCAGATCGTCGGATTCCCCATCTTCTTCATCGCGGCCGCGGCCGAGATCAACCGGACCCCGTTCGACATGATCGAGGCCGATTCGGAGATCGTGGCCGGCCCGTTCACCGAGTACAGCGGCATGCGATTCGGCTTCTTCTTCTTCGCCGAGTACGTGGCCCTGTTCGTGATGAGCGCCATCCTGGTCACCCTGTTCTTCGGCGGGTGGCTGGCGCCATGGCCCTTCCCGGCCCAGCTGGAGGGCTTCGCGGGAACGATCTATGGCCTGTTCTGGTTCTTCCTGAAGGCGTACTTCATCGTCTTCGTCGCGGTGTGGGTCCGGGCCACGTTGCCGCGAGTGCGCGTGGACCAGCTGATGGGGATGGCCTGGAAGGCATTGCTCCCGCTAGCGCTGATCAACTTGTTCGTGACCGCCGCGGTGGTCCTGATCTTCAACCTGTGAGGGCCTGACCGATGGCGATTCCAGGCTCGGGCCTGATCACCGGCATGGGCGTCACCCTGCGCAACCTGTTCCGGCCCAAGGTGACGCAGCAGTACCCCGAGGTGCGCCCGGCCATGGCCGAGCGCTGGCGGGGGCGGCTGGACCTCATCTACGACCCGTTCGGCGAGCACAAGTGCGAGGTCTGCTTCCAGTGCGCCATGGTGTGCCCGGTGGAGGCCATCGACATGAGCGGCTTCGACTCCGAGGGCAACCGGATCCGATACGGGCTGCCCGAGATCTACGACGAGCGCCGAGACCCCAACGCCTACCGCCGGGCCGGCCTGCCGTCGAGACCGATGCGGAACGCGGCACGTTGGGAGCAAGCGGTGGACACCGCCTGGGTGGACCAGGTCATCGACGGGTTCGGAGGACGACCCGAGTCGTTGGTGGCCATCTTCGGCGCCATCCAGACGCGGTACGGATACCTGCCCGAGCCGGCGCTGCGCCGTGTCAGCGACCGAATGACCATCCACTGGGCGCAGGTCTTCGGGGCGGCCGGGCTGGGCGGCTTCCGGCTGCTGCCCGCCGAAGGACACCTGGTGACGGTGTGCGACTGCGCCGCGTGCCGTTTTGCCGGTGGCGACAAGCTCCTGGCGGCGCTGGAGGAGGAGCTGGGCGTGCGGGCCGGTGAGACGACCCCGGACGGCGCCTTCACCCTGGAGACCGATGCCAGCGTGGGAGCGGGGGCGATTGCGCCGGCGGTGCGGATCGACACCCTGGTCTACGGGCCGCTCAACGTCGACGAGGCGCGCCACCTGATCTACGCGCGGCGGGCGGACAAGACGCGGGCCGCGAAGCGCGGCGCCAAGGCGGGGGCGAGCGCCTGATGGCGGCCGGCCTCTCCCCTCAAGTTCGAATTCTCACCGGCGGTGAGAAGCGGGTGCTTGCCGGGATCGGGAAGCTGAACCCCGAGTCGCTCGATGCGTACCGCAGGTCCCGCGGGTACCGCGGCCTGACCCGCGCCATCACCGAGCTGTCACCGGACGAGGTCATCACCGAGGTCTTCGCGGCCCGTCTGCGCGGCCGCGGCGGCGCGGGTTATCCCGTCGGCGACAAGTGGCGCGCCACCCGATCCGCGCGCGCCGAGCGAAAGATCGCGGTGGCCAACCTGATGGGCGCCGACCCGACGTCCCTCGGGGATCGGGCGCTGGCCGAGGGCAACCCGCACCTCGTCCTGGAGGGTCTGGTCATCGCGGCCGCCGCGGTCGGTGCGTCCGAGGCCATCCTCGCCGTCCGCCGCGACTGGACCGCGGCCATCGAGCGCCTCCGCAAGGCCGTCGCGGATGCGGAAGCCGCGCATCTGGCGGGCTATCTCGTCCTGGGCACCGACGTGTCGGTCCAGGTGTCGGTGTGGGAGGGCTCCGGCGCCTACGTGGCCGGAGAGGAGACCGCCCTCATCCACGCCCTCCAGGGCGACCGCGGCATGCCGCTCATCCGCCCGCCCTATCCCGCCACCCGCGGGCTGTGGGGCGTCCCGACGCTGGTCCACAACGGCGAGACCCTGGCCCATGTGGCCTGGATCCTGGGCCACTCGGCGGCGGAGTTCGCCAAGGTAGGGCCGGAGGAGGCGCCGGGCACCAAGCTGGTGACCATCGCCGGGGCGGTGCGCAACCCGGGCCTGGCCGAGGTGGCCTTGGGAACGTCGGTGGCCGATATCGTCAAGCTGGCCGGCGGGTCGACCGGGACGCTGAAGGCCGCGTTCGTGGGCGGGCCGGGAGCGGGCGCCCTGGCAGCCGGCGAGCTGTCCGCCACGGGCTACGAATATGGCGCCCTGGGCGCCGCGGGCGCCCACATCGGTTCCGGATCGGTCCTGGTCACCGACGCCGCCACCTGCATGGTGGCCACGGCCCGCTTCCTGCTCGACTACTCCGCCCGCGAAGCGTGTGGAAAGGCTGTCCCGTGCCGGATTGGTCCGTTGCGCCTGGTGGAGACCCTGGACCGCATCCTGGCCGCCACGCCGCGCCCCAACGACCTGATCCTCCTGCGCGAGCTGTCGGCCAAGATCGCGGACACCGCCCTGTGCCGACTCGAGTCGCTCGCCCCCAGGCCCATGCTGACCACCCTGGACCGCTTCGCGGACGAGTACCGCGCCCACGCCGAGCGGGGGGTCTGCCTGGCCGGCTCGTGCAAGACCGACCCGGTCGCCCCGCTGCTCGCGCCACTGGCGTCATAGGATTGGACCGATGACGTTCGCTGGCGGCAACGGGAAGGGCAACGGCTCCGGCAACGGGGGCATCGTTGGCCCCTTCGAGGACTACGCGCCCATCTGGCCGGTGGTGCCCGGCACCAAGAGGATCGCGGTCACCATCAACGGTCGCCAGGTCCAGGCCGAGGAGGGCCAGACCATCCTCCAGGCCTGCCGGGTGCTCGGGCTCGAGATCCCGACCCTGTGTTACGAGCCCAAGCTGTCCCCGTATGGGGCGTGCCGGATCTGCGTGGTCGAGGTCGAGGGCCAGGACAACACGCCCATCGCGTGCGGCACCCAGATCACCGAGGGGATGGTCATCACCACCCACTCTGAACGGGTCATCGAGAACCGCCGCCTGGTGCTGGAGCTGATCTTCTCCGACCACGACGCGTACTGCCTGCCGCCCTGCCAGTTCAAGTGCCCCACCCGGGTCGACATCCCCGGCTACCTGAAGGCCAACTCGGAGGGCAACTGGGAAGAGGCGACCCGCATCCTGAAGCGGTCACTCCCCTTCCCCGCCATCCTGGGCCGGGTGTGCCCCGCCCCGTGCGAGACCCACTGCCGGCGCGAGGAGGTGGACACCGCCATCGCCATCCGCGACTCGCATCGGTACTGCGCCGACCGGGTGCTGGAGGTGGATGCGCCGGCCCCGCTGCCCTGGCCCAAGGAAGCCGATACCGGGCGCCGGGTGGCCGTGATCGGATCCGGTCCGGCCGGAATGACGGTCGCCTATTACCTCCAGCTCCGGGGCCACCACTGCGACGTGTACGAGGCCGACCCGGAGCAGGGCGGCATGCTGCGCTACGGGATCCCCGAGTACCGCCTGCCCAAGGGCTGGATGGATCGCGAGCTGAACCACGTCTGGGAGCTTGGCGCCACGTTCAAGCCGAACATGCGCCTGGGCCGCGACTTCCACCTGGCCGACCTGCTGGAGCAGGGATACGACGCGGTGTTCGTGGGCACCGGCTGCGACAAGCCCAACGAGATGGGCATTCCCAACGAGTACGCAGACGGCACGGTCAACGCGCTCGAGAACCTCTACAACAGCACGCGCGGCGTCCCGGTGCCCGCGCTGAAGGGGGCGCGAGTGGTGGTCATCGGTGGCGGATTCACCGCCATCGACTGCACCCGCACCTCCCTGCGCCAGGGCGCGAAGTCGGTGACGATCGTCTACCGCCGCGACCTGAAGGACATGCCGTCCCAGGACGAGGTCCACGAGGCCATCGAAGAAGGCGCGACCGTCATCTTCCAGGCCGCGCCGGTCCGGGTCATGACCGATGCGAAAGGCAAGGTGACCGGGGTCGAGTTCCAGAAGATGCACCTGGGCGCGCCCGATGAGAAGGGCCGCCGCCGGCCGGAGCCCATGCCCGGCACCGAGTTCATCGTCGAGTGCGACACGGTGCTGGGAGCCATCGGCCAGGGCCCGGAGCTGAGCTGGGTCGACAGCGAGCCGGAGGAGATCCGGAGCGGGCTGGAGG
>JBOGTA010000112.1:0-2659 GCA_050695855.1 Candidatus Limnocylindria bacterium
GAGGACCCCAGCGCCCGATGCGATCGCTTCCTCGGCGGCGAGGTGGGCGAGGTACTTCGTCTCGTCGTAGTACGACAGATACACCGGCGGCTGGGGACGCCGGTACGTTTCGTCGACCACCCGGCCATGGGTATCCCCGTAGACGTTGGCGGTCGAGGCGTACACGATCCTGGCCACGCCGGCAGCGATCGCGGCGTCCAGCACGGCTCCATCCATCGCCTCGGCCAGGCGATCGATCGGTGTCGCGGCCAGATCGGCTTCCACGAGCACGCATCCGAGCTCGCGCAGAGGTGCTGATTGGGCGGCGCTGCGGACGAAGGCGATCACCTCGTCCCCGCGAGCGCGCAGGTGGCGGACGAGCGCGCTCCCGATGAAACCGGCGCCGCCGGTCACGACGGTCTTCATGTAAGCCCTACCACGGTGCGCATCATGACGCGCAGGACCATCGGTAACCTGGCACGAAGTCGGGGAGCGGCTATCCTCGTCTCGTGATGACCTCGATGCGCTCCCGCGCCCTGACCATCGCCATCGTCATCATCGTCGTCCTCTTCGTCGGGGCGGTGGCCGCCCTGGCGATCGCTGGGGGCCAGTCGCTGACCGACCCGGCCGAGATCCTGACCCGCGGGGCCGAAGCCACCTCGGATGCCGACAGCTTCCACATGGCGCTCACCGTGACCGGCACCATCACCGACCCCGATACCGGCGCCAACATGCCGCTGGACGGGGTGAGCGTGGAGGGCGACATCGACCTGGCGGGGGAAGCTGCCCACGTCACGTTCGCCGTCCCGTTCCTGCTCGGGTTGAGCGGCGAGGCCATCGTCCTGGGCGAGGACGTGTACGTGTTGAGCTCGCTGACCGGGGACAAGTGGGTTCACACGCCCGCACCGAGTGAGAGCTCGCCCAGTCCCGAGCCGACCAGTTCGGCGGAGATTGCCGACAAGGTGGCCGAGTTCCTGGCCACCGAGGGCGTCTCAGCCGAGAAACTGGCCGATGCGGAATGTGGTGAAGACACCTGCTACCACATCCAGCTCACCATCTCCGAGGAGGCACTGGCGGCGCATCCCGACGCGATGCCGGACATGGGCGAGTACGGGAGCTTCCTCCCGGACGACCCGTTCAGCGGGCCGGTGGTGGTGGATCTGCTGTTCGACCGCGACGGCCTGTGGCTGCGCCAGGTCTCGACCACGGCCGCGGATCCCGAATCCGACGGCCCCAGCCTGACGTTGACCCTGAGCGACTACAACCAGTCGTTCGACATCAGCGCCCCGCCGGCCGACGAGGTCACCGAGGAAGGGGAGTTCCCGCTCTTCCCGTAGAACTGAGGCGAGGTTGCTGCCCACCACTAGAATGGGCGCATCGACGCGATTCGCCCGCCGTCGGCCCATGGCATCGCGTCCTCGAGAGGTAAGCGTCATGAGCAGGCGTGTCGTCATCCCTGTCGGCATTTGCGTAGCGCTGATCATCGGGTCATGTGAGGCGTCTCCGTCTCCGAGCCCATCTCCTTCGGCTGCGGCGGCGACTGCCGTGCCGACGCCGGCGCCACCCCCCGAGGGAAGCATCCTGGCCAGGGTCCAGGATCGGGGGATGTTGATCTGCGGCGTGAACGGGGCCCTGCCGGGATTCAGCTTCCTGGATGCCGATACCAATGAGACCACCGGATTCGACGCAGACTTCTGCCGCGCCGTGGCCGCAGCCGTGCTGGGCGACCCGACGCTGGTGGAGTTCCGGCCGCTCAACGCTGATGCGCGTGGCCCGGCCCTCCAGAGCCAGGAAGTCGACGTCCTCATCCGCAACACCACCTGGACCGTTACCCGCGACACCGTTTGGGGTCTGTTCGCCCCGACCACCTTCTACGACGGCCAGGGGATGATGGTCCGCGCAGCGGACGGCATCACCGACTTGGCGGACCTCGAGGGGGCGACGATCTGCGTGCAGACCGGAACGACCACCGAGCTCAACCTGGCCGACGTCTTCGGTGCCGAAGGCATCGACTTCACGCCGCTGCCGTTCGGGGAGATCGAGCAGACCTACTCCGCGTACGACGAGGGCAGCTGCGACGCCGTCACCAGCGATCGCTCCCAGCTCGTCTCCCGACGCACGGCGCTCAGCAACCCCGACGACCACGTCATCCTGGACGCGGTGATGTCCAAGGAGCCGCTCGGCCCCGTGGTGCCGCTCGGGGACGACGGCTGGTTCAACGTCGTCAAGTGGGTCGTGTTCGCGACCTTCGAGGCCGAAGAGCGGGGGATCACCCAGGACAACGTCGCCGACACGGTCGGCAGCGACAACCCGATCATCGCGCGACTGCTGGGTGCAGACGGTGACCTTGGCCTTGGACTGGAGCCCGATTGGGTGGTCGACGTGATCTCGGCCGTCGGCAACTACGGCGAGATCTACGACCGCAACCTCGGCCCCGGCACACCGTTCGACCTCGAGCGCGGGCCGAACAGCCTGTGGACCGATGGTGGCCTCCTGTACGCACCGCCCTACCGCTAGACCGATGCACCGCCTCGGGGCGGAGCCCGCTTCGCCCCGAGGCTCACCCACCGCCGGACCATGACATCGGTCGGGCACCCCGCACATGAGCACGTCGCGCCACCCCCGTGGCGCGACGTCCGCGTCCTCCGCGGGGTGGTGCAGGTGGCCGCGGTGCTGGCCG
>JBOGTA010000113.1:0-5568 GCA_050695855.1 Candidatus Limnocylindria bacterium
ACCCGGCCCAGCTGGACGAGGACCGCTCCCTTGTCCTCCATCCCCAGCCCGATGAGGTCGCGGTCGCCGAGGCGAGTCCCAATCTCGAAGACGCGGTTGGCGTGCTCCAACGCTTCTTCCAGATCGCCACGATTCAGGGCCGCGTTCCTTCGCGCCCGCTCGAGCAGCCCGTGGGCGTGCGCTTCCGGCGTACCCTCCAGCAGGCGTTGGGCGCGGCTCACCCAGCCAGTCGCGACCGCACTCTCGAGCCGATGGTTGTACTCGCTGGCCAACTGGAGGGCCGTCCGTGCTGCGCTCGAAGAGTCGCCGGCCGCGCTGTGACCTGCATACGCGCGCTCCTGGGCGGCGATCGCGGCGGTCATGTCCCCCGTCCACCAGGCGGCATCGCCGAGCAGATCGAGGTCTCCGGGCGTCAGCGCGTTCGCCGCGTCGGCAGCGCTGAACAGCTCCAGCGCTTCGAGCCAGCGGTGCCGCGCCGCGGCTTCGCGGGCCTGGATCAGGGCTTCGGCCGGCGGAATGGTCTGGGTCGTGGTCATGGTATTGGCTGATCCTACAATGGAGGCTCCAAATATCCGCGCAAACGAGTGGCCATGACGACACTGACCAACGCCTTTCGCAACCTCATCGGTGGGAAGTGGGTGGAGGCCCGCTCGGGCAAGACCTTCGCCTCGACCAGCCCCGCCAACCGGGAGGATGTCATCGGCGAGTTCCCGGCAAGTGGGGCGGCGGACGTCGACGCAGCGGTGGCCGCCGCCAGGGCGGCCTATCCGGCCTGGTCGATGATGCCGGCGCCCAAGCGGGGCGAGATCCTGTTCAAGGTCGGCCGCATCCTGGCCGAGCACAAGGAAGAGCTGGCGCGCCTCCTGACCCGGGAGATGGGCAAGGTCCTGCCCGAAGCGCGAGGCGACGTCCAAGAGGCCATCGACGTCGCGTACTACATGGCCGGCGAAGGGCGGCGCCTGTTCGGCTACACCGTCCCATCCGAGATGCCGGACAAGTTCGCGATGACCATCCGCAGGCCGATCGGGGTGGCCGCCATCATCACCCCCTGGAACTTCCCGATCGCCATCCCCGCCTGGAAGCTCTTCCCGGCCCTGATCTGCGGCAACACCGCCGTCCTCAAGCCCGCTTCCGACACCCCCGCCTGCATGGTCCGCTTTGTCGCGCTGCTGCTCGAGGGAGGGGTGCCCGATGGGGTGGTCAACGTCATCACCGGGTCAGGGACCGATGTGGGTCACCCGCTGGTCGAGCACCCCGACGTCCGGCTCGTCTCGTTCACCGGTCACACCGAGACCGGGGTCGACATCTCGAGCCGCGCGGCGAAGACCCTCAAGCGCGTCAGCCTGGAGCTGGGTGGCAAGAACCCCATCGTCATCTGGTCCGATGCCGATCTCGACCTTGCCCTCGATTCGGTCGTCTGGTCCGCCTTTGGCACCAGCGGTCAGCGCTGCACGGCCGCGTCGCGGATCGTCGTCCATCGGCCTGTCCACGATCAGTTCGTGCAGAAGCTGCGCAACCGGGTAGGGCAGCTGGTCCTGGGGGACGGGCTGCTGGATTCGACCGACGTGGGGCCGGTCATCAACGAGAAGGCGCTGGAACGTATCGGCTCATACGTCGAAATCGGTCAGAAGGAAGGCGACCTGGTAGTGGGTGGCCATCCAGCCCGCGACGGCGAGCTGGCCAAGGGTTCGTTCTTCGAGCCGACCGTTTTCGCCGAGGTGAAAGGCGATGCGCGGATCGCCCAGGAGGAGATCTTCGGGCCGGTCACTGCCGTCATCCCGGTCGACAGCTGGGAGGAGGCGGTCGAAACCGTGAACTCGGTCCAGTACGGGTTGTCGACCTCGCTGTTCACGAACGACGTCAACCTGGCGTTCCGCTCCATCCGGGACTTCGACAGCGGGCTGGGATACGTCAACCACGGCACCATCGGGGCCGAGGCGCACCTCCCGTTCGGGGGCACCAAGGCCACCGGCAACGGCCATCGCGAGGTGGGCCAGGCCGCGCTCGACTTCTACGCCGAGTGGAAGAGCGTGTACATCGACTACTCCGGCAGGCTCCAGCGGGCCCAGATCGACATGGAGTTCGTTGACCAGGAGTAGGTTCGTTGTCGGGTTGGTCGCGGTGGGGATCGTGGCTGCGCGTCGCCGGCGGCCTGATACCCGAGGGCTGGCCACGTGACCCCGCCATATCCCACCCCCGAGGACGAGTTCCGCGCCCTGATGAACGGGGATCACCCCCAGGTGCGTCGGCGCCGCGCCCTCAACGCGCGCCTCCCCAGTGGTCCTCGCTGCAAGACCTGCAACACGCCGTTCGGCATGCCCGGCGGGCTGCTGTCGCGGGCGCTCCGCCGCCCGCCGTTCCCGAAGAACCCTCGCTTCTGCCAGTTCTGCTTCAACTGGCTCTCATCGGCCGGCATTCGCGGCGCGGATGTGGAGCTCACGATCCTGTTTACCGACGTGCGTGATTCGGTCGGCCTGGCGGAGCGTCTCGGCCCGTCGGCGTACACCGCGCTTATCGACCGCTTCTACCACGTGGCGAGCAACGCGGTGATCGCCACCAACGGGGTCGCCGACCGGTTCATCGGTGATGCGCTGCTCGGCCTCTACGTGCGCGGCATGGCCGGACCCGACTACACCGCAGCGGCACTCCAGGCGGCCCGGGCCATCGTGGCCGGCACCGGGCACCCCACGGCTCCCTGGATCGCGGCCGGCGTCGCCATCCACCACGGGGTTGCGTTCCTCGGCGGCGTCGGGGAGGAAGGCCAGCTTCACGACTTCACGGCGCTGGGCGACCCGGTCAACACCGCCGCGCGACAGGCATCCTCGGCGCAGGCCGGCGAGATCCTGGTGAGCCTGGATGCCGCCTCGGGGATGGACCTTGACACGGCGCCGTTGGAGCATCGGTCCCTGGCGCTGAAAGGCAAGGCCGACCCGCTCGAGGTCGTCGTGATCCGCTGACGCACAGGCCTTTGCCAAGGACGGGGCCGCGTGCCAGCATGCGCCTCTCATGCGGCTGCCCCTCTTCCCGCTCCACGTCGTGGCGTTCCCGCACCTCCCGCTGCCGCTGCATGTCTTCGAGCGCCGCTACCGGGCCATGACCCGCGACCTGCTGGAGGAGGGCAACCCGTACGGCGGCCAGTTCGTGGTGACCATGATCTCCGCCGGGCGCGAAGTCGCCGCCAAGCGGGGGACCGGCCAGCTGACCGTGCGCCGGGTGGGCACCATCTGTGAGGTCCGGCGCGCGGACAAGTTCGCCGATGGGCGCTATGCGCTGATGGCGGTCGGGGTCGGCCGAGCGCGGATCCGGAGCGTCGACCACACCGGCCCCTACGCGGTGGCGGACGTCACGCCCCTGGACGAGCGGCCGGGCGACGAGGCGGATTCATTGGTGCCCGACGTCCAGGTCGCGCTCAACGCCTATCTGTCCACCATTCGCCGCTTCCTGGAGGAGCGCGACGCGGCCGACCTGGAGGACCTCGTGTCCGACGCCGATCCCGACGCGGATCCAGATGCGGACCGCGAGGCCTCATCCGCAGGCGAGGTCAAGCGATCGACCCGGATGGAGCGCCTGATCCGGCCCATGCGCCTCCCCACCGACCCGCTGGCCGCCAGCTACGCGGTGGCGGGCGTGCTCCAGGTGGAGCTGTCCCGCAAGCAACGGCTGCTGGAGGCACCCGACGCCGCGGCCCGCCTCCGGGCTGAGCTGGCCCTCCTGCAGCGCGAGGCGCAGCTGCTGGGCGACGCGTCGCTGGCCCCCATGGGCCGCTTTGAGTACCACGCCAACTAGACCGATGCCGCCCGGCTGGCGCCGGCCGGTCGGGTTCCTCCTCACCGTCGTCCTGGCCGTGGCCGGCTGCGCACCATCCGCTTCGCCGGTCGAGTCCGCCGCACCATCTCCGTCCGCGGCGCCGACCGTGGCCAGCCCAACCCCGGCTCCGACACCGACCCCGACCTTGGGCCCCACCCCGGTCGCCTCTGGCTGCCGCGCCGGGAATCGGGTCCCGACCGGGGAGCGCGAGATCATCGGTGCCGCCCCCCAGGCCGGCGAGGCCATGGCCCTCACATTCGACATGGGCGGACGGCTGGATCCGGCCATCGACATCATGAATTTCCTGGTCGCCAACCAGGTGTGCACCACGCTGTTCCCGACCGGTGCGATGAGCGAGACGCCCGTCGGGCAGGAGGTGCTGGCCATCGTCCGCGACCATCCCGAACTGTTCGAGCTGGGCAACCACACCATGCACCACTGCAACCTGCGCGACGGGGGGCTGGGCTCGCCCACCGAGCCGCCGTGCGCGACCGGTGGCCCACCCACCACCGCCTTCATCGCGGCCGAGCTGACCGATGCGGCCACCATCCTCGAATCCGGCAGCGGCCAGGACCCGGTTCCGTACTGGCGCCCCCCATACGGGTCGTACGACGAGACGGTGCTTGCCACCGCGGCGGCGGCCGGCTACACCAAGACGATCATGTGGTCGATCGACACCATCGACTGGCGGCCCATCGTCGAGGGCGGCCCGACGGCCGAGCAGATGGCGACCGGCGTCATCACCTCGGCCAGCAGCGGGTCGATCGTGCTCATGCACCTGGGCGGGTACGAGACCCTCGCCGCGCTGGAGATCATGGTCCCCGCGTTACGTGATCGGGGCCTGCTCCTGACCTCGGTCAGCGACCTGCTGAACTAGTTCCTCCGCGCGCGGCGGATCCGCCAGCCTGAGGCGGCGTCGACATCGGCGTCGCGGACGCCATCGTGGACAGCCGCCAGCTCCATTTCGCCATTGGTGTCGAAGCGGTAGACACCCAGCTGGGTGATGACCGATGTCGGCCCGACGCCGGCCCAGGCCGGGCGCGGGGTTCCGTCCGGGTGGCGGTGACCGGGGGAGGTCACGAAGTCGACCCGCTCCACAAACGAGCGCGGGGACTGGTTCATGACGATGACGACGCGCGCGGCGTTCAACGCGATCTCGCAGGCGCCGCCCGAGCCCGGCAGCCGGGTGGCCGGGTGGTCGTAGGGACCGATGACCGTGGTGTTGAGGTTGCCCCAGCGGTCGATCTGGGCCGCGCCCAGCATGCCGACCTCGATCCGGCCGCCCTGGAGGAAGTAGGCGAACAGGTCGTGCATCGACATGGTGGCGGTGGCACCCGAGACGAGGGCCGGGTCGCCGATGCTGTCGGGCAGCCGGGACGGCCGCGAACCGATGACACCCGATTCGTAGATGAGCTCGAGGTCCGGGGCGACGGTCTGGCGGGCGAGGTTGGCGGCGGCGTTCGGGAGTCCGATCCCCACGAAGACGGTCCGCACGCCCATCAGCTCGCGGGCGGCGGCGGCGATCATCAGCTCGTCGGATGAGGTGGTGGTCATCGGTATTCGCCGTAGTCGACCGATCCCGACGGCCGAGGTCCGGGGCGGAGGCCGGCCAGGACTTCGGCCCCGAGCTTTTCGACGTAGGCCGCGCGGTCGGGGACGCCGCGGACCCACTGGTCCAGCCACCCATCGAGGCGGGTCGGGTCGCGACTGATGGCGTCCCAGTCGCGGTAGAAGGCGTTGTCGCGGTCGTAGTAGCCCTGG
>JBOGTA010000114.1:0-5354 GCA_050695855.1 Candidatus Limnocylindria bacterium
CAGCGGGCCGTGGCCGAGGGCGGGACGGCGGGGGCCAGCGTGGTGGCCCTCCTCGACCGGGGCGACCTGGGGATCCACATTCCGCATCGCGACGGCCCCGCATGGAACGTGGTGCCGCTCCTCCACCTGCACCCCGGGGAGCAGCCCACCGACGCCGAGTGGGCCGAGGCCAACGCCATCCTCGAGCGCCTGGAGCGCTACCGCTAGAAGAGGATCACACCGTTGGCTCGCGGCAGCTCCCCGGTGGCGAGTGTCGCGAGCAGGCCGCGCGTCGTGCCAGGGAACGCTTCGGCGATGGCCGGCCCGGCTTCCCGCAGCGCTCGTCGGTTCGCGTGCGTCGCCTTGACCACGATCAGCATCCGGTCCAGCCCCGCGTCCCGCTGCTTGAGGTGGGCGGCCCGCAGCTGAGCCTGGCAGTCGGCCAGCCGAACGTAGAACTCCAGACCGATGCGCCCGCCGGCCACCGTCAGCACGGCATCCAGCGCCCGCTGGTCCCGGGGGAGGGGAATCGGGACCTCGAATGCCCATCGGCCGCCATTCCCGATCCTCTCGCGAAAGCGCCGGATCATCGCCACCTGCCCGGCGTCCCGCACCGCCCCGTCCCCCGGGTAGAGCCGTATCCGCGCCCGTAGCCCCACCGCCGCCGCGTGCCTCGCCAGCAACATCGGCCTAGGGCCTGGGAGGCGCGCAGACTCGTTCCGCAGAATCGTTACGTACGACACGCCGACAACAGCCCCGACCGCGCGAACAGTCAAGCCGGCGCGAAATCGAGCCTGTCGAAGTTCGGCCCCTGCTTCAACAACGTCGCGACTCATCTGCCATTCGGCTCGTTCGAGGCGTCGCTCTCGGCTGGCCATCCCGGCATCCTGCCGGTTGGTCATTACGTGCGGATCCCGACCCAGTTGATCAGCTGGTGTACATATCGGCCAACTTGCCGGGCCGAAGCCCGTCTGGCGGGGTCGCTCCTTGGCCGTCCTTGTCAGCCGGTGTGCCAGGCAGCCAAGTTCGGGCCCGAAACCAGTTCGGCTGACCGGCTAACTGGCCGATAGGTACGCGTGGTGTACCGGTGGCGTTCCGCTACGGGGTTGTGGAGGGGCTGGTGGCGGCCAGAGCGTCGGCGAGGATGGCCAGGGCCTGATCGACCTCCTGCTCGGTGGTGACCAGGGGCGGGATGATTCGGACCACCTGGCCCCAGGTTCCGCACGACAGGAGCAGGAGCCGATGGGCGAGTGCTTCTGTCATGACCGCCTTGGCCAGGTCCGGTCGGGGGGTGAGGGTCTCCGGGTCGGCGAACTCGACGCCCACCATCAGGCCGCGGCCGCGGACCTCCGCCACGTGGGACTGGCCGGAGGCGGCTCGACGAGCGCCGTCGAGGAGCCGATGGCCGAGGGTCTCGGCCCGCTCGACCAGGCCCTCATCCTCGAACACGTCCAGGGTCGCCACCGCCGCCGCGCACGACACCGCGTTGCCGCCGTACGTGCCGCCGTGGCCACCGGGCGGGAACTTGGCCAGCAGCTCGCGGCGGGCGAGGATGCCGGACAGAGGCATGCCCGAGGCAATGCCCTTGGCCATGACCACGATGTCGGGTCGGATGCCACTCCACTCGGTGGCGAAGAATCGGCCCGTGCGTCCGTAGCCGGACTGCACCTCGTCGACGATGAGCAGGATCCCGTGCCGATCGGCCAGCTCCCGCAGGGCGGGGAGGAAGCCGTCGGGCGGGACCACGTAGCCGCCCTCCCCGAGCACCGGCTCCACCACGAACGCGGCCACGTCCTCGGGATACACCAGCGTGGCGAACAACTCGTCCAGCTGCGACATCGTCCACGCCAGCGCGGCGTCATCGGTCCGCCCGGCCGGGTTGCGCAGCGGATACGGGTACGGCGCGAAATAGGTGCTGGCCAGCAGCGGCTCGTAATGGCCGCGGTTCTTGATGGCGGAGCTGGTCAGCGTCATGGTCCCGTGGGTCCGTCCATGGAACCCGCCGCGGAACGCCACGATCGCCGGCCGATGGGTGGCGATCTTCGCCAGCTTGACGGCCGCTTCAATGGCCTCGGCACCGGAGTTCGACAGGAACAGACCGATGTCGTCGCGCCCCGCCGCCGCGTCCTCTCGCGCCCCCGGGAAGTAGCGCGGCAGCCGCTCGTGGAGCTCCAGGCCGGGCTTGTGATAGAGGATGTTCTGCTGGGCATGGATGATCTTGCCGGCCTGTTCGGCAATCGCCTCCGCCACCCGGGGATGGGCATGCCCGGTGTTCGTCACCCCGATCCCGCAGGTGTAGTCGAGGTACCGATCTCCATCGAGGGTGACGACCCACGACCCCTCTCCGCGGTCCACGACGAGCTCCGTGTAGCGTGCCCACACGGCGGGGATGCCAGCGCGACGCGCCAGCCAGACGGCGGAGTCATCGGCGCGCTCGTCGAGCATCGGTCCGGTGGGCGCTTCGGTCGTCATCGGCTCTGCCATCCGTGGTGCATCAGCCGGCGCGGACCAACCAACTCCGGAGAAGCCTTCTCAGGAGCGGGAAGATCACCCAGGTCAGGACTGGGACCAGGAGGAGGGTAACCAGCATCGTGCCGAGGGGCAGCGGCCAGCCTTCCATCGTCGGGCCAAGTACCGCAAGGGTCACCGTCAAAGCCGGGTAGACCCCGAGCCAGGTGATGATCGCCTGCCTGTAGCGGGGCGGCTGTGCGTTTGCCGGCGGTGCCATCTCGTCCGACATTCAGCGTTTACCTGCCGCGGATGGTAACCGTCTGGCCGACAGCCGCCTGACGACGGGCCTGCCATAGCTGGACCACGATGAACGCCACCGCCAGCAGCAGGATGAGCGTCCCCAGCACGTTGACCTCGGGCGGGATGCCCAGGCGGCTCACCCCAAAGACCCACAGCGGGAACGTGATGGTTCCTCCGGCGTTGAAGACGGTGATCACGTAGTCGTCGATCGACAGCGAGAACGCGAGCAGGGCCGCGGCCAGGATGCCGGGGAAGATGAGCGGGAAGGTGACCTTCCAGAAGGTGGTCCAAGCATCGGCATAGAGGTCCATGCCGGCCTCCTCGAGCGATCGGTTGAAGCCGATCAGCCGGGCCCGGACGGTGACCACCACGAAGCTGACATTGAACATGATGTGGGCCACCAGGACGGTGACAAAGCCGCGCCCAACCCCCATCGAGACCCACATCGTCAGCAGCGACGCCCCCAAGATGATCTCGGGGGCGGTCATGGGCAGGAAGATCAGCAGGTTGGTGGCGCTCCGACCTCGGAAGTCATAGCGAGTCAGCGCCAGCGCGATCAGCGTCCCGAAGATGGTGGCCACCAGGGTCGAGATGGCGGCGATGATCACGCTGGTCAGCATCGGCCCGGTGATGTCGGGCCGGCCCCACAGGGTCACGTAGTTCTGGAGCGTGAATCCTTGCCAGGTGATGTTCTGGCGGCCGGCGGGGTCGTTGAAGCTGAAGATGACCATCACCACGAGGGGCGCGAAAAGAAACACGACTGCCAGCGCGGTAATGGCCGGTAGCACGAATCCGGACAGGCGCGGACCGATGGGGGCGGACCGGACGGGGGCGGGCCCGAGGGGCGGGACGGCAGCGGTCATCGCATCAGCTCGTCAGGCGCTCGGTGCCGACCACGCGGGTGTAGACCGCGATCAGCACCATCACCCCCGCCAGCAGGACGAAACCGAGTGCCGACGCGGCGGGGAAGTCGTTGGCATTGAGGTACTTGAACTGGATGATGTTGCCGATCATCGTCACGTCCCGGTTTGCGGCGCCGATGAGCTCGGCGTTGATGAAGTCGCCCACGGCCGGGATGAACGTGAGCAGCGACCCCGCCACGACGCCCGGCAGGGACAGCGGGAAGGTGACCCGCCAGAAGGCCTGGAACCGACTGGCGAACAGGTCCATACCGGCTTCGATCAGGCGGAGGTCGATCTTCTCGAGGGCCACGTACAGCGGCAGGACCATGAACGGCAGGAAGTTGTACGTCAGCCCCCCGATCACGCCGGCCGGAGTCGCGATCAGGTGGAACCCCTGGTCGAGCAGGCCGATGTCCTTGAGGGTGCCGAGCAGGATCCCGTTGTCGGCCAGGATCATCTTCCAGTTGAGGGTCCGGATGATGAAGCTGACGAAGAACGGGAGGATGACAATCAGGAGCAGGGCGTTCTTCAGCCGTCCGCCCCGGAAGGCGATGGTGTAGGCCATCGGGTACCCGATGACCAGGGTCAGGAGCGTGGTGGCCAGGGCGTAGCCCACGGACCGGACGATCTGGTCGGAGGACTCGCCGATCACCTGGGGGTAGATCCCGAAGTTCCAGGTCAGCTCGTACCCGGTCGAGAGCGTGCCTTCCTGCAGCGAGACGAGCAGCATGAACGCCATCGGTATGGCGAAGAAGATGAGGAGCCACGCCCCGCCCGGCAGCAGGAACAGGTACGGGATCAGGCCCCGGCCACGGCTCATGGCTTGGCCGGCCCGGTCAGAGGGTGGTGATCAGCCGGGCCCCGATCCGGTGGAGACCTCCAGCCAGAGGTCGTTCCACTGAGCCTCCTCTTCCTCGGTGAGCCGCTTGTACGGGTAGGTATTCGCGATCTGGTCTTCCGTCGGGGCCACGGTCGCGGCAAAGACCTCCAGCTCATCGGCTCCGGCATCGTCTCCGTCCGCCCTGGCTGCGTCGGCGTCAGCCTGGACCCGCTCCGGGACCTCGGCCACCGGTGAGAAGTAACCGATGTACTCGGCCAGGGTCGTCGCCGGCACCGGGTCATACCAGTAGTTGATCAGCTGATGGGCGGCATCCTGCTTGGTGGAACCGTTGGGAATGACCAGGTTGTCGTTCCAGCGCATGCCTCCCTCGGCCGGGACCACGAACTCGACATCGGCGTTGTCGTAGAGCTTCATCTGGGTCACGTCACCCGACCACGCCACGGTCAGCGCCAGGTTTCCGGCGGCCAGCTCGTCGTAGTACTCGTTGCCGTAGAAGCCGCGGAACTGTCCAGCCTCGGCCGCGGTCAGCAGCTTCTCCTGGGCACGCGTCACGTCGTCGATGGTCGCGTTCGCCGGCACGATCCCCAGCGACAGCAGGCTCAGGCTCAGCATGTCCCGGGTGTCGCTGAAGAGCCCGACTCCCAGATCCTTGAACGCCGGGTCGAACAGGTCGTCGAAGCTGGTGATCTCACGTCCGGTAAGGGTCGGGTTGTAGCCGATGCCGGTGATCCCACCCTGCCAGTACACGCTGTGTGCGTTCCCCGGGTCGAACCATTGATCGACCGCGAAGTCGGCCGCGTTGGCGGCGAGGTTCGGCAGCTTGGAATGATCCAGCTCTTGGATGTAGCCAAGGCGGATGAGCTTCTCGACCATCCAGTCGG
>JBOGTA010000115.1:0-19134 GCA_050695855.1 Candidatus Limnocylindria bacterium
CCAGGCCTGGTCGCGCAGGGCGAGCCGATGGGCCAGCACCACCGCGACGGGCGGTCGAGGACGGCAGCCTGGAGATCGAGGAGTACAGCCATTTCGGGATGGGCTGGGCGATGATCCAGAGCGACAGGATGGTGTAGCCGATCATCAGGACCACCAGCGGGAGGCCAGCCAGGATTGGGCGCCAGGCCTGGTCGCGCAGGGCGAGCCGATGGGCCAGCACCACCGCGGCGATGTGGCCGCCCACGATGGCGGCGACCGACAGGTACCAGATGTACGCCGTTGGAATCCAGTCCAGCAGCGGGGCAAGTGCCTCCGGGTCCTGGATCAGCGCCGGCAGCCATGCCAGGCCCTGGATGACGTAGGTCAGGTAGTGAGCCACCAGGTACCCAGCGGCGATGGGCAGCAGCGTCGGCGCATAGGTGCCCGCCGCCGAGGCGAGTGGAATCGCCCCGCCGCCGCCCCCCGCCGCCGCCCCGACCAATCGGGTGAGCCAGACGGCCACGCCGAACGCCAGCATGAAGATCGCGAACACGAGGGCAAGCAACGTGAGGGGGGCCAGGTAGCTGGCGGCGAGCGGGCCGAACGTCTCGGCCAGCGGGGGAAAGATAATGGTGAGGGCTCCTCCGCCCAGTGAGGTCAGCTGCAGCCCGTCAAACGTGACGCCAGCGAGCGCGAGCACGATGAAGGCTGCGTCGCCCCAGCCGGCGCGAGCGCTCTCGGTCAGGCCGGTGATCCACCAGCGCAACTCGACGCGCTGGTCACCGCGGTCGCGCGCGGCAACGCACTCGGCGCAGTCGACGCACTGGTCCGGGTTGCATGCCTCGCTGCAGTCCGCGCACAGGCTCGTCCGGATCGTGCGGCGGCCGACCGGACCGACCCGCCCGAACCAACCGTTCAGGATCTCGAACACCTCGAACCAGCGAAGCCACGCCACGTTGCCGAACAGCACCATGCCCACCAGGGTCAGGCCGGTGTAGGCCGTGAGGACGGCCGCCAGCGGGACCGGGTTGAGCCGATCGGGCCATACCAACTCCAGGACGATGAAGATGAACAGCCCGATGACTGCAGGCCCGCGGCCCACATTCGGCAACGAAAGACCCAGATCGAGGCGCCGCCCGCCGGTGGCGCGCTGGACCAGGCCGTCGAGGAGGTCGTACGTGGTGCGGAAGGGGCTCAGCGCCGGCCACGGGTTGCCCAGCAAGGCCGCAATCATGGGCACGCCGACCCAGATACCAATCCAGAACAGGACCGCTGGCAGGTAGGTGATACCGCCAATCAGCCAACCTGTGGCGATGGCCCCGTACCACCAGACCAGGCCGGTGACCCGAAGGCCGATGCCGCCGGCCCGTGCCACGCGGTCCGACACCGGACGCACGGGGTAGTGCGGGGGATCGGCCGGTGGCTTGACCACCGCCACCGACACGAGGAACGAGGCGGCCACCGCCACGGCGGCGCTGGCCAGATACAGCCACAGGGGAACCGGAAGGGGGAACGACGCGCCGAAGGCGTGAGCCAGGGCAGGGGCCGGGGTCAGGGCGAATCCCAGCGTCGCCAGCACGGCGACGGCTGCAAGCGGCTGGCGCCGGCTACGGCTCATTGACGGTCAGAGCGCCGATTTCGGCCTCGGTATCGCCGGACCGCGCGTGCAGCTGCATGATGAACTGGCCTGCCGCGTCGGCGGTGAACTCGAGCACGGTGGTCTCACCCGGGGTCAGGCCGGTGGCCGGAACCTGGTCGTCATAGCCGTGAAGGTGGAACACCCCATCGGTCTGGCTGTTCAGCTCGAGCGTCACCTCCTGGCCGCGGCACACCGCCAGGGCGGAGGGGTCCATGCCGTCGTCGGTCACGGTGGCCTCCAGGCTGACCGAGGGAGCGGCGCAGAGCCCCGCATCGGTCGCCGCGCATCCAGCCAGGAGCAGCAGGCTGAGTGCCAACAGCACGATCTTGCGGGACGCTCGGGGCATCGGATCCTCTTCGCTCACTCCGGAGCGGGCGGCCAACGCGAGCGGAGGAAGCTGACCAGCTCCCAGCGCTCGCCTTCCAGCAGGGTAGTGCCAAAGGCCGGCATCTGCGTCCCGGCCACCCCCGCCGCAATGGTCCATGCCACCTCCCCGTCGAGCCGGTGCGGAACGATCGTGCCCAGATCGTCCGGTCGCCGTGCCAGGCCGGCGGCAGCCGGCCCGTCGCCGGCGCCGCTCGGGCCGTGGCAGCTGGAGCAGTTGGCCCGGTACAGCGACTCGCCGGCCGCGACGGCCGCGGGTTCGTCGGCCAGCGGGTTGACCGACGTCCGCCACGCAGCGGGCGGCTGGTTGACTGCGGCCACCGTGTCGCGCGCCAGCAGCGGGGCGCCACTGGCGACGGCCGCCAGCAGGAGGGCGACCCTCAGCCACTGACCGGGTCGCCACCCCGGCCTCCCTTTCCGGCCGCGATGCCGGTCCAGCGCCATCAGGGCCGCCACTCCCCCCAGCAGAGCAACGGGCACGACCCAGCCGGCCGCTCCGGCGGGAAGTGCGGCGGCCGGCGCCGCGAGCGCGCCCAGGATCTGCGTCCCGGTGGTAGCCGGCGGCAGCGGACTCGGCCGCAGGACCTCCCTGACGGCCAGCGGGAAGCGGACGAGGTCTTCCTCGAGGCGGCCTCGCCGGACGAGCACCTCGAGCTCCCAGGTGCCAACGACCGGGGTGTATGCGCCGCGCAGCTCCCAGAGCCATGGCTCAATGCCGCGCTGGGCCAGCGCAACATCGGTCGGCAGGTCCGAGCCGGTCGGCGGGATGAAACGGATGGTGACCTGGGCCACGTCCTGGCGGCCGGCGCCGGTCGCCGGGTCGCTGACCGCGACAGAGTAGGTCTGGACTCCCGGCTCAGGGAGATCGACGATGCCATGCACCGTTGACTCGCCGCTCTCGCCGAACAGGTGGGCGACTCCCAACTGCGGGTCGACGGTCGCCGGCGAGCGGTCGGTCGCCGGCGGAATGCTCACCATCGTGCTGCCCACGGCGACCGCGATGGCGGCCACCGCGAGCTCCACTCCGACGATGACGGCCATCGAGCGGCCGCCACGATTCCTGGCCAGAAAGTGATTCGCCGCTCCGAGGCCCAGGGCGACCGATACGAGCAGGGCCTTGACCAGCAGCAGGTTCCCGTAGCCGGCCGCAGCCAGCTCCCGGGCCTGACCAAGGACCAACGGGGAGTTGGCAAGCCCGGTGAGGACCACCAGGGGCGCCGCCACCAGCGCCACGCGGGCATGGACGCCGAGGACGCGTCGTCCCGTCGCTCCCACGGGGGTGCCCGGCTCGCGGGCTCGCCAGACCAGCAGGCCGAGGGCCGGCAGCACTCCCAGCCAGGCGGCCACCGCCAGCAGATGGCCGGCGTCCACGACGCCCCAGACCGGACCGCCCAACGAGGCGGCATGGCCGGTCAGGCTCAGGCCGAGGATGGCGGCGGCTGCTCCGGCTCCGCACAACGGCAAGGCCACCGATCCATCGCCAGGGCCCGTGGCGGGCGGCTCGGCTGCCGCCGGCACCGTGCGGAAGGCGCGCGCGCCGGCCACCAGGAAGACGATCAGCAGCCCGATCATCGCGATCCGCATGGCGATGGCGAACGGAGTCCAACCGAATGGCTCGGCGAAGTCGAGGTGGACCGCCGGATGCCCACCGGGCTGACCCGGCGGTCCGAAGGCGGCGTTCGCCAACAGGGTGAGGTGGATCGCGAAAGCCACCAGCCCGACGACGGCCAGTGAGGCCAGCACGCCCCATGGAATCGCCGCTGAGAAGGCCCCGATCCAGCGCCGGTGGAGGACCCACACCAGGACGGTTCCGAACAGCAGCAGCGCGACCACGGTGGCAACCCAGCGCGCCGCGATGGCGTACGGGTCGGGCGGAGTGGCCGTCTCGTCGGGGAGTGGCACCGACGGCGGGACCCCCGTGCCGGTGGGATCCACCAGGAAGGCGAACAGGCTGGCCGTGGGATGCCCGTCGACGGCCGAAACGACCGTGAAGTCCACGGTGTAGGTGTCAGGCTCCAGGGTGGGCAACGAGGCGGTCAGCACCCGCTGGCTGGAGTCCAGGCGGGGGGTTCCCACCCCCGCGACAGGCTGCTGTTGGGAGTCCAGGACCCGCAGGCCAATGGAGCCCGGATCGACGGCCTCGCTGAAGAACAGGACCAGGTTGGGCGGTGATGTCGCAACGACACTGCTGGGAGCCGGATCGGCGTCGACCAGCATGGCGTGGGCGGTCACGGAGCGCGGCAGCAGGCTTCCGAGAGCCAACGCGAGGATGCACAGGATGACCGCCCGGCAGGTCAGTCGCACGCGGCGCGATCGGTCAGTCTTCGGCAAAGAAGAGATCGTCGCCATAGATGTCCAGCCACGACCGGCGGATCTGGCGGATGGTGGCCTTCAGCGTGGACTCGGGCGTGTCTGGCGGGAGCAGGGACGCCACCGTGGCCCGGACCTGCTCGCTGCTCTCCACCCCTAGCAGGCCCAGGTAGTCTGCAACCCGCTGGGCCGGGGTGCGGCCTTCACCTCGGATCCGGACCAGGACTTGGGCCTCGTGCAGCCGCGCTCCGGCATAGTCCGACTCGGGTCGCTCGAGCTCGGCCAGCAGCGCTGGGACAGCCTCCAGCCGGGGGTCCGAGTACGCCCATCGAATGAACGAGTCGAGGGGGCCGGCCGGCCGTTGGTCGTGGCCGTGGTGGAAGCCCCGCAGGTATTGCTCGCGCTCGGCTTCGGACCGGGTCAACGCGATCTGGGCGATCTGCCGCATCTCCGGCGTCCAGCGACGGAGCGACTCGACGAACTGCCGGAGGGTGAGCGACCCGGCTGGCTGGTGCCGAAACCGGTGCTCATGAGCCTGCTCCACGGACGCCTATACTACCGGCCGTGCGCCGCCGACCGACGACGCGGGCCTGGTCCCGGAGCTGCCGTTGATCGTGGCATGCGCCGCCTGAGCGCGGCGGTCCGGCTGCTTCTGGCGGCCCTCGCCCTCCTCTTCGTCGCCTCATCCGTCATCCCGAGCGCCTCGGCCGGTGACCGGCCGCTGCGCTACCTGGGGGGTGAGCCCGGCACGCTCGATCCGGCATTCATCGGCGACGCCGGAGACGTCCAGCTCCTCCTCCAGCTGTACGCCGGCCTGACCAGGATCGACGAGGAGGGATCGGTCTATGGCTCCCTGGCCGAGGGTTGGGCGGTGAGCGATGACGGCCGCACCTACACCTTCCGATTGCGCAACGGCCTGCGCTTCAGCGATGGCACGTCGCTCACCGCCGCCGATGTCCGTCGGTCGTGGCTCCGGGTCCTCGATCCGGCCACCGGTGCGCTGGCACCGGACGTCCTGACCGTCATCGAGGGGGCCGCCGAATGGCGGGCCGGTGCTGGATCCGCCGAGGACGTCGGGATCGAGGCGCCGGACGGGCGAACACTGGTCGTCCATCTCCGGCACGCCGCCAGCCACTTCCCGGCGCTCGCCGCCACCCCCACCGCGTTCGTGGTGCCTCCGTCCGCGGACGGCTCGCCGGATTGGCAGACCATTTCCGGCTTCGTCGGCACCGGCCCCTATCGGATCGACCGCCTGGACGGCACGACCCTGGTGCTCGTCGCCAACCCGGAGTACGTGGCCGGAACCCCACCCATCGGTACCGTGGAATGGCTGGCCGAAGTGGACAGCGCGCCGCCCGAGGCCTTCGCGGCCGACGAGGTCGATCTCGTCAGCGTCTTCGCGGGGGACGCGTCGTGGATCGCATACGACGCCGGCCTGGGCCCGTATCTCCATCAGGCGGCCGCGCTGAGCGTTCAGTACTTCGGGTTCGATACGACCCGGCCACCGTTCGACGATGTGCGCGTTCGGCGCGCCTTCCTGCTGGCGTTGGACCGGGCGCGCCTCGTCGAGCTGGCCGATGGCACAGCCGCCGTGGCTGCCACCAGCCTGGTCCCGCCCGCCCTCTGGCCCGACGGCATCCCGGAGGACGAGGGGCCCGATCCGGACGAGGCCATCCGACTCCTCCGCGACGCCGGCTACCCATCGGGCGCCGAGCTGGGCGAGATCACGGTCAACGCCAGCGGCCTGAACGTCGCGCCCGCCGTGGCCGCCTGGCGCGAGGAACTGGGCGTGGACATCGCGATCGAGTCCATGGACTTTTCGGACTACCTCCGGGCGCTGCCGGACCAGCCGCCGCAGGTCTTCACCATCAACTGGATCACCGATTACCCGTCACCCTACGCCCTGTACGGGCTTCTCTTGCTGCCGGACGCAGCGTCGAACTACGGGAGCTGGGACAGCCCCGAATTCGTCCGCCGGATGGAGACCGCCGCGCAGGCCACCGACCCCGCCGAGCAACGAGCAGCCTACCTCGCCGTTGAGGCCCAGGTCGACGCCGAGGCGCCGGTCATCCCGTGGTCATGGGACGTCTCTCATTGGCTGGTCCGCGATGGCCTGAACGGGGTGGGCAACCTCACCGTGGGGCTGCTCGACCTGGGGAGGGTGTCGTGGGCCGACTGATCCGCTTCGCGCGAGCGCTGCTGGTAGGTGGCCTGCTCGCCCTGGCCGTCGCCCAGCCGGCTCCCAGCCTCGCCGGTGGCGGGTTCGCCGACCTGGCGGCGGATGCCACGTTCGGGGTCGACATGACGTTCTCCGCGTCGTGGGACGGGGCTTCCCCGGATCGCGTGGAGCTGCTCCTCGGCTTCGGCGGCGAGGAACGGCTGGTCGTCCCGGTCGAGCTCGTTTCCGGGCAGCTGGACTACCGCCGCGACCTGGCCGATGGGTACGTTCCGCCCAATACCGCGGTCGCGTACAAATGGCGGGCGGTGACCGGAACCCAGGTCACCGTCAGTCCCGAACGAACGCTCCTGTACGACGATGACCGTCCCGATCTCGCCTGGAGCGTGGCGCGCATCGGCTCGGCCACGGTGCACTGGTACGGCGGCAACGAGACCATCGCCCGCCGGTTTGGAGACCTGGCCGGCGGCGCTGCCGATGCCGCTGCCGCCCTGCTGGGCCATCCCCTCGCCAACCCGATCGACATCTTCGTGTACGACGGTCGCGAGGACTTCCTGGGAGCGGTTGGCCCTGGCACCCGGGAATGGGTGGGCGCCGCCACGTACCCCTACTTGAGGACGGTGTTCATGTGGCTGGGTGCTGGGTCCAGCGCATTCCTGGAGACCACGCTCGCCCACGAAGTCACCCACGTGGTCTTCTACGACGCCACCAACAACCCGTTTCACGAGCCGCCCGCATGGCTGAACGAGGGGACCGCCACCTGGGCCGAATTTGGGAACGCCGACACGGAACGGGACCTGGTAGAGCGAGAGGCTCGCACCGATGAAGGGCTGATGGCCTTCGAGGCACTCACCGACCAGTTCCCGATCGATGCCAGAGGCGCCAACCTGGCCTACGCCCAGGGCGCAACCATGGTCGATCTCATCATCCGGGAGCGCGGAGCCGGGGCCATGGCGGCGATCGCCGAGTCGTATCGGTCCGGTGCGACCGACGAGGAGGCCATGGAGGCCGCGACCGGGGTCAGCTTCGACGAGCTGCGGGCCCAGTACTTCGCGGCCTTCGGCGTGGCCGAGCCGGTGCCGGTCGAGCCCCTGCCACTGGGCCGATCTGACGTCCCCATCCCGCCCCAGGCGGGAGGAGAGCCGACTCCATCGGCCCCGCCAGAGCCGAGCCCGGCCGGGTCGCAGGACGTGGTGTGGTGGCTCATCATCGGCTTCGTGGCGCTGGGTGGCATCTTCATCGGTACGGTCGTGCTGCGAGCACGCCGCGCTGACCGCCCCGAGACCGGGGACGATCGATGACAGCAGCGCGGGCGTCCGGCCGCGGGCCGCGGGTCCGGTCAGGCTGGGTGCTCAGCATGGCGCTGGCACTCGGGGTGCTGGGTTTCGTGGCCGCCGCCCAGTGGAACAGCGAGGTGCAGCGGACCTCGTACACGACCTCCGCCCAGCAGGTGCTCGCGGCCCAGGCCCTGGCCCTGGAGCGCGAGCAGGACGTCCTGCAGGCCCAGCTGGCGGGCGTTGAGGCGGAGCTGACCTCGATCCAGCACGAAAGCGAGGGATCCCAAACGGCCCTGGCCCAGGTCAACCGGGACCTCGCCGACGCACGGCTCGCCGCCGGCCTGACCGCTGTCCGCGGCCCGGGGATGGTGATCGAGATCGCCGACTCGCGGCGCGTGGTGCCGGCCGGAGAGAACCCCGCCAGCTACATCGTGCTGGCCGACGACCTGCGCGATCTGGTCGTGGCCCTGTGGCACGCGGGTGCGGAAGCCATCGCGATCAATGGCGAGCGGCTGGTCGCCACCAGCTCGATTTACGGAGTCGGTTCGGCCGTCCTGGTCAATACCGCGTTCCTATCGCCCCCGTTCCGCATCGAAGCGATCGGTCCTGGCGCGCTCGAGGAGCGCTTCCGTGCCGATGCGGCGTACCTCGGCCGGGTGGCGCAGCGGATCGAGGCATTCGACCTGGAGTTCGCCACCGTGTCGGAAGACGTCTTGGAGCTGCCTGCCTTCATCGGCTCCACAAGCCTGCGATGGGCCGTGCCCGCCGAGGAGGCTCCCTGATGCGCACCTGGGTGGCCCAGGTCAGCCTGGCCGCGATCGCCATGCTCATCGGGATCACGCTGGTGGCCCAGTTCCGGTCCCAGGCGCGGCCGACTGAACTGTCCAGCCTTCCGGTCGCCGAGCTGTCGACCCGAATCCAGACCCTGTCCGAGGCGACTCGTCAGCTCCGGATCGCCCTGGCCGACCAGCGGGACCTGCTGGAGGACTACCAGGCGGCAGGAGCCCAGGGGTTCAGCGCGTTGGACGTGAGTCGCGAAGAGCTGCGGCGCATCCGCGCCTACTCCGGCCTGTCGGCCATCGAGGGCCAGGGCATTTCGGTGCGAGTCAGCGGTTCTCTGGACGCGATCGCGGTGAACGACCTCCTGAACGAGCTGCGGAACGCGGGGGCGGAAGCGTTGGCGGTTGACGACACGCGGGTCACTGCATCGTCGGTGGTCGTCCAAGGGGCCAGGACGCTCGAGATCGACGGGGCGGCGATTGGTCGGACGTTCGTATTGTTGGCCGTTGGCGATCCCGACGGCCTGGTGGCCGCGCTCCAGCGCCCCGGCGGCATCGTGACCCAGCTCGAGCAGTTCGTGCGGGCGACCATCACGGTCAGCCCATCGGAGGCGCTTCAGCTGCCGTCCACCAGACGCGACCTCGCCCCCCAGGCCGCGATCCCGCTCGAATGAGTAGGCTCGACCGATGCGCGACCTGATCGAGCGAGCCATCGACGCGGCGACCGGCTTGGGAGCCGGCTATGCCGACGCCCGTGTCGTAGAGCACCAGGCGGAGTCGATGACCGTCAAGAATGGCTTGCTGGCAGCTGCGAGCAGCGATCGATCCGCCGGTTTCGGGGTCCGCGTCCTGGTCGACGGCGCATGGGGCTTCGCCGCGAGCCAGGACCTCGACCTCGGCGAGGCCGAGCGGGTGGCTCGCGAGGCGGTCGCCATTGCACGAGCCAGTCGGCTGACGGCCGCGCCCGACGTCGTGCTTGACGACACGCCTCCGGCGAACGGCCACTGGCGGACGCCGTACCTCGAGGATCCATTCGACGTGGCGCTCGACGAGAAGCTACGGATCCTGTTCGACGCGGATGCCGCCATGGGCCGTGGCCGCGGCATCTCCCTGCGTGAGACGACGATGGAAGCTTCCCGCGACCGCAAGCTGTTCGGGTCGAGCGAGGGCGCTGACCTGGAGCAGGAGCTCGTGTCATGCGGCGCCGGGATGGTGGCGACCGCGGTCAGCGACGACGAGACCCAGGAGCGGAGCTACCCGAAGTCGCTCGGCGGCCAGGTCGTGGGTGGCGGCTTCGAGCCAATTCGCGAGATGGATCTGCCCGGCAACGGGCAGCGGATCGCGGAGGAGGCGGTGGCGCTGTTGGATGCCCCGCAGTGCCCCTCTGGCGAGATGACGGTGATCCTGGAAGCCTCGCAGGTGGCGATCCAGGTCCACGAGTCATGCGGTCACCCCACTGAGCTGGATCGCGTTCTGGGCATGGAGGCGTCCTTTGCCGGCACGAGCTTCCTGACCGTGGATCGCCTGGACGGGTTTCGATACGGATCGGACATCGTGAACATCGACGCCGATGCGACGGCCGCCGGCGGGCTCGGCACGTTCGGCTGGGACGACGACGGGGTTGCAGCGCAGAACGTCCCGCTGGTCAGCGGCGGTATGTTCGTGGGGTACCTCACCTCGCGAGAGACGGCCCCGGTGATCGGCCGGCGGTCGATGGGCAGCAGCCGGGCGGCGAGCTGGCGCAATTTGCCCCTGATTCGGATGACGAACGTCAGCCTGCGCCCGGGTGAGGCCGGCAGCCTGGACGACCTCATCGCGGATACGGATGAGGGCATCCTGCTGGGCACCAATCGGTCGTGGTCCATCGACGAGCGCCGGCTCAACTTTCAATTCGGGACCCAGGTGGGCTGGCTCATCCGGAAGGGCCAGCTGGCCGAGATGGTCCGGAATCCGACGTACACCGGGATCACACCACGCTTCTGGGGTTCATGTGACGCGATCTGTGGTCCGACGGAATGGGTCCAATGGGGCGAGCCATACTGCGGCAAGGGTGAGCCGATCCAGACCGCCATGGTGGGGCACGGTGCAGCCCCGGCGCGCTTCCGGGATGTCCAGGTCGGAGTCGGCCGGTGGTAGGCCGCGACGTGGCGGCCGCCGCCCTCGGCCGGCTGGAGCCCGGCTACGAAGGTGAGGCCACCGTCATCGAGCGCCACTCGGCGCTGACCCGCTTTGCGGGATCACGGATCCATCAGAACCTCGCCGAGCGGGACGCCACCCTCCGGGTACGCGTGCGCCGCGGCGGACGCACCGGGGTGGCGGTCACCAACCGACTGGGCCAAGCCGGCCTGGAAGAGGTCGTAGCCCGGGCGGCGGCCATTGCGGCCCACGCCGCCGCGGAGCCCGACCCGCCACCCCTGGCTGAGCCGACGAATGGATCGGTCGATTCGGATCTCGGCTGGATGGCAGCAACGGCATCGGCCGAGCCGGCCGCCCGGGCGGCCGGTGCGCGCGCCGTCATCGACGCCGCCCTGGCCCGAGCGCTGACAGCGAGCGGGGCCGTCTCCACGGAGGCTCAACACCTGACCGTGGCCAACACGACGGGGCTGCTGGCTTCGCATCGCGTCACCCAGGCCAAGCTGGTTACCGTCATGAGCGGGCCCGAAGGCGAGACCGGGTACGCCCAGTCCCTCAGCACCGACCTGTCGACCATCGACGCGGCGGGGATTGGGGAGGAGGCCGCGGAGCGGACGGCCAAGGCCGCCGGCCCGACCGACCTCGAGCCCGGCGAGTACCCCGTCGTGTTGGGTGAGTACGCCGTGGCCGAGATCCTGGAATACCTCGCCTTCATGGCGTTTTCGGGCCTCGCCATCGAGGAGGGCCGGGCCTGTGTCGAGCTGGGGCAGCCAGCGTTCGGCGCCAATGTGACCATCTGGGACGACGGCCAGGATCCAACCGGTATCCCGACCGCCATCGACTTCGAAGGCGCGCCCAAGCGGCGGGTCGATCTCATCAACCAGGGGGTCGCGCGCGAGACCGCGCATGACGGCGCGACCGCCCATCGGGCGGGCGCGGCCCGCACCGGGCATGGGCTGCCGGCTCCCAATACCTTCGGACCGCTGTGCTGGAACCTGTTCATGGCGCCTGGCGACACGCCGCGGCCGGAGCTCACCCAGGGTATCGACCGGGGGCTGCTGGTGACGCGGTTCCACTACGTGAACATCGTCCACCCCAAGAAGGGGATCCTGACCGGGATGACCCGCGACGGGACCTTCCTCATCGAAGCTGGAACGGTGCGCGGCCCGGTCCGGAACCTGCGGTTCACGCAGTCGATTCCGGATGCCTTCTCGCGCATCTCCGCGATCGCGGACGAGCCGCGCCTGGTGGGAGCGGACTACTCCGGCATCGTCAGCCGCGTCCCGGCCGTGCGGATCGATGGCTGGAACTTCACCGGTGCCACCACGGACGAGGCGACGGTCTGATGCCCGTCCCGGTGGAGCTCAGTCTCGGTGACCGGATCACGCTGCGGAAGGCCCATCCCTGCGGTGGCCACGCCTGGACGGTGGTGCGGCTCGGGGCCGACATCGGCCTAGTGTGCGACCAGTGCGGACACCGCGTGCTGCTCGACCGGCTCGTAGTCGAGCGGCGCTACACCGGTCACCTGGCGCGCGGACCACAGGGGGCGGAGGGATGACCCACATCGAGCTGGCGGAAGAGACCCAGCCGGGCCTGCCGCCGGGCGCCGGGAGCGTGTTCCGCAACCGCAACTTCGTCCTGCTGTGGTCGGCACAGGTCCTCAGCCAGCTGGGGAGCAATATGGTGCTGGCGGCCCTCATGGCGGTCGTGGTGGGGGCCACCCAGTCGAACACCGCCAACGCGGTGCTCATCCTTACCTTCCTGGCTCCGGCGGTCGTGTTCAGCGCATTGGCCGGGGTGCTGGTCGAGCGCAGCGACGCGCGGCTGATCATGATCGCCTCCAACCTGGGGCGGGCGCTGGGGACCGCGTTCTTCATTTTCATCGGCGACAACGTCCTCGCCATCCTGGTCCTGAACTTCGCGATCTCGACCATCACCGCATTCTTCGGCCCAGCGGAGCTGACAGCCATCCCCCGGCTCCTGGAGCGGCGCCACCTGATGGCCGCCAATTCGATCTTCATCCTGACCGTGAACGCGACCTTCGGCATCGGGTTCGGGGTCATCGGTCCCCTCATCCTGACCACGCTCGGACCGAACGCGGTGTACGTCGTGGTCAGCGTCATGTTCGGCCTCGCTGCCCTTGCCATACTGCCGCTCCCCGGTGTCAAGGCCGAGAAGGCGCCCCCGGCCCTGGACGCCGGGCGGGCGCTGACGCACGTGGTGGATGAGCTCCGAGAGGGGATCGCCTTCGTCCAGCGCACGCCGCAGATCGCCTGGTCGCTGCGATACCTGGGGATCGGCGCCTCGATCATCGGGGTCCTGGGAGCCCTCGGACCGGGCTTCGCCACCACCATCCTGGGCCTGCGGCCAGAGGACATCTTCTTCATCATGGGGCCCGCCGGCCTGGGGGCGGTGATGGGGATCCTGTTCCTGAACTCGTTCGGCCAGTACCTCCCACGCCGCTTGCTCATCGACACCGGTCTGGCCGCGACCGCCGTCATGCTGCTGGGGATCGCCCTCGTCCGACCCATCGTTGACGTCCTGAGCCCAGCCATCCAACCCATCGAGGAGAACCTTCCCAGTCTTCTCGCCGCGGCGGTGTCGCTCATCGCCCTGGTGATTGCCATCGCCTTCGGCGCCGGGATTGCCTACGCCCTGATCGCCATCCCGGCCCAGACCGCGCTCCAGGAGGAGCTGCCGGTCAATGTCCGTGGTCGGATCTTCGGCATCCTCAACACACTCCTGTCAGTGGCCTCGTTCTTCCCGGTCCTGGCTGCGCCGCTCATCGCGGACCTGGTCGACATCGTCCTGCCCGGCCTCGGGATCCCGGTGGTGCTCCTGGGTTTGTCGGCTTTCATGGCCTGGATTGCTGTCGTGTCCTGGAGGCAGAATGCGGCGCAAGGCCTCCACCGGCGCCAACCGCGCGACGAGGCGACCTGACGCCCTCGCGGGTCTTGCTGGTGAGGCGTACCATGCGATCGAAGATCGAGGGCGCCATGACTGAGCCGCAGGATCCGACCAAGGCGTTCGACGTGGGGGACGGCTCGTCCACGCCGATCGGCCCCGGGAACGCTTCGTCCACGTTCAACCCTGCCATCGTCGACTTCGGCCATTACGCGGGTCGGAGCCTCGAGGAGCTGGCCGAATCCGATCCGGCGTATCTCTACTGGCTTGCGCGCCATCCGTCCGGCGCCCGTTACCGCACCGAGATCGCCCGCGTGCTGGGCGCGCGGCTCCAACCGCAGGATTACTGACCCATCCGCGTCACGGCGTAGATTCGGGCCGTGACGGGCTGGCCGTCATCGCAACCACCGGGCTTGTGGTGCCGTTCTGGCAGCTGGTCATCGTCGATGCCGCCTTTGCGGCGGGCGTCTTCGTGATCAGGGAACACATGCGCGAACTCCTGCTCGCGGCGAGATCCGGCGACTAGTCCTGTAGAATCTCGGTCCACTCGCTGGACCCTGGCCGAACATGACAGGTGTCCACTCGGAGCCCGAACCGTGGGCGGCTAGCTCAGCTGGTTAGAGCACTTGCTTGACATGCAAGAGGTCACTGGTTCGAGTCCAGTGTCGCCCACCAACTACCCACTTCACGCTCAATCTGACCGCATAACTGCTTCGGCCTGCTCGCTATCGGTTGACTACAGCGCTCGTTGACCGCATTAACGCCGAGCGCGGTACGCACCAACTTCTTAGTGCCGACTCACTAGGGACGGGCGTCGCCTTGCAGACCGAGCTTACAGGAGACCAACTTGCCATACGTCATGCACCTCAGTGGCGAGTGCTTCCTTAGCCTACGCCGCGTCGGAAATTGGAGGCCGCTGAGGTGTGTTGCCGTGGAGGCGATGGCCGTTGATGAAGCCAAGGGTTAGCGACGCCCTTGCTCAGCTGCGGAAGGTCAACGAGGTCGCTATCCGAGACGCTGGGCCTCGTTTCACCCCCGGCCTCGATCCCGATGCTCCCAACATCGAGATCGGGTACTTGGTAGATGCTTTCGATGCACTGTCCCTTGTCGACGGCTGGAGGACCCGAGCACAGGAACTAGCAGAGCGGATCAGCAAGGCGTGCCAGTACCAGGCGCGTCTGCTTGCTCGCATCTTCCGGCGTCGTCGTACAACTCCCTTCACCCTGATAGACGAAGTTCGAGCGCTGCGGGACATTCATGACCCGACTGCTCTTCGGCGAGCCGCCGCGCGGCTTCGGCGCAACAGCGGACGCGTTGTCGAGCGCCTTCAACGAGATGCGGATGCTCTATGGGAGCAGCTGCGTGCGTTGCCGGATGACGAGGCGAATCGCGAACAGCGCGGGCGAGTTCAGTCCGACATGCGTGCGGTCAGCGACGTCAGGGCTGCTGTTCAGGAGCTCATTGAGTACCTCGACGGCCCGTCTGGCAGATTCCTTCGCGGCGAGACCTGTCTCCTGCTCTTGGGATCATGGGGCACCGGAAAGACACACTTCCTCTGCGACATCGCCCGGCAACGTCTGCGCGCGCGCGCGCCGGCCCTCTTGGTGATGGCGAGTTCGCTTCCGACCGAGCCGAACCTGCTTGATGGGATCGCATTGGCTACGGGGTTGGCAGCCTCCGGCACAGACCTTCTGAATGAACTAGAGCGTCTCGGGAAGGGTACGAACACCCGCGCCCTGCTCATGATCGACGCGATTAACGAGGGCAAGCAGGATGCCTGGCGCAATCAGCTTCCGCGTGTTGCGCGTAGCGTCAGCCAGCGTCCACATGTCGGCCTTGTCGTGAGCTGCCGCCGGCCGTTCGACGAGGCGATCGTGACGGAGCAGGCATCGAGCCGGCTTCTCTCACTTGATCACTACGGCTTCCAAGATCAGGAGTTCGACGCCCAACTCGAGTATTTCTCGTTCTACAACCTGCCGGCGCCAACCGTCCCGCTCATCACTCCCGAGTTCACGCGCCCGCTCTTCCTGAAGATCCTCTGCGAGGCCCTCAAGGATCTCGGCCGTCGATCGCAGCAGCGGAAGCTGCGTGAGGTTGCTTCGGGGCAGAAAGGGATGACGTATGTGCTCGAGTACTACACGAAGAAGATTGGCCGAGAGATTGAGCGCGATCTCGGCCTTGCCTCAGGCGGGTGCTGGTTGGCCCTAAAGGGCAACCGAGCAGACGCTGGCCTCGCCGGACGGATGGCTGCCAGCGGATCCGACTGGCTCAGCAAAGACGACGCGCTCCTGAGCCTTCAGGCGAGTCTCTCGCTCACGGAACAGCAGGCCGACGAGGTGCTGCAACGCTTCATCCACGACGGCCTCCTCGCAGCCGCGGCCCGCAGAGACGACTCGACTCTTATCAGTGGTGTGCAGTTCTCGTACCAGCGGTTCGGAGATCATCTGATCGCAAGACACCTGCTCGACACGCATCTTGTGACGGACACCGAGCAGCGGCTGCGCCGCTGCTTCTACCGCAACCGCCCGCTCGGTGCGCCCTTTCGATTGGATCAATGGGGACGACAGTTTGCGGAACCTGGGATCGCGGCCGCTCTCATGCTCGAGTTCCCGGAGCGCATGAAGCGGTCGCCGTTCTCTCACGAGCTGTTGAGCTACCTGTCGAAGGCGACACGGCTTGTCGCCCCGGTCAAGGATGTCTTCCTCGAAGGCCTCTACTGGCGTTCGGCGGACGCGTTCACTGACGAAACGGACCGCCTTGTCATCTTCTTCCTCACGCGAGTTGACGACTGGACCAGGGACGAGGCCTTTGAGGTGCTCGTCGGCCTTGCTACACGTCCGACTCATCCGTATTCGGCAACACGTCTGGCGAACTACTTAGCTGGACAGACGATGCCAGCACGGGACCGGACTTGGTCCGAGTACCTCAGGCGGACGGATGAGCAAAGCAACGTTCGCCGAATCCTCGCGTGGACTGAACGGTCAACCAACCAGGATGAGTCGGATGTGCGCAACGACATCCGCCTTCTCTCTCTGTTCCTAACCACGACTAACAGACCTTTACGCGATCGCGCCACGAGGGCGCTCGTTGAGCGGGCGGCCCAGCGCCCAGACGTGTTGTTTGACGAAGTTCTACGGTCGCTCTCGTTCGGTGACTCGTACGTACCGGAGCGGATGCTGGCGGCGGCGTATGGCGTCTCGATGCGCTTCTGGGCAGATCCGCACGGTGAGAAGCTAAGGCGAGCGATCGTTCCATTCGCGCGATCTCTGGTGAAGGAGATGTTCGTTGCGAACGCTCCTCATGCGACCAAGCATGTCCTACAACGGGGTTACGCAGTCGGCGTGATCGCGCTGGCTAGGAAGATCAACCCGCGAGCCATCGCCACGCGGCAGGTGTCTCTTCTGAGTCCTCCGTTCGCGCAGATCCCAAGTCCCTTCGTCGATCCCGCAGCGATCGATGAAGCGGCCGTCGGGGACTCTCGGCAAGCGATGCATATGGACTTCGCCAACTGCACCATTGGACGGCTAGTTCCAGACCGAGGGAAGTACCAAGACGCACACCCCGGGTATCAGGCGGTGAGGTTGCAGATCGCTCGCCGTATGTTCGACCTCGGCTACTCGGCGGAGTTCTCTGAACTCGATCGATCGATCGCCCAGATGCAGCCCGTGAGCCGGCAATCAGATGGAGGCAAGACTGATCGCTACGGCAAGAAGTACTCCTGGATCGCCTTCTTCGAGATGTACGGCGTGCGCAGCGACCTCGATCTCCTTGGAGATGGCCGTTCGAGAGAGCGGTCTTCGGACTGCGACATCGACCCAAGTTTTCCGGTCGAACCGCAGGAGTGGGTGCCGCCACTCCCAGACTTGTTCACGGCGGCACCGACGGATTACGGCGGCTGGCTGGCTCACGGGCCTGTTCCCGACTACACGGACCTCTTCGTACGCTCCGACGTCGACGGCCTCGCCGGCGGGCCGTGGGTACTTATCAACGGCTTCATCCAGCAGGCTGGCTCCGATGAACGCGAGACGTTCACGTTCATTCGTGGTCTCTTCATGCGGCAGCGGGACATCGCTCAGGTCAAGACGGCGATGTCTACGCTGGACTTCGGTAACTCGCGCATTCCTGAACCAGGTCAGGACTACTACACCTATGCCGGTGAGATCCCGTGGTCGCCTGTCTACGGGGCCGACTACCGGCTCGCGAGCGGCCGGGCTCGGCGTCATGTGTCGCCGATGCTTGAGCGATTCGAGCGCGGTCGGTGGACAGCGAGCGGCCGTGTCGAAGTGCCGGTCCACAGCTGGTCGTGGGAGAGCTATCACAGCGTCCTCAACCAGGTCTCAGGCATCGATTTCCTTGCTTCGCCTCTATGCGAAAAGCTCGGACTCGTCAACCACGCAGACACCTTCGATCTGTGGGATCGGAGCGGCCGGCGAGCGAGCGTCTACCGAGAGTTCGACGTAGCTGATCGATTCAGCGGCTCGAGCCTTCTTTACCTCAGGCAGGACCTCTTGGAGCAGTACTTGGAGCTCACAGCGCAAGTACTTATCTGGATTCCCTGGGGCGAGCGGACCCTCAACTACAAGCTCTTTGAACACGGAAGGCCGCAGGCACCGGGAGTTGACGACGCATACGACAACAACCTGTACACCTTCGGTGAGCTGATCGAATACCAGCAACAAAGGCACTGAGAACGGCAGTCGGGTGTGCGCTTAGGCCGAAATGCTTGACATGCAGATCCGGTCGAGCGCTGTGCTACCGAGCGTCGGGGACCGAGCGTAACCGGCACAGTTATGTGGCGTTCGCTGGTCGCTCAATACACTCGATCGGCGACGCCCAACCGGCCCTCCTGAAGATCCGTAGGCCTCGCTTGGGAATCCCTTTGCGTCTAATGCCTTCCGCCCTGGCGTCGTGAGACAAGCGAGTTTGAGGCGGGTTGCGGCTACGCTATGAGCTCTCCCCGGCCGTGGAATCTTGTTCAGCCCGTGGAATCCCTAGGAGCGTGCGGCGAATCGCCAATGCTTCGCCTTCTGAGACGGCGAGCAGCTCCGATAGCTGCGCCAAGCTCATCTCCAACGCGTCTTCGGTGGTCACGGCTCCGGCGCGCTCGCGCGCCGACTGAGGGAGCGAATCGATCGAGCCGATTGGCGTCTCGAGCCGCCGCTTCGGCATAACCCGGCGAATCTTCCTAGCGAAGTAGTCCGTATCGATAAGCCTGCGGCCCTCGCCAAAGGGACTCCGGGCAGAGCGTACCGCGCTGGCCAGCATTGCCCGCTGGATAGCCTGCAGCATGTTTCGACTGCTTGGCGGTTCAGGGCTGCCGGTCCTGCGCAGCCTCCGTGACTTGCGTAGGTTGACTTGGATCTCGTCCACGATCCAGTCGAATGGACCGCTAGGAGGAACGGCATCGGGATCGCCTCGAACACCGTCCTCGGCAGAAATGAGACAAACATTTAGTCCACGACTTGCGATCAGGAGCGTGGATATGTCCGCCGCTGGCCCACCGCTCAGCCCAGTCTGCCGACGCAGGTGCACCCGAAATTGGCGATGGAATAC
>JBOGTA010000116.1:0-11291 GCA_050695855.1 Candidatus Limnocylindria bacterium
AGAACACCGGAACCCTACTATCCGAACACGAGCCGCGCCGACCAGCACCCTCCGAGCCGGCGCGGCTCTTACCTCACCAGAGTGAGCGGGAGAGCAACACCACACATGATGCAAGACGAAGGCAGCAGGTTGCTGACAGCCACCGAAGTGGCCGAGATGCTGCACCTCCATGTCAACACCGTGAAGCGCCTCGGCGACCGCGGTGAACTGCCCTTCTTCCGCGTCGTCAAACGCGGGGACCGGCGCTTCCGATACAACGACGTGGTGGAGTTCCTGCACCGGGCCAAGTAGCCCGGAACTCGGGGGCTCGCACAAGACCACCGCCCGGGGCGACGGGCGGGATGGCCCCTCCAGGGGGGCGCTGACGACCGCCGGACGCACGTCCGGCGGTCGTTCGCATCGCGCGGCATACTACGCCGGCATGTCCGCCGATCCGATGGCCGTCCTCGCCGAGGCGCGCCGGCTCCTCGACTCGGGCGATCCCGAACGGGCGCTCGCTGCGGTGGAGGGCCTCACCACGTCTTCCGACCCGGACCTGGCCGGCGCGGCCTGGATGCTGATCGGTACCGCGCGATATCGCGCCGACGACGAAGTCGGCGCCCTGCAGGCCTGGCGGGAGGCGGCGGAGACCGAGAGCGCCGCCTCGTGGATCGGCTGGCGCTCGATCGCCGAGCAGCGGGTGCGGGATGGCGACCTCGATGCCGCCATCGAGGCGTACCGCGAGGCTGACCATCGCGCCCCGCCCATGGAGCGCCCGGCCATCGCCAGCCGGCTGGCCTGGCTGGCCAAAGAGACTGGCCACGACTTCACTGCTCGTCGGGAGTTCAACCGGTCGAGGGGGGCATACGCCAGCTACGTTCCGTACGTGACGTGGGCTCTCATCGGGGCCAATGTCGGCGTCTTCATCCTCGACTCGGTCCTGGGCGGAGCGCTGGGGGGCGGCCTGCTGAGTGGGGGTCGTGGACCGCTGCTTGAAGCCGGCTATGTGAGCACGGACGCGGTGGCCGCCGGCGAGTGGTGGCGGATCCTGACCAGCGCCTTCCTCCACGTAAACCTGCTCCACATCCTGTTCAACATGTGGGCCCTGTTCCTGTTCGGCCCCCTGCTCGAGCAGCTGTATGGCCACATCGAGTACCTGGCCATCTACCTGCTCTGTGCGGCGGGGGGCTCGGTCCTGACCATCCTGGTGGCCCCCGAACAAGCGGCCGTCGGCGCCAGCGGCGCCATCTTCGGGCTGCTAGGGCTGGCCTTCGCCGTTTCCCGCCGCCGCCACCTGGCGCTCCCGCGCCAGACGCGGATGGTCCTGGGCCAGGTCGGATCGCTCCTGGTCATCAACCTGGCCTTCACGTTCTTCGTCCCGGGGATCAGCATCACCGGCCACCTGGGCGGCCTGGCCGTGGGCCTCATCCTGGGCTGGCTGTTGCCGCCGTCGCCGGCCTTCACCCTGGCCGGGCAATGGCAGGTGACCGGCGGCGCGGTGATCGGCGGCATGCCGATGCTGATGCGGGTCGCCGTATACCTCGGCATTGCCGGGCTGCTGGTGGCCGGCACCTGGGTGGCCCTGCTCAACATTGCCTGAGCTATGTGCCACCCCACCGACGGCCGGCCACCGCTGCCCCCGATCCGTGGCGGCGCAGTCGACGCGCGTGACCTGGTCCTGACTTCGGCCGACGGAACTCAATTCGCGGCCCATCGCGCGCGCGGCATCTCCTGGTGGCCCCGGCATCGTGGTCATTCCCGATGTCCGCGGCCTGCACCCGTTCTACGAGGACCTGGCCAATCGGCTGGCCGAGGCCGGTGTTCACGCGCTGGCCGTCGACCTGTACGCCCGGACGGCAGGAGCCGGCCGCCGCGGGGCGGACTTCGAGTCCAAGTCCCATGTCGCGCAGACCGACCCTTCGACCATCGCCCTCGACGTGCGGGCTGCCGCCGACGCACTGCGCGCCTCCGATGGCGGCTCGGCGGAACGGGTCTACACGATGGGCTTCTGCTTCGGCGGCCGCGTATCGTTCATGCAGGCCGCCGAGGGTCACAGCATGGCCGGTGTCATCGGCTTCTATGGACCGGTCGCAAAGCCCTTCTGGCCTGGGGAGCCGACCTCGGTGGACCTGGCGTCAATGTTCACCTGCCCGGTGTTGGGCCTCTTTGGCGGCGCTGATCCCGGCATCCCGGCCGAGGACGTCGCAGCCTTCGAAGCCGCCATTCAGGCTGCCGGCGTCGAGCATCGGCTCATCACCTACCCGGATGCGCCGCACTCCTTCTTTGATCGCACGGCGACCGAGCATGCCGACGCGGCCGCGGACGCTTGGCGTCAGGTGCTCCGCTTCGTGGGGGGCCCGGTCGCGGACTGACCTGGGACCTACGCCTTGGCGGTGGTCGTCTCCGCTTGTCGGCTTGACGCCTCGGCCGGCCGAACCGGTCGCAGGTAGAGCGGCAGCACGACGAGGATGTACCCCAGCCAGGTCAGGAATGTGATCCACTCCGGCTGAGACGTGTAACCGAACATCGCTCGCAGCAGGCTTCCGATGAGGGCCGCCACGCCCTCGCCCTCATGAGGCAGGATGGCGCTCAGGTCGAAAGCCGTGTCCGTGCCAAAGGTGATCACCCCGATCTCCACCAGTTCGTGAACGGCGTGGCTGAGCAGCCCGGCGGCGATGAAGATCAGCGCCACCCCGGTCCACCGGAAGAATGAGCGCAGGTTGATGACCTGCGCACCGCGGTAGAAGCCGTAGCCGATCCCAATCGCGATCAACAGCCCCATCAACGCGCCCAGGAGGACGGCCGTGCCGCCCAAGTCCGAGGAAGACGCGGCGGCGACCTGGCCGAGCAGGAACAGCGCGGTCTCGATGCCTTCACGGATGACCGCCGTGAAGGCCAGGATGGACAGGCCCCAGACCGACGCCTCAGTCAGCGAGCGGTCGACCGCGGCCTGCAGCTCGCCGCGCATGTTGGCGGCCACCCGGCGCATCCAGAACAGCATCCAGGTCACGACTCCGGCGGCCAGGACCATGGCCGCGGCTTCGAAGATCTGCTCCGTGGGCTCCGGCAGGCCGCCGATGGTCACCCACAGGACGACCCCGACGGCCACGCTCAGAGCGACCGCCGCGCCGACCCCGATCCACACCCGTTGGAAGTAGCGCCGGTTCCCCGTCCGGTCCAGATAGGCCAGGATGATTGCGACGATGAGGGCGGCCTCAACCCCCTCGCGCAGGCCGGTGAGCAGTCCGGATGTCAGGGCACCAAGATCCAATCCCGTCTCCTCTTTGGGGCCCGAATGGCTGGCGGGAGTGCCGGCGGCAGGCCCGGGCCATGCTACGCGGGAGCCGCCGCGGCCGTCAATACCCGACTCCCAATATCGGAATTCAGACAGGCCAGCGGCGGGGTGGCGGGCGGCTAGAATCCGGCACCAATGGTCGACTTCTCCCTGACCGATGAGCAGCGCGAGGTGCAGCGCACGGCGCGCGCCTTCGGCGAGCGCGAGATCCTGCCCCGCATCCGCGAGCTCGACTCCACCTCCACCTACGACCGGGGCCTGTACGAGAAGATGGGGGCGGTGGGCTTCCTGGGGCTTCCCATCCCCGAGCGCTACGGCGGGTCGGGGATGGACTACATCGCGTTCGCGGCCCTGTGCGAGGAGATGGAGCGCGCCGACACCGCGTTCCGGGTCATCCTCAGCGTCCACACCGGGCTGAATTCCCTGACCCTTCTCCAGTGGGCCGACGAGGAGCAAAAGCAGCGCTACCTGGTGCCCCAGGCGCGTGGTGAGAAGTTGGCGAGCTTCGGGCTGACCGAGCCGGGCGTGGGCAGCGATGCGGCCAACCTGGCCACCACCGCGCGGCGCGACGGGAACCGGTACATCCTGAACGGATCGAAGGTCTGGATCAGCCTGGCCGATACGGCCGACTACTTCCTCGTGTTCGCCACCGTCGACCGCTCGCTGGGCCACAAGGGAATCACCGCCTTCATCGTCGAGCGCGACTTTCCCGGCTTCGGTTCCGAATCGCTCCACGGCAAGCTGGGGGTCCGGGCCGGCAACACCGGGATCCTGTACTTCAGCGATTGCGAGGTCCCGGCGGCCAACCGGGTGGGCGAGGAGGGAGAGGGCTTCACCATCGCCATGAGCGCCATCGACCAGGGTCGGTACACGGTCGCCGCCGGCAGTGTCGGCCTGGCGGTGGCCTGCCAGGACGCATCGGTGAAGTACGCGCATGAGCGGAAGACGTTTGGCGAAGAGATCGGCCGCCACCAGCTGATCAAGCAGATGCTGGCCCACATGGAGCAGGGGATCCAGGCCGGTCGGCTCCTGGTCTGGAGGGCCGGCTGGCTGAAGAACCAGGGCCTGCGCAGCACCCGCGAAACGAGCCTGGCCAAGTGGTTCTGCACCGACCACGCGGTGCAATGCGCGGTGGACGCCATCCAGATCCACGGTGCCTATGGCTACTCCGACGAATACCCGGTCGAGCGCTACCTGCGCAACTCGAAGGGGTCGGTCATCTACGAGGGGACCAGCCAGATTCACACCCTCATGCAGGCCGACTACCCGCTCGGCTACCGCAAGGACAAGCCGCTGCGCATGCCCCAGCCCGCCTGGGAGGGCGAGTCCTAACCCGCGTCTATACTCGCCGCCGTGAGCCGAACGCTGGAGCTGACGGTAGGGCTGATGCTGCTCGTGATCGGGCTCATCGTGCTGAGCTCGACCTGGATCGGCGACTGGTTCGCGGCCCACGGCTTCGGCACCGATCTGCTGGCCTGGTGGCCCCTGGTCCTGATGGTCCTGTCGCTGTTCTTCCTGGTCCCGGTCTTCTTTTCTCGGCTGTCCCGGCGCCTCCGGGCGGGGATGGTGATCCCCGGGGTCATGCTGCTGATGGTTGGCGGGGCGCTCCTCTACACCAGCCTGACCGGACGCTGGTCGGAGTGGGCGACGCTATGGACGGTGGTTCCCTTCAGCCTGGGCCTCGGGCTGTATGCAGCTGGTTGGCTGGCCGATGCCCCGGCCTTCAAGTGGATCGGTGCGGCGGTGGCTCTCGCCGGCGTGGTTGCCTACATGGCCCTGGCGACGGCCTTCGGTGGCGATGCCTTCCGGTTGATCGGGGCCATGGCCATCATCAGCCTGGGCCTGGCGTTGACCGTGGGCGGGCTGGCCCAGCGCCTGGCGCGGAAATCTCCGCCGGCCCCGCCCGCGCCATTGGCCTGACCGATGGCGCCGCCGGGCGGCGGCGCATCCTCATAGGCTGAACAAGATCCGCGTCAGCAGGACGGCCGCGATTCCGCCGGCGATCGCCGGCGACAGATTGCGCCGCATCCACCCCGCCGTCGCGAGCAGGCTGGCCAGGACCGCCGCGGCCAGGCTGCCGCCGATCCCGGCCACCGCGGCACTCACTGCCGTGCTGAGTGCGACCCCGTCAGCCACGATGGTGCCGACGGCCACCAGGCCCAGGGCGCCGAACAGGCCCGCGCCGATGGTGACCACCAGGGACCGACTGCCGCCCCGCTGGCTGGCTCCGGTGACCGCCGCCCCGGCAGCCAGGATGGCCGCCAATGCGGAGATGCCCGGGACTGCGGAGAAGGGATCGGTCGGCGGAGCTACGACGAACCAGGCGGCCGCCACCAGGGGCGCGACCAGCATCCCGCCGGCCACGACCCAGGTCAGCGGTCGGCGCCAATCCTCCGGATCCTCGGGCGGAACCACCTCCCCCAGCTGGACGCTGGGCGGGACCGGCGCGGAACCACTCATCCGGTTGCTGCCAGGCGCAGGCCGAGGATGCCGGTCGCCAGGTCCCGCAGCACGGCACCGGCCGCCGCCTGGTCGGCGCCGGCGACGTTCATCGTCAGCGCCAGCTCGGCGAGCTGGTCCAGGGTGGCCACCACTCGCGGCGTGTCCAGGTCATCGTCGAGAGCTCGGAGTGCGCGCTCGCGGAGCGCGGCCACCCCCTCGCGGATCTCGGCGGAGCGCTCCCCGGACGACCTGTCCGGCGTGGCCGCCGCCGCGGCGATCGCCTTCGTCCATCGCCCCACCACCGGCTCCGCGTCCGCCGCCAGCGCATCGGTCCAGGCCAGGTCAGCCCGATAGTGGTGGCGGAGGAGCGCCAGCCGGACGACGTCGGGCGGCCATCGGTCGAGCAGGTCCCCGACCATCACCAGGTTGCCCACCGACTTGCTCATCTTTTCGTTGGCATAGTGGACCATCCCGGTGTGCACCCAGTGGCCGACTACAGGCTGTATGCCGGTGGCGCCCTCCGACTGGGTGCGCTCCGCCTCATGGTGGGGAAAGGCGAGATCCCGGCCACCGCCGTGAATGTCGAATTGCGGGCCCAGGTGCGTCACGCTCATGGCGGAGCACTCGATGTGCCAGCCAGGGCGGCCGTCGCCCCATGGCGAGGGCCAGGCAGGCTCATCGGGGAGGGATGGCTGCCACAGGACCGGGTCCAGCGGGTCGCGTTTGCCGGGCAGGTCCGGATCGTTACCGCGCTCGTTGGCCAACGGCAGGCGATCGGCGGGCGCTACGTGGGCGAGCGATCCGAACGCCGGATCGGCGGCCACCGACAGGTACACGTATCCCGCCGTTCGGTAGGCAACTCGGGCCGCCAGCAGGCGCTCGATCATGGCCACCATGTGCGGAACATGCTCAGTGGCCCGGGGATAGACGTCAGGTGCCCGCCAGCTGAGGGCCGCCATGTCGGCCAGAAATCGGTCCGTGTGGCGGCGCCCCATCTCCAGGTAGTCCTCCCCGCGCTCACGGGCGCGGCGCAGCATGTCGTCGTCGACATCGGTCAGGTTCTGGACATACCGGACCCGATGGCCGAGGGACTCCAGGTACCGGATCAGGACGTCGAAGGCGAGGTAGGTGAACGCGTGGCCCAGGTGGGTGGTGTCGTAAGGGGTGACCCCGCACACATAGAGGCCGATCGGTCGATCACCGATCGGCTCCAACGGAAAGATGCCGGCGCGGCGGGTGTCGAACAGCCGCAGGTCGAGCCGGTGCGGAGGGGCCACTTGCGCTGCGGCCCTAGAATCCCTGCACCATGTGGGAAGTCTTGAAGTGGCTGGGCGTCTTTGCGGTCGCTCTGCTCGTCATCATCATCGGCGCGTCATTCATCCTGGGCACGCCCAACCCAATCGACACCCTGTTCTGATCGCCCGGCTCGCCCGGCTCACCCGGCTCGCCCGGCTCACCACAGCTGGGGTTTGGTCATCATCAGGACGCCGATGACCCCGATGATCCCCGCCATCGCGTACGCCAGGTAGCGCTGCCGCCGCGCGAGCCGCGCCCACGTCTCCTGCTCCAGGGCCCCGCCGAGCCCCAGCAAGCGCCGCAGGTTGGGCCGGGCAACCACGGCCGCGATCACGAGGTTGGCGGCGTAGAGGCCGAGGGCGATCAGGAGCCAGGGTTGGGTGAGCAGTTCGAGGCCGATGACGAGCAGCAGCGCGATTCCGGTGACCGCCACGCCCAGACCGATCCAGAACGAGCCCGGACCCTGGAGGGTGAGCACCAGCCGAGCGAGGCGACTCTGGCCGCGGGACTCCGAGTCGCGACGCAAGACGAAGGGGGCGACGAGGTTGGGTAGCAGGAGCAGGACGGCCAAGCTGACGTGGACGATGATCAGCGGTACGGGGCTCATGGGCGGACCGATGCTAGCGCACCGGCGACGGGTAGACTCCCCAAGCCGATGGAGCTGATCGACGCCGCCAGCCTCCGAGCGATGGTCCCCATGGAGCGCTTGCTCGACGCGGTGGAGGCCGCCTACCGCGATGTCGCCTCCGGCCGGGACCACTCGCCGTTGCGGCAGCACGTCGCGCTGCCCGGCGGCGGACTGCTGGTCCTGATGCCCGCCGTCCGAGAGGGTGGGGCCGGGGCAGCCGTCAAGCTCATCACGTGGGTCCCCGGCAACCCGGACCGCGGGCTGCCCACCATCCAGGGGGTCGTCACCTGGTTCGATGCCGCGACGGGCGAGCCCGCGGTCCAGCTCGACGCGCCGACCGTGACCGCCATGCGGACTGGGGCCGCTTCCGGGGTCGGCTCGCGGCTGATGGCACGCCCGGACGCGGCGGTGATGGCCCTCTTCGGCGCCGGCGTGCAGGCCGAGTGGCAGATCCGAGCCGTGCTTACCGCGCGGCCGATCCGCGAAGTCCGCGTCTACGCCCGCACACCGGCGCCTCGCAATGCGTTCGCCGCGGCGATGGACGCGGGCCTGCCGGTGGCGGTGCGGGCCGTGGATGAGCCCGAGGAGGCTGTGCGGGACGCGGACATCGTGTGCTGCGTCACCCCGTCTGCGACCCCGGTCTTCGACGCCGCGTGGCTGGCACCTGGTGCCCATGTCAACGCGATTGGCTCATTCCGGATGGGGATGGTCGAGGTCCCGCCCGAGGCGTTCGGCCGCGCGGCGCTGGTGGCGGTGGATTCCCGCGCGGCCGCGGCCGCGGAGGCGGGCGACCTGGCCGCCGCGGTGACCGCAGGCCAGCTCGGCGCCGATGACTACGTCGAGATCGGCAGCCTGACCCGAGACTGGGCCGCCAAGCGCGACCCATCGGCCATCACCGTGTTCAAGAGCGTGGGGCTCGCCATCCAGGACCTGGCCACCGCCGATTTAGCGGTGGAAGCCTGGCGGCAGAGGCGCTCGCCGAACGAGCCCCGCGGAGCGTTGGACTAGCGACCAACTACCGACCGGCTGGCCGCTCGGAGCGTGCCGGCTAGCGACCCGCGACGGCGGGCAGTTCGACCGGTGGCCGGTTCAGGGCCGGGTCGGGACGGCCCACGAACAGCGGAATGGCGAGCCGGACGGCGAGGTCGCGAATCGCCGGTGCCGCCAGGATGCGGAACGTCGGCGAGTGGTGGGGCACCGGCTCGGGCGCCGCCATGCTGGCGCGTTGTTCGCCAGCCAGCACACGGTGACCGCCGGCCTGGCGATGCGCCGGGTCCGCGGAGGTTTTCTCAGCCCCCGCTGCAGCGGTGCCCACCGCGACCTCGACCGGGTCGGCCGGTGGAGGCGGCGGGGGAGTGGACTGGCCCACGATCCCTGACTGCCCGCCACCCGGGCTACCACCGGAATTCGGTGGCGGGGTCGGTACCGGAGTAGGCGCCGGAGTCACTGCCGGAGTGGCGGTGGGTGGGGGCGGGCTGCTCGGCGGCGTGCTGGGGATCGGCGTCGGCGCCGGTGTCGCCGGAGGGGCGGGGGTGGGGGTCGGGACTGGTGTCGGTGTCGGTGACGGCGCCGGGGCATCGGTCACGGTCCAGTTCGGGTAGTAGTAGGTCAGCAGGATCTGAGCCGCGGTCATGCCCGCCAGGCCGCAGGCCTGCGTGCCCCACTGGTACATCCGCCAGCCGTTGGCGTTGGCTCCACAGGCTTCATTCGAAGACCCCGCGTTGTAGTAGGTCGGATAGATGGCCCCGCTCTTCAGGGCACGGGTGGCCCAGGTGCCGTCCACGGCTGCCGCGGCGCTGGCCCAGGTGGGCTGCGAGGGGTTGTAGACCTGGTCCCGCGTGTCGTCGTAGACGTCGAAGCACGATCTCGAGGCGTTCATCAGGCCGCGCCAGTGGAGGACGTGGTACCAGGCGTACATCTTCACCGCCACGGCGCCTGACCGCAGGGATTCCGTCGTCCACGACCCGATCCACTCGCGGCTGAGGACGTTCTTGGCATAGACCCTGAAATCGACGGTCTCGACCGCTCCGGTGGCAGCCCGAAATACGCGGATGGTGGGCGGCGGCGTCGTCTGACTGGTCCAGCCACTGCACGAGGACGCGGTGACCGGGGCGAGCTGCCCCGGGAATCCGCTCCCCAGGACGGTGGCTGCGGCCAGGAACGACGCCAGCCAGGCACGGCGGGGCATCGCATTTGACCGTATCGGCCGCCCGCGGCGAGGTCAGCCGGGTTAAAGGTCCTTGCGAGGAGACGCCGAGGGTACCGATCCGCACCGCTCCGTAAGGCACCGATCCTGGGTCAGGCCCAACGGTGGACACGCCCCTGAATGGACTCGAAGCCCAGCTCGGCGCAAAACGCCTCGAATTCGTTCCGCGGCACGCCCGCCCACGCCAGCTCGTCGACCGTCCCCGGCGCCGCCGCGTCGAGGCCGAGCGTCGCCAGGCGCCGATACAGCAACGCCTCGTCGCGGTGCTGACGGAGCGTCGCCCCCAGCCGACCCGCGCCGCGAATGTCGACGTCCCAACTCAACGGGTCGTCCGGGATCGCCTCGAGGTGCTCCCACCGTGCGAGCACCGCTCCCGCGCTCCGAGCGCCCCAACCAGGGAGTCCCGGGTATCCGTCGGCACTGTCTCCGACCAGCGCCAGGTAGTCGGGAATGCTCGTCGGACGAACACCGAACTTGGCGATCACGCCAATCTCGTCGTAGGTCACCTTGCGCATCCGATCCCGGAGAACGGTGCGCTCGCCGCGGACGCACTGCGCGAGGTCCTTGTCCACGCTGCAGATCACGATCTGCTCAACGCGCGAGTCGACGTCGACCCTGGCTGCGACGGTGGCCAATGCGTCGTCGGCTTCGTCCTCGACCATCGGCCAGCAGGTCAGGCCCAGGGCGCGGATGGCACGCTCGGCATCGTTGAACTGGGCCAGGAGATCACGCGGCATCCCGGCGCTCGACTTGTACCCGGGATAGACGTCGTTGCGCCAGCTCTCGATCACGTGGTCGGTGGCCGCGCCGACGTGGGAGACGTCCGGTTCGCGTAACAGGCTCAGCAGCGAATCGACGAGGCCGCGCACGGCGTTGACTGGGCGCCCGTCCGGCCCGCGCTCGGCCGGGCGTGAGAAGTAGGCTCGGAACAGTTCGAACGTGGCGTCGACCAGGTGGACGTGCACGGCGGTCAGACGGCCAGAGGCTCTCGGTACTCCCCGAAGACACCACGCAGCACGCCGCACATCTCACCGATGGTGGCGTAGGCCTGGACGGCCTCGACGATGGCCGGCATGAGGTTGACGGCCGGCCGGGCTGCCTCCTCCCGCAATCGGGTCACGGCCCGTGCGTGCGCGTCCGCGTCGCGCTCGGCCCGGACCCGGACCAATCGATCGAGGTGTCTTCGCTCCATGTCGGTAGTGATTTCGAGCAACGGAATGGTCAGCTCCTCGTCATGGTCGACGTAGCGCGTGACTCCCACGATCTGGTGCTCGCCCTCCTCGAGAGCCCGACTCTGGACGTAGGCGGCGTCCGCGATCTCGCCCTGCGGGAATCCGGCCTCCACGGCGCGCAGCATGCCCCCCATGTCGTCGATCCGTCGGATGTAGTCCCAGGCTGCGGCCTCGGTCTGGTTGGTCAGGGTCTCGACGAAGTACGAGCCCCCC
>JBOGTA010000117.1:0-5011 GCA_050695855.1 Candidatus Limnocylindria bacterium
CCCTGACCCTGAACGGACCGCTCGACATCAGCGGCCAAACGCTGGGCATCGCGAACCCGATCGCCGGCACGCCCACCAATCTGACCGGCGATCCGCTGTCCTCGCTGGTCGTGTCGGGGACGGGCGCTGGGATCGTCATCCCCTCCAGCCTGCCGGTGCTGGCCAACCTGACCCTGGATAACCCGAATGGGGCGGCTCTGGCGGCCCCGATAACGATTGGAGCGCTGCTGACGCTGACGGATGGGGTCCTGGACGCCGGCGTCTGGGTGGTGGTCATCGATCCGGCTGCCTCCGTGGCGCGCACCGCGGGCCATGTCGCCGGAGCGCTGCGCAAGACGATCCCGCTCGGCGCGGGCGTGGCCGTGACCTTCGAGATCGGCGACGCGACGATCTACGCCCCGGTAAGCCTGCTGTTCGGCATGGTGTCCGGGTCGGGGACCATCACCGCATCGACCGCGCCCGGCGAGCACCCGAGCATCGGCTCGTCCGTGATAGACCCGGCCCAGGACGTGAACCGATGGTGGTCGCTCGTGAACGGCGGCACCACCTTCGACACTGTGACCGCGACCTTCACCTTCGATCCGGCCGATGTCGACGCCGGCGCCGCGACGGCGTCATTCGTGGTGGCCAAGTGGAACGGCGCCTGGGTTCTTCCGGCCTCGGGCGCGGCCCTGCCGACCTCCATCACCGCCTTCGGGATGACCTCATTGGGCGAGTTCGCGGTCGGCGAGGTCGAGTCGGATGACCTGCCGGACACAGCCCAGGGCGTGCCGGTTCCAGCGGCGGGGACGCTCTTGGCCAGTCTGCTGGCGGCGCTCATGGTGCTGAGGGTGCCGGCGGTTCCGTCTCTGTGGGCTCGCCTCTGGCCCGCGCCGCTCGTTGCCGCGCCGCGCGCCGAATGGGAGACCTTCTGGCAGGAGCGCTTCCGATGAGCGTCCCGGCCACCTAGCGGCCGGTCATGTCCTCGGCCAGGGGGGCCATTGATCCGGCACCAGCAGCACGCTGTATCCCAGTTCCTCGGCACGGCGGGCCATGGCCAGCCACGCTTCGCCAGTACCGACCCAGCCGGCGGTCAGCCCAAAGCGGAAGGGACGCTTGGCCCGCCGAGTCTACGGGCCGGCTGCGAGGTCAGGTAGATTCCCCCGAACACCGGGAGGACGTCACGTGGGCGAGCCCGATCACGAGCGGTTCATGCGGATGGCGATCGCCATGGCGCACGGCAGCGCCATCGTGGACCGCACCGGCAGCCCGTTTGCGTGCGTCATTGTTCGAGACGGGGAGGTAGTCGGCGCCGGCGTCAACCGAGTCCCGACCGAGAATGACCCCACCGCCCATGCCGAGGTGGTGGCCATCCGCCAGGCATGCCGCACGCTGGGCACCTACGTCCTGGCGGGGTGCACGCTGTACTCCACCGGCGAGCCGTGCCCCATGTGCTACGGCGCGGCCTGGTGGGCCCGGGTGGAGGTCATTTTCTACGCCGCCACCATCCAGGACGCCCTCGACTACGGCGACTTCGATGACAAGCCGATCTACGATGCCCTGGCCCTGCCCGGGCCCGATCGCGGCGTCCCCGCGCACGAGCTTCTCCGTGACGAGATGGTCGCGGTCTGGAAGGAATTCCACGCCATCCCGGGCCACATTCACTACTGACCGATCCGTCCAGCGAGGTACCGATGACCACCGCGTTCGCCGGTTTTCAGCCGGAAGCCATCCACTTTCTGCTCGAGCTGTCGGTGAACAACGAGCGCGCGTGGTTCCAACCTCGCAAGCCCGAGTACGAGCGTCTGCTCAAGGATCCCCTCGAGGCGCTGTGCGAGGCGCTTGGCGAGCGATTCCGGGCCCGTGGCATCCCGCTGCAGGCAGATCAGCGCTCCCCGTTTCGGATCTACCGCGACGTCCGTTTCTCGAAGGACAAGTCCCCGTACAAGACCCACGTCAGCGCCAGCTTTCCGTGGGCAGCGGAGGGTACGCCGGCACTGCCCCGAAGCCGCAGCGAATCGGTCCATCACGTCGGCGGCTATTTCCACTTCGAGCCCGACGAGGGGTACGTCGGGGGAGGGATGTGGCATCCGGAGCGCCCGCTCTTGGCCGCGTGGCGCAACGTCGTCGCCACCGACTCGCGTCGGGTCCATAAGGCCATCGAGGATCCGGCCTTCGTCAAGGAGTTCGGCGAGGTCGATGGTGACCGGTTGATGAGAACGCCACCCGGCTACGCGGCGGACCACCCCGACGCGGCGCTGCTCAAGCTCAAGGACGTGACCTTTGGCCGCCGGGTCTCGGACGACGAGATCCTCTCGCCCGCGCTGCCGGACATCCTGACCGAGGCCTTCGCCAAGGCGCTTCCGGTGTTCGGTCTGTTGGCCTCGCTTCGTCCGTAGAACGTGCAGAAATCGGCTCCGCGCCGGTTCTGCACCTGCTAGATTCGTCCGACCGCTCGCCCACTGGGGCCTCGGCCGCAGCGGACGGGTGGTGGGGGCTCCAAATCGACGATTCTGTCGACGGTGCGGAGTCTTCGTCGGGTGCTGGTAGCGTAGGAGACGGGCCTCAGCAACCCGTCCCAAGGCGCGATTTGCCCACTGCCATCGCCCGGTCGAACCCCGGATGGACCGGAATGTCCGTTCGGGCGTCGGTCGGGATGACCCGCGGGCAAGGTGAATAGCGCGGAGGCAACAGTCGGGGACCGGCGAGCCGTCACCTTCGGGTGACACTCCAACTCGACTGGACCGGCCTACGGTCCTGGTTCGGCGGCGGGCTCGTCGCCGGGCGGTTCTACAAGTCAGGAGTCGCTGAAGAAGTCCGATTGGGATCCAGGAGCCTCGCGGCCCTCCCGCAAGGACGGCTTGCCGGGCACCATGGATCCGGGATCGAGCGCGGCGCAGGTGCGTCCGTTCGTCCGGGGTCACACCCGGACCGATAGGCGTGCTGTTGGGGGCCTGTAAACCTCCGCAAGGAGGTCCGTCAGGCCCCCGCGTCGTTTCTCTGGCCCGATTCGGCTTGGAGTCGAGCCCGAATCTCCCGCTCGTATTCGGGGAAATAGCGGGAGATGACCGACACGTCGAAGGCCCTCAGGATCGACTCGCGCCGCTCTCTCTCCAGCAGAAATGCGAACGAGGCGCGCACCAGCTCGTCCACCATCGCGCCCGACCCCAGCTCCCGGACGTCATCGGCCCGAACGCTGACCTCGTGCCTGGTTACATCTGGGTCCTCGCCAACTGTCACCGTACAGCGCCAGCCGTCGCTGTCTGGCCGGCAATCGACGGCGATGGTCGCCTCGCTCATCGGTCGATGAAGACCCACGACTCGGAGGCCGATGATCTGATTGCGGCATCGACGAAGGCGAGGCCCCTGGCTCCCGCGTCCAGCGTCGGATACGGCGCCTCGTTTGGCGGCGCTGATGCACCGGCCGCCACGGCCGCGTAGAACGGCCGGAGAAGGTCGCGCAGGGCCTCGCCCCAGCCCTCCGGGTGGCCCGCCGGGAGCGAAGGAATCCCAGATGCGGCTTGGGCACCGCCAGGTTCGCGAACGAGGAGGCGGGCGTCGTCGCGAGAGCGTAGCCACAAGCGCTCCGGGTCTTCCTGGTCCCAGGCGAGTGAGCGCAACGAACCGTCCACCTCGAGCGTGAGGGCGTTCTTTCGGCCCGCCGATACCTGGCTGACAACGCAGGCGCCGCGACCGCCGCCCTCGAAACGAACCAGGATCGTGGCCGCGTCCTCCGATTGAATCGTCACCGATTCGGCTGGCCCTTCTCCACTCGAAAAGGCCACACCCCCGCCCAAGCTCCGCATCCGGATCGGAATGAACGTTGCGAAGTCGGCGAGCACCGCCTTGACGCGGAGGCCAGTGATGAACTCAGCCGTATCGAACCAGTGCGTTCCGATATCCGCCACCGCCCGAGACTGCCCACCCACTTCCGGTTCAACGCGCCAGTTGTAGTCCTTCGGGTCGGCGAGCCAGTCCTGGATGTAGCCGCCGTGGACCAGCCGGATCTCGCCCACCTCTCCGTCCGCAACGGCCGCGCGGGCCTTACGGACCATCGGGTAGCCGCGGTAGGTGAGGGTCACCATCGCGTGACGCCCGGACCGGGTGGCCAGTTCGACCAGGCCGTCCCCTCCGGCACGATCCATCGCGATCGGCTTCTCGAGGACCAGGTGCTTGCCTGCCTCCAGCGCTGCGCTGGCCAGCGCCACGTGGGTGGTGTTCGGGGTGCACACATGGACGACGTCGATCCCCCGATCGGCGAGCACGGCATCGACGTCGGTCGACCAGCGGCCGACACCCAGCTCTGCGGCGCGACGGGCCGTCCGGTCAGGATCGGATCCGACGATGACCTCGACGTCCGCGTAACCGGTGCGCCGAACCGCGTCAACGTGATGGGGTCCGACGAAACCCATACCGATGACGGCCGTTCGCAGCCGGTTCACCGACGTCCGGTCCTGGTGTCGGTTGCGGAAGTGGAGCGGGAGACGGGGATCGAACCCGCGACGTCGACCTTGGAAGGGTCGCGCTCTGCCAACTGAGCTACTCCCGCTTAGAGAATCCGACCTGCCTCGCGAGCGTTCGGGAACGGTGGCAGTTCGCGCAGACGATATCGCACTTCGCTGCCTCCTCCAAGATGCGCTCAACTCCTGCTCGGCCCACGAGACGAGTCACCCCGTCGCGCTTCGCACGTCGATCGCGATGGTCGAAGTCCATCGCGCATGGAGGAAACCGTCGGCCGCAATCGGCGCACGGCACATCGCGCAGCTGATCGAGGAGCTGAGCCTGGGCCCGCCAGCGCTCACGTTTCCTTTCGAGGTAGCGGGACGAGCCACGCCAACGAGGGCGACGAGTCAACCGCCAGGCATGGGCGAGACGGGTTCTCAGTCGGTGGCAATTCGCGCAAACGATCTCGCACTTGCTGACCTCTGCCAAGAGACGTGCACGCGGCATAAGCATCGCTCGCGCCTCGGTAACGCGAAAGAGCTTCTCCTCGGGGCGGCGGTGATCGAAGTCCATCTGTTGCGGCTCGAAG
>JBOGTA010000118.1:0-16386 GCA_050695855.1 Candidatus Limnocylindria bacterium
GTCCGGCAGCTGTACAGCCACGCCGCGCTGTTCGTCTGCCCATCGGTCTACGAGCCGTTCGGGATCACCAACCTGGAGGCCATGGCATGCGGCGTGCCGGTGGTGGCCACCCGGGTGGGCGGCATCCCCGAGGTGGTCGTCCACGGTCGAACCGGCCTCCTGGTCGACCCACCCGAGGACCCGATGGCGCCGGACGACACCGACCGCACGGCTCGGGATCTGGCTGCGGCCATCAACGCGCTGGTCGCCGACCCGGCACGTCGCGTGGCGATGGGCGAAGCCGGGCGCCAGCAGGCGGTCGAGCAGTTCAGCTGGTCGGCGGTGGCCAGCAGGACGGTGGAGGTCTACGAGGCGGTCGCTCGATGACCGGCCCCGATCCGACCCGCATCTCTCGCCGTCGCCTGCTGCAGCTGGGGGCGTTGACCCCGGCGGCCTTCCTGGCGGCCTGCGCCGAGACGTTGATCCCGACCATCAGTCCGACCCCGCGCCCGACCGTCGTCCCGTCGGCGCCCCCGACGCCGGCGCCCAGCCCAACGCCGGTGCCCACGCCGATCCCCACCCCGACGCCCGGCGCACCCATCCTGTACCGCGGCGCGGCGCTGGCCGACGGCCGCTCGGCCACGCTCCAGCGCGACGTCAGCGTGCTCGTCGAGAACGGCGTGGTGGCGTGGATCCGTCCGACCGGGGGCGAGGAGGATCCTCGAGGCGCAGCGATCGTGGACGCCGCCGGCGCCACCATCGTGCCGGGACTGGTGGATGCCCATACCCACCTCACCGGCGCCGGCGGCGCCCACCGGATCGAGCGCTTCAACGACCCGCCGGCGGTACTGGCCGCGACCGGGGAGGCGAACGCCGCCCTGGCCTGGCAGTCCGGGGTGCGCCGGGTCCGGGACCTCGGCAGCCCCATCGTCACCGACCCCTTCGACGGTCGCGTCCGCGCCGCCTCGTTGGGCGTCCGGGACCGTCTCGCCGGACGCGCCGGCTTCCCGATCATCCGGGCGGCCGGCAGCTGGGTCACCCGCGCCGGCTCGTTGACCGGGCGGATCAGCGCCGAGGCCCGAAACGCGGACGAGCTGCTGGCCGTGGCGCTGGCGCAGCTCGATGACGGTGCCGACCTCGTCAAGCTGTACCTCGAGGGTCCGGATGCAACGACTCCCTGGTCCATCGCCGAAACCCGTCGTGTCGTTGACGCGGTGCACGCCCGCGGCGCCCGGGTGGCGGCCCACGCCGGCCGCATCGGCGGCATTCGGACCGGCGTGGAGGCGGGGGTCGACACCATCGAGCATGGCTGGGAGCTGGACGCATACACCGCGCGCCGGATGCGGGACACCGGGACGATCCTCGTCTCGACCCTCACCGTCTTTCGGTCGTGGCTGAGCTTCTCGAGCACGACCACCATCCCGTTCTTCGCCGCCCCTGGCGCCGCCGGTCGCATCAGCGATCAGCTGGCCGGCGCCGAGGCGGGGGTTCGGAACGCACGGGCCGCCGGCGTGGCCATCGCCGCCGGGTCGGATGCGGGCGGGGGTTCGGGGCGCGCCAACCAGATCACGTGGGAGTATCAGTCGCTGATCATCGCCGGCCTGGAACCGGCCGAGGCGCTGGCCGCCATCACCTGGCGCGGGGGCGAGGCGCTGGCCGATCCAGACGCCGGCGCGATCCGCGAAGGCGGTCCGGCCCACTTCTTCCTGGTCCACGGCGACCCGCTGAGCGACCCGTCGGCCATCTGGCGCGTCTGGCGCCACGCCTGAACTACCATCGGCCACCCGTGCCCGTCGGCGAACCGATCATCGTCGCCCGCTACCTGCAGAAGTCGTACGGCCCGCTCCGTGCGGTCGACGGCGTCAGCTTCGAGGTGGCCGTGGGCGAGGTCTTCGGCATCCTCGGTCCCAACGGCGCGGGCAAGACCACGACCCTCGAGATGATCGAGGGCATGCGGCCCATCGACGCGGGCAGCGCGACCGTGGACGGGCTGGATGTTGCCGCCGATCCGCGGGCGGTCAAGGCCCGCATCGGCATCCAGCTGCAATCGTCCGCCTTCTTCGACGAGCTGAACCTGACCGAGCTGCTGGTCCTCTTTGGCCACCTCTACCACGCCACCGTCGATCCGGCCGCGCTCCTGGCTGACGTCGAGCTCACCGAGAAGGCACGCAGCCAGGTTCGGACGTTGTCGGGCGGTCAGAAGCAGCGGTTCAGCATCGCCGCTGCGCTGGTGAACGATCCGCGGGTCGTGTTTCTGGACGAGCCGACCACCGGGCTCGACCCCCAGGCCCGTCGCCACGTGTGGGGGCTCATCTCCGGCATGCGGGAGCGTGGCCACACCGTGGTTCTGACCACGCACTATATGGAGGAGGCCGAGACCCTCTGTGATCGGGTGGCGATCATGGACGGCGGGAAGATCATCGCTCTGGACGAGCCGGGCGCCCTGGTCCAGTCGCTCCTGGGACGCGGTTTCACCAAGGAACGGACCGAGCGGATGGCCAACCTCGAGGACGTGTTCATCGACCTCACCGGACACGAGCTGCGCGAGGACTGACCGATGGCGCATCGGTTCGAGGTCTTCTGGCACCTGTTCGTGGCCTCGGGAAAGATGTTCATCCGAGACCGCACGGCGGTCTTCTTCAGCTTCTTTTTGCCCCTGGTCATCATGCTCATCTTCGGCGTGCTGAACTTTGGAGCCGAGGCCGAGCTGGACCTGGGCGTCGTGGACGAGGCAGGGACGGCGTCGAGCGCCACCGTCATCGCTGCGTTGGAGCAGACGCCCGGGCTCATTGTGAGCAAGGGCCCTCGCGGCGATGAGCTGGCCGCCCTGGAGGACGGCCAACGGTCGCTGGTCGTCGTTTTCCCCTCCGGCTGGGAGCTCGTCGCACCGGGCGAACCCGGATTTGAGCCTCTGACCGCGTACGCCAACGACGCGACGGCCGGAGAGGGGCAGACGACGTTGCTCATCGTGAACGCGGTCGTGGCGCAGGCGGTGGTCGCGGCCGGCGGCGGCTCATCGGTGCCACTGGTCGTAGTGGAGGAAGTCGCCGGCCGCAACCTGGGCTACATCGACTTTCTGGTGCCGGGCATCCTGGGGCTGACGATCATGCAGCTGGGCGTCTTCAGCGTGGCCTTCGGCTTCGTGCAGCTCAAGCAGACCGGTACCCTGCGGCGGCTGTTCGCGACCCCCACCTCGCCCGCCTACTTCCTGGCGGCGCAGGTCAGCTCACGGATGGTCATCGCGCTCGTCCAGGTCCTCATCCTCCTCGGGGTCGGGCTCTGGTTCGGGGTGCAGCTGGTGGGTAGCGTAGCGGTGGTCCTGGCGCTGGCGGTGCTCGGTTCGGTGGTGTTCCTGGGTATGGGGTTCGCGGTGGCCGGTTGGGCGAAGAACGAGAACCAGGCGGCACCGGTCGCCAACCTGATCAGCCTGCCCATGATGTTCCTGTCGGGCTCATTCTTTCCCCGCGAGGCGATGCCCGAGTTCCTGCAGGAGGTGACCCGCTTCCTGCCGCTCACCTACCTGAACGACGCGCTGCGGGCGGTCATCAACGACGGGGCCGGCCTGAACGTCATCGGGACCGATGTCATCGGCCTGTTCGTCTGGGCGGTCATCACCTTCCTGGTCGCCACGCGTCTCTTCCGCTGGGAATGAGGGAGCAACCGAGATGAACGTGACATGGATCCTCCGCGTCGAGTCCGCCGCGGTCGGGATTCTGGGGATCGTCGGCTTCCTGTCCCTCGGCGGGTCGCCGCTGCTCCTGATTCCGGCGATCCTCGCGCCGGAAAGAATGATGACGCCCGTTCCCGGGCGCCATCTCCCCGCTGTCTGCCGCCGGCTCAGGCCACGGCGGGCACGGGGGTCTGCGCTTCAACCTTCACCGGCCGATACAGGTCGCCGGAGAAGAACCATCTCCGTAGCCCGGGTCCGACCATCTGGCCGACGCTCCGGTCGAGGCCGAAGAAGTTGCCGGATCCGATGTAGCCGAGGAAGAAGGTCACCAGCGCATAGGTCAGGTGCTGGTTGACGATCCCGAACTCGAAGTCCCAGGCCGCCACGAAGAAGAACAACATCATCAACGTGCCCATTGCCGCCCCGAACCGGGTCAGCAGGCCCAGGATCAGGCTGACGCCGATCCCGATCTGGCCCCACGGTACCAGGAGGTTAATTAGGGTCATCGCTGTCCCGTTGTCGGCCATACCGGCCCAGAACGATTGCGTCGGATTGAAGATCGTGCCCTCGGCAGTCTCGCCGGTCACGAACGGCCAGCCCAGGCTGCCCCCCGTGCCGAAGCCCAAGAACCCGGCCGCGGACCACTCGCCACCGCCACCGATGACCTTCTCGAGCCCGGCCCACAGGAAGATGATGCCTACCCCGACCCGAAGTACCGCAACGCCAAGTTGATGTCTGCGATCGACGACCTGCATGCCTCCTTGCCTCCTTCCGCTCCCGCGCGCCTACATTCTTTGAATCTTCATTCTTTGAATCTTCGAGCTTCAGCCTAGCGCAGCTCTCATCGGATCAGAGGGGCCGAATGTCATCATTCGGCAGGACCTGAGCCATGCTGGGAGGCCGCGGTCAGCCAGACCGATTCAGCCCCCGCCTAGTCGGTGCTTGGCCACAAATGAAGCCGCCTGGGCGCGTCGCTGGAGGTCCAGCTTGGACAGGATGCTTGACACATAGTTCTTCACCGTCTTGTCGGATAGGAAGACCTCGGCCGCGATCTCCTTATTCGTCTTGCCATCGGCCACGAGGAACAGAATCTTCCGCTCCTGCGAGGTGAGGCTGGCCAGCTCGTCCGCCATCTCGCCCGCCGCGACTCGACGCACGCGCTCCAGGACACGTTCGGTGACAGCAGGGTCGAGGAGCGAGTCCCCACGGCCAACCGTCTCGAGGGCGGCGACCAGATCCCTCCCACGGATCTCCTTCAGGAGGTAGCCACTGGCGCCAGCCAGGATGGCTGCCAGCACCGCCTCCTCGTCCGGATAGCTGGTCAGCATCACGACCCGAGTCTCGGGCATCTCGGCCCGGATGTCGCGACAGGCCTCGATACCCGTCCCGTCCCGCAGGCGGACATCCATGACCACCAGGTCGGGGCGGAACCGTCGCGAGGCGGCCAAGGCCTCGGCCACCGTTCCCGCCTGGGCCACGACCTGGAATGCGGGCCGACGGGCCAGCAGAGCGGCCAGACCCTGGCGCACGACCTCGTGATCGTCGACAAGGAGCACCGTGAGCGCCCGCTCGACCTTGGCTTCGTGTGTCATCGGTCCTTCGGCAGTCCACCGGCATCGAGCGGGAGGTGGACGATGATACGGGTGCCCGTCCCGAGCCTCGACCGAACCGTGACGCGGCCGCCCATTGCCGTCGCCCGATCGCGGATGTTGGCGAGCCCGTGCTGGTGCCGTGTCCGACGACCGCGGGCATCGAAGCCGTGACCATCGTCGGCGATCACCAGCCTCAACATCTCCCCCCGGACGGTGAGATGGATCTCCGCTCGCCTCGCCGCGGCATGGCGCTGCACGTTGCTGAGCGCTTCACGGGCGATGGCCACCAGGTCCGCGGCTTCGTCGGAATCGAGCCAGATCTTTTCGTCGACCTCCACGGTCACGGTGGTCCTGCCGGTCCGACGAACCTCGTCGGCGACCTCCCCTAATGCGCGTCGCAGATCCTCGGGCTCGGGCAGTGCCGGCCGCAGGCCGTAGACGAATTCGCGGATGTCGCCGATTGCCACCTGGAGTGCCTCAATCGCCTGGTCCACACGATGGCGAGCCTCCCCCGGCTCTTCATCCATCATGTCGGGGAGGTCATCCAGCGTCAAAGTTACCGCGTACAAGCGCTGGATTACGCCGTCGTGGAGGTCCCGCCCGATCCGGTCTCGTTCGGCGACGACCGCCAACCGCCTCACCTGCTCGTGAAGTCGGGCGTTATCGATGGCGATCGCCGCATGCAGCGCGAAGCGCTCCACCAACTGTTGGTCGTCGGCGCTGAACTCATCAGCATCGCGCTTGTTCGTGAGGTAGAAATTTCCAATTGCGGCTCCCCGCACCCGGACCGGCACTCCGAGGAAGCTCCGCATCGGAGGGTGGTGAGGGGGAAAACCATGCCGCCTCCGATCGGAGCCGATGTCTGGGATTCGGACCGACCGGCTGTGCTGGAAGATCACACCCAGCAGCCCACGGCCGCGGGGCAGGGCGCCGATCTTTCGCCGTCGAACTTGCGTGATGCCGCTCGTCACAAACCGCTCAAGGAGGCCGTCCGCGCCGATGATGCCCAGGGCGGCGTACTCGGCCTCGGCGAGATTGCGAACGCGATCGACGATGAGTTGCAGGACTGGATCCAGGTCCAGGACCCCGGCGATGCTGCGGACTGCGGTATCGAGGGCGTCACGCTCTCGGTGGGCGCGGTCGGTTTCGACGTTCTGCGGCGTTCGAGGTCGGGCCGGCGTCACTCTCGAAACGGTAGCAGGCCCGCCTATCGGGTGGTCCAGCCGCCATCGGCGTAAACCTCGGAGCCGGTCATGTAGCTGGCTCCGTCCTCGGCCAGGAACGCGACGACTGTAGCGATCTCCTCCGACTGGCCCCACCGGCCCATCGGCGTGTCTGCCGCCAACCACGGGGGGTTCCAGCTCATGACCAACACGGCCCCACAGGATGGCCGCAGCGATGAAGCGAAACGGAACGTGATCATCGGGATCCTCCGTCACCGGCAGCGTGCCCTGGGCTGAAGCCCAGGTCATCGGCCGAATGGCCCTTCGTATTCAGGCCATTCGCCCCTGCCCACTTCGTCCGCCCGCCCGTCAGCCTGTCTCGAACCATGACGACCAGCGGATGGCAAGGGCCGGTCCGGTTGCGCGCCAGCGTGCCTGGCAAGGTACCGCTGGACGTGGCCGCCAGGCTCATCGGCCCCGAGGTGACGGCCTGGCTTGGACGGGTAACTGCTGACTCGCCGTCGGGGATGCGGCGCTTCGCGGCCGACCTGCGGCTCCGACCGGACGCAGGCGGAGTCTTGGCCGCGTTCCACAAGGCGGCTTACGTCGACCTCGGCTCCAGCCGACCGGTCAGCGACGGCCTGCGCGTCGAGATCAGCTGGCGGTCTGCCACGCTCGCGCCGCTCTTCCCGGTCTTCTCTGGCTGGCTGACCGTGGGACCGAGCGACCTCCGCCTGGACGGCTACTACGCGCCACCGGGCGGCGCGATCGGCGTGGTCGCGGATCGGGCTCTGCTCCACCTCGCTGCCCGTGGCACCGCCCGCTGGCTGCTCGGACAACTTCTTCGCCAGGCGGCTGTACGGGACCCCAGCGGCTCGCCACGAGGCAGCCGACACGTTGGACTCAATTCATCCATGTCGAAGAAGGAGAACTCCTGATGGGACGTTTGTTCGCCTTTGCCGCGGCAGTGGTTTCGGTCGTGCTCTTGAGCATGATCTACGTCGCGCTGACCGCAGGAGGGGGCAACGGAACCGCCAATGCGTCGCCCGGAGCGACTGGCAGTGGCGGCGCGATCCTTGGCACTATCGAGGTCCGCGCGTTTGACATCGGATTCGAGCCGGTGACGGTAGACGTCCAAGAACCGGGTCGCTACGCGGTCAGTTTCGTCAACAACGGGGCTGTGTTCCACGACCTGACCTTCGCCGATGGCACGCTGATCCAGGCCGAGGCTGGGCAGACGGTCAGCGGTGAGGTGGTCATCCCCGAGGGCGGCACGACGTTCCTGTGTTCGGTTCCGGGTCACGCCGACGCCGGCATGACCGGCAGCGTGACGGTTGCCGGCGCCGGCGGCGACGGCCACGGGGGACCGGCCCCAAATACCGACGTCGAGCCCGATCCCGACGCCCCTGCCTATGTTCTGTATCCGCCACAGGCCCCCGCCCGCCTGGAGGGCGAGGTCCACGACATCGAGCTCGTGATCGAGGAGAAGACGATGACCGTGGCCCAGGGCGAGGAGGGTGGATTCGTCGTCGGCGTGTGGACCTTCAACGGGACCGTCCCGGGTCCCGTGATCCGGGTCAAAGTGGGCGACACGATCCGGGTGCACCTGGTCAATCCGGAGACCAGCCAGCTGGGCCATTCGGTTGACTTCCACGCCTCGCAAGTCGCGTGGAACGACGAGATGACGACCATCAACCCCGGCGAGGAGAAGATCTATGAGTGGACCGCGGACTACGCCGGGGTCTGGATGTACCACTGCGGCACGCCACCGGCACTGCATCACATCGCCAATGGGATGTACGGAATGGTCATCGTGGAGCCGGCCGAGGGCCTGCCGCCGGTGGATGGCGAGTTCGCGATAGTCCAGAGCGAGTGGTATCTCGGTCCGCAGGGTGAGCCCGTCAGCTTGGGGAAGGCGGCGACCGGGAACCCTGCCCCGGACTACGTGGTCTGGAATGGTGTCGCCAATCAGTACGCCGACAGCCCGCTCCAGGTCGAGACCGGAGATCGCGTCCGCATCTTCGTGCTGAACGCGGGGCCGAATATCGACTCCAGCTTCCACGTCGTCGGCACGATCTTCAGCAACGTCATCAAGGAGGGGGTCCGCCTGACGCCGGGCAACCGCGGCAACTTCGGCTCACAGGCGGTGGACCTGTCCCCGGCCCAGGGCGCGATCATCGAAATGGTCATGCCTGAGGACGGGCTGTATCCCATGGTGACCCACGCCTTCAACTTCGTGGGGCGCGGGGCGCTCGGCCTGTTCCAGGCCGGCGACGGTGATCCGCTCAACTGACCGATTCAGGCGGCCTTGTCGGCGAAGCGGACCTCGATCAGGGGGCTCCGGCGATAGAAGGCGTCGAACCGATCCTCGGCTTGCCAATTGCGGGTGACGGCCTCCATCACCCGCCGCCGTTCAGTCGGCTCGGTGATTGGCCGTGCGATGGCCGGCAGATCGGCCTGAATCGGGCCCTTCAGGTGGAAGGTGAGGTGGGGATCCGCGACGAGGTTCGCGTACCAATCGCGCCGGCCGGGCATCCCGCTGATGACGACCATGCCGTCGATGACGTGGAACACGAGCTCGATGCGCCGGGCCTTGCCGGAGCGGCGTCCGGTGGTCGTGATATCGATTCGGTGGGGCCGGGCCAGGGCTCGTTGGAGGCGCTCGTCGAGGTGGGCAGTGCCGCTAACGGACGGGAGTTCGGAGGTATTCGCTTGGGAGGTCACGGGGTGGTCTCGCTTTGAGTTGTAAAGCGCAACTCTAGCGCACGGCTCGTTTCCCCGCGTCAGACCTCCAGGGCGCCCAGCTGGGCCTTCGCCAACACGCGGCAACCCGCGCGCTTGAGGCCGCTGTCGATCGCACCGCTGGCACCCCGTGGCGACCACCAGATCCTGGTCTCGAATGCCTCGGGCCGTCTGGCGAAGGCACATGCGCTCCGTCCCGGCGGCCACGGACCTGCCGCCGCACGCCAGCCGCGCAAAAACGCCCCGGAGGAACCTGGCGGGCCCTTTGATGCAATCTCTGGACTCGTCCGGCTCCTCCGGGACGACGAGAGAATAGGCGACCGTCCAAGCCGCGCCAAGCGCCTTATCCACGACTTTCAGCGGTTGGTGGCTGACTTATCCACGCCCCGTCCACTACCCCACGAGGAACGGCAGGAGGTAATGCTCCGAGCGACCGGTCGCATTGAGCCACGTGGCCACGACCAGGAAGACCACGAACCCTATCAGGACGACCCACGACGCCTGATCCATCCTGAGCTGCCGGTACCAGACCCGCTTCCCGCTGCCGAAGCCTCGCAGGTCCATGGCATCGATGGTGTCCTCGGCACCGGCCAGGGAGCCTACGGTGACCGGGACGAAGATAGGCGCCAGGCGGCGCAGGCGCTCCCGCGGCCCGCCGCGCCGGTCGAGCGGGTCGTATCCGCGGACCCGTTGGGCATCGATCGTCTCTCCGAACTCGGATGACAAGGTCGGGATGAAGCGAATGGTCAGGTCGACCATGACCGCGAATCGGTCGCCGAGCCCCAGCCGCCGGAGGGCGACGCCGAAGTCCCCCGGAGCAATGGCATAGGCAACCGGAAAACCGACCGCCGCGAAGGACAGGTAGCGAACGATCTGGCTGGCTGCCAGGCTCAGACCTTCGGCGGTGAGCTCCAGGCCGAACGGAAGCGCGAGCAGGAGGTGGGTCTCGGTGCCGGCGAAGGAGCCTGCCCGGCCCCCGGTCAGGACGGCGTTGAAGATCGAGAACAGCGTGACGACGATCACCAGGTACGTCCATTGGAGGCGTACCGATCGCCAGGGTATGGCGGCCAGCGAGTAGTAGCCCAGAGCGACCGCCAACAAGACCAGCAGCTGCCGGACATCGCGGACCTGGCTGGCGCCGAAGACGAAGAGGACGGCAACCAGGATCAGGACCCGGGGATCCCGGCGCGACAGCCAGGACCCCCGGCCCAGATACCGAAACGCGGCCCGCACCGGTCAGCCGGCCGCGTCGCGATTCAGCGCCCGAGCTGCTCGGAGATAGGCTCCCAGGCGAGGACCAGGATGGGGGTCACGATCGCGGCCGCGATCGAGTTCCCGATGACCACCGGGATGTACTCCCCGGTCAGGATGGTGTTGAACCCCAACTCCGGCTGGATGATGAGCTCAATCCAGATGAACAGGAACCCGACCACCGTGCCCACGACGCCGGCGATCGCGGCCATGACGGCCTTGCTTCCAGTGGTCGTCATGCGGCTGGCCATCATGAACGGGAACAGGCCCGCGACGAGGCCGGCCAGGCCGTTGGCCACGCTCCACCACCAGGAGCCGAACGCGCTGCCGAACGAAAGCTGGTCGCCGATGGTGTTACCCACAAACCCGGTGAGGAATCCCACCACCGGTCCAAACGCGAAGCCGAAGAAGGTCAGGAGCCCATAGTGGGGTCGGACGCTGACGTTCTCGGTGCCCGGGATCTGAATCGCAAAGGCGATCCAGTTGAAGAGCGCATAGAGTGCCGCACCAATTGCGGAGTAGACGATGACCCGGGTCGTGACCGACCAGGGGCCTGGGGCGGCCTGTGCCACTGCTGTCATGGGCGGTTCGTGCCTCCTCCGATACTGATGCCGGTGTCAGGAGCCCGGCGTGGTTCCTTCGGTCGCGACCATGGCCGCCAGCGCCTCCGGGCCGAGAAATCGTCCAGAGTGGCTGCCCCAGCGCAGGTTCGCCTCCATCAGCGACGTCTCGCGCAGGTTGCAGGCCCTCCACCGTTCTCGGTCGGCGATCACCTCTGACGGCGCGCCATCGGCCGCGATGCGGCCGTCGCGCAGGAGGAGGATTCGGTCGGCGTGGGTGAGCGCCAGGTCGACGTCGTGCGTAACGAAGTAGACGCCCTCCAGACCGGCGATCCGCTCCACCTCTCTCATGAACGCCGTAGCGCTCCGATAGTCCTGCCCGGCGGACGGTTCGTCAAGCACCAAGGTCCGCGGCTCGAGGGCCAGTGCGACGGCGATGCCCAGACGTTTCTGCTGCCCGTGCGACAGGGTCCGCGGTGGGCGCGATTCAATGTCCGGCTCATCGCCGAGACCGACACGGGCCAGGGCATCCGCCACCAGGGTGTCGAATCCAGCCGGCTCGCGGGCCATGTTGCGCGGTCCGAACAGGAGCTCGTCGCGAACGGTGGGCGCGAACAGCATCTGAGACGGGTTCTGGAACACGTATCCGAAGGTGCCCGCCAGGTCGGCCACGCTGCGGCCCTCGGCCGACTCCCCATCGACCAGCACCTGCCCGCCAGTCAGCGGCCGGAGGCCGAGGGCCGCCTTGAACAGGGTGGTCTTCCCCGACCCGTTCGGGCCCAGCACCGCCACCCTCTCCAGTCGCCCCAGCTTGGCGCTCACGTCATGCAGGACTGGCCGCTCGTCGTATCCGGCTTCCACGCCTCGCCACTCGAGGCGCGGCGGCAACTCGTCCTCCGGATCACGGAGTGATGCCGGTTCGCGATCGTCCGAGGGCGCCGTTGGCGCGGCGAGCGCGCGGCTGATCCAGGTGTAGAAGGGCAGCTTCACCGCGGTCGGATCGGCAGTCGCCAGGAAGCCGTCCATCGATCCCAGATATCGGGCCATCCCCTCTTGTAAGTACAGGGCCCGGTCGGGCCGTGCCTCCAGGACGTCCTCGATGCGGTGCTCGACGATGACCACCGCCGTGCCGGCATCCGCCAGCTGTCGCACCAGCGCCAGCAGCCGACGCCCCGCCGCCGGATCGAGGTTGGCCAGCGGCTCGTCCAGGACCAGCAGCTTCGGTTCGAGCATGAGGGCACCGCCGATGGCGACCTGCTGACTCTCGCCGCCCGATAGCTCGTCGGTCGTGCGGTCCATCAGGGGCGCGAGTCCGCTGGACGTCGCCACCCGCGCCAGGCGGCGCCCGGTCTCTTCGCGATCCACGCCCAGGTTCTCGGGGCCAAAGGTCAGCTCGGCCGGCACGGTCGAGGCCACCAGCTGGCGGGCCGGGTCCTGGAGCACCGTTCCGACCAGGGTTGCCAATCCGCGCAACGCCGTCGTGTCCGTCGGCTGGCCTGCGATGCGAACGCTGCCGATCAGCTCTCCGTGATAGGCATGGGGGATGAGCCCATTCAACGCGCGGATCAGGGTCGACTTGCCGCATCCCGACGGTCCCGCCACCAGGAGCACTTCACCAGGCGCTACCTCGAGCCAGATGTCCCGCAGGGCCGGTTCCGGGCGGCGGCGGTAGCGGAACGTCAGCCCTTCGACGACGGCGACCGGCTCGGTCACGCGTGGCGTGTCATTCGACCAGGATCCGGATCGCGTGGTCCTGATCCAAGCCCAGCTGGCTGGCGGCGCTTCCCTGGTTGACGGCCAGGGTCAGGCGATCGTAGGAGTCGACGTACAGCATCGGCTCGCCGACCGCCACGTCTCCGAAGGTATCGGCCCAGCGCAGGCGGCGCTCCGCCGCACCATCGGACTGGAAGCGCACCGCGCGGCCGGGCCGCATCGGTCCGACGACCGCCTCCAGGTCATCTCGCAGACCGGCCAGCTTGCAGTTGCCGAAGGTGTCGATGTAGACCACGCTGCTGGCGACCCCGCCGGGGATCGGCTTCGCATCGGGAATGACCAGATCGACAACGTCGCTCGGATCGATTACCGGTCCCAGGGCCTCGATTGGCAGCCCGCAGGCGAGGTGGGCGGCCGCCGGGGCGAAGATGTCGCGCCCATGAAAGCTGGTGCTGACCGGGTGGAGCCGATGCGCCTCGCTCGTCAGCTCGTGAACGGACTGGATGCCACCCAGCCGCCGAGCGGCCGGCCGCAGCAGGCCATTGTCGGGCCCGACCAGGACGTCACCCCGGCCGACGCGGATGCCAACTGGGCGTCGCAGGGTCCCGACCCCCGGATCGACGACCGCGATGTGGATCCCGACCGGGAGAAACGGCAGCGCGCACCACAGCATGAGGGCTCCGTCGCGGATGGCGTATTTCGTGACCTCGTGGCTGATGTGGATCACCGTCGCCTGGGGACAGATGCCCACGATGACCCCCTCGCAGATGGCGCCCGACGGGTCGCGGACACCGAAGTCGGTCAGGAGGCTGACGACGGGTCGGGACGGGCCTTCCGGGCTCGGTGACATGGCCCGATGGTAGCGGCCGCCGGCTCAGAGGTGGATGGTCACCCGTTGAGCGTCACTCGTTGAGCGTCACCGTCTCGCCCAGAGCCGGGACTTGGGCAACCACTCCCAGGGAGTCGTGGATCCGAGTCGCGAACGCCGCGGCGCCGGTCGGCTCGCCATGCGTGACGTACACCACGCGCGGTCGGCCCTCCGCGCGTCCGGCGTCCCCGAAGTGCCGAATCCAGGCGTCCAGCTCGTCCATGTCGGCATGGGCCGAAAAGCCTGAGATGGTACGGATGCGGCAGCGGACCGGCCAGCTGGCGCCGTCGATCCGTGCCTCCTTGCCGCCATCCTGCAGATGCCGGCCCAGGGTTCCCTCGCCCTGGTAGCCGATGAACAGCAGCGTGGCGCGCTGATCGGGGAGCAGGTCCTTGAGGTGGTGGAGGATCCGGCCGCCGGTCAGCATGCCCGATGCCGCGACCAGGACGAACGGGCGAGGGCTGCCGATGATGGCCTTCGACTCCTCGACGCTGCTGGTGCACGCCTGCCCCGGGTACTGGAGCGGCGAATCGCCAGACTGCAGGAGCGCCAGGGTTTCGGGGTCGTAGTCCTCGGTGTGGCGGTAGTACACCCCGTTCGCCTCGCAGGCCATCGGCGAGTCGATGAACAGCGGCAGACGCGGAATGCGGCCCGCCCGCACCAGGCTGTCGAGGACCCAGACCAGGTGCTGGGTGCGCCCGATGGCGAAGGCCGGGATGAGCAGCACGCCGCCGGAGCGGGCGACATCGGTAATGACCTCGACCAGGTCGCCGACCGCGTGGTCCTGGTCGCCGTGCTCGCGGTCGCCGTACGTCGACTCCACGATCACATAGTCGGCGTGGGTCAGTGGCGCCGGGTCGCGGAGGATGGGGGTATCGGTCCTGCCCAGGTCGCCGGAGAACACGATGCTCGCAGTCGATCCATCGGCATCGCGAGCGGTCACCTCGATGATGGCGGACCCGAGGATGTGCCCTGCGTCGTGGAAGGTGGCCTCGATTCCGGGAACCACGGCAGTGGGCGCGGCGTAGGCGATCGGACGCACCAGGTCTATGGTGCGCGCCACGTCCTGGACGTCGAAGAGTGGCGCGCGGGTCCGGGTTTCCATATGAGGAGGGCGTTCCGCGCGAGCCGCGATCGCGGCCATCTCCAACTCGGTCGCCGCGCTCTCCGAGGTCCCGGTCGGCGCGGCGGCTGCGACTGCAGCGGCGGCCGGCGCGGCATCGGACGCCAGCGCGGCCTCCGGGTGGTGGCGAGCCCAACGCTCGGCAGCATAGGCCTGGAGGTGCGCGCTATCGGTGAGGACGATTTCGGCCAGGTCACCAGTGGCCGAGGTCGCGTACACAGGCCCCTGGAATCCGGAACGCACCAAGGCCGGCAGGCGCCCGACGTGGTCGTTGTGGGCGTGGGTCAGGAGAACGGCATCGATGCTGTCGGGCGGATACGCGAATCCCATCCGGTTCCGCGCGATCTCCTCCATCCCGCCCTGGAAGAGGCCGCAGTCGATGAGGATCCGCCGGTCACCGACGGTCAGCAGGTATTGCGATCCGGTCACGCCGCCGGCTGCACCGAGGAATCGCAGGCTGATGCCCATCGCTTCCGAGTATGGGGCAGCGGCCCGCTACCATTCCCGGCATGGGCTTCCCCATCGCACCGCCCATCGAGCCGATGCTGGCCAAGCCCCAGCCGGAGATCCCCATCGGTCCTGCGTGGCGGTACGAGCCGAAGTGGGATGGTTTTCGGGCCCTCGTCTACCGCGACGGACCCGAGGTCTACATCCAGAGCCGTGACCTCAAGCCGCTCAACCGCTACTTCCCGGAGCTCGAGGAGCCCCTGCGATCGATCGGGCGCGCCGCCGACCGGTTCGTCCTGGATGGCGAGATTGTCATCGCGACCGAGGGCGGCCTCGAGTTCGAGGCGCTGCTCCTGCGCATCCACCCGGCCGCGTCGCGGGTCGCCATGCTGGCGGCGACCAGCCCGGCGTCGTACGTGGCGTTCGACCTGTTGGCTGACGGAGACCGAGACCTTCGGGAGCAACCCTTTGGCGAGCGGCGAGCCCGTCTTGAGCGTCGGCTGGCGAAGCCGCCGCCATCGGTTCGTCTCACGCCGGCGACCGCCGACCCAGAAACCGCTCAGCGATGGTTTGCCGTGTTTGAAGGAGCCGGGCTGGACGGCGTGATCGCCAAGCAGGCCGACCAGGGCTACGTGGCGGGCAAGCGGGAGATGGTCAAAGTCAAGCACCAGCGCACCGCGGACTGTGTGGTGGCCGGCTTCCGCTGGCACAAGCGTGGCCCGGGCACCATGGTGGGCTCACTTCTGCTCGGGCTGTACGACTCCGCCGGCGAGCTGCAGCACGTCGGGGTGACCAGCTCGTTCACCGAGGCGCGGCGCCGCGAGCTGGTCGATGAGCTGGCGCCGCTTCGCCGCAACGCCCTGAAGGGACACCCGTGGCGCTCCTGGAGGGAAGCCGAAGTGGAATGGGAAGGGCGGCGGATGCCCGGCGCCACGAGCCGCTGGAACCGGGGGAAGGACCTGTCGTGGGAGCCGCTCCGACCCGAGCGCGTGTGCGAGGTCGCCTACGACCACCTCCAGGGCGACCGATTTCGGCACGCCACCACGTTCATTCGATGGCGTCCCGACCGGCGGCCCAATTCGTGCCGCTACGATCAGCTGGAGGAGACCCCGCCGGCCCTGCTGGCGGACCTGTTCGGCGGCGGCTGACCGCCCCTCGCGGGCGGAGAGCCAGTCGCGCTACACTCCCGGCGCAATCATCCATTCAGCATTCCATTTCCGACCGCTAGGAGGCATGGTTCCGTGTCCAACCACGATCCGAACGCTGCCGTCACCGACC